>USMD01000021.1 GCA_900555725.1 uncultured Garciella sp. | reverse complement strand
TTTCTGCCTGTCTCGTGGGCTAGGAGATGTGTATAAGAGACAGCTTTATATATATGGGAATTCTAAAACCTTTCCAATCTATAATAGGAATGCTTTTTTCTATTTTATCATATTTTTTATAGGGAATAGCAACTTTTCTTGGTGTAAACTCTATTTCTCCAAAAACAATGGAACGCTCTTCTATTTTTTCACTTTCATTTCTTTCCTGTTTTATCTTGATGGGAACCGTTACTTTTCGTTCATACCACGTTTTTGCATATACATCTCCCCAAGCATGAACTTTTCTATTTTGAATTCCCTCCTTATTTTCATTTTCGTCCCCTTCCTTATTTTCTTCTACTAACTCTTTATTAGGAATTTCTCCACTGATCAACAAATCTCCTTTTTTTACTAGATCTCCTTCTTTCACCATCGGTTCTCCCCCGTAGGCAAAAATATTATGAATAATGCCATCTCTCTGAGCAACTACATTTGTAGGGATCTTTGTGTTTCGTTCAGGAGGAAGGGTTTCCTTTTCTACTATTTCTATTTCTACTTTTGTTCCTACAAAGTTTATTTTTACATAGCTTAAATCTGGGTTCGTAAGAAGCAGTTCATTCTCTAATTTTTGTTCATCAAATTTATATTTCCACTCTCCTTCTTTTAATCCTAGATCTTGTACTTGTTTTAGGATAGTATTAGTAGAAATTCTCTTGTTACCAGTAATGTCAATGCTCCATATAAAAGAGGTAAAAAAATACACAGCAATAAGTGCTAGAACAGCTCCTAGTGCTAAAAATTTCCTCTTTTTTATTTTTGCTAATAAAAAAGGGAATCCCCTTTTATCCACAATTTCTATTCTACAAGATACTTTTTTTATAATATTTTTTAATTGTGGAAAGTCCCTTTTACTTACTTTTACATAGATACAAGTATTTGATTGACGAATAATATCCCATACAAAAATTTCTTCTCTTACTAAAAGGTTTAAAAACTTTTCCAGTGCAAAACCTTCAATCTTAATAATAACATATCCTTTAAGGTAATTCCATAATTTCACAATCAACACTTTTCTCACCTCTTTTACGGGATAAATTCAAAAGCATCTATTTCCCCTGTTATAATAATTTCCTCTTTTACGATTGTCTTTATATATAAGTTTTTACCTTGTATTTTAATTATCCCTGAATTACTACCTATTCTAATTTGCATAGGAGTATATTCGATAATTCCTTTATGATTTTCTATGATTAATTGTATTTTCCCTATTAGAGATATCTTTGGCAAATCTAGTACTATTTCCTTTGGTAGCTCTAGAGCTTCCGATAATTCTTCTTTTAGATGATTGAATTTATCTCCCATTTTTTCACCCTCTCTCTTATCTATATCTATGCTTTTGATATTTTCCCTATGCTATAGACAAATAAAAACAGCTAACGAGATTCTCGTTAGCTGTTTTTATTGAATTGATTTCTTCTTGCCTTGGGTTGACCTAGTATCTCGGAAAATATGATTCCTTGAAGCAGAGGATTTCTGGAAAATTCTAAGCTATTTAGGATCTTTTCTCTTTCATTTCTATGGATAGATCTATCCATCTTTTTATTAAAATCTGAATTGATAGGATCTGTCGATTCCATGTTTTCCCTTTTTATGTTATTATCGAGAATCTTTTCTTTAGAGGTATCTATCTGTTGAGATTCTAAAGAAGGATTCTTATCATTTTTATTAATATTTTTATCTAAGATTGTCTTACCAAAGTTTTCTACTTCCTGTATGTTTTTAGAGTCTTTATCCTTATTCAATTCTTTCTTTAATTCCTTTCCTATATTTTCCAAAAGTTTTGGAGGATTTCCTTTTCTCTTAGAATAGTTTACTTTTCTTGTTTTTTCTTTATGCTCTGTTTTTTCTTTTTTATGATTGTTAAGGCCCCGAAGTATAGGAAAAACGATAAGAAGTAGAAAAGGGAGTAAATCCCAAACAATATCTATGAAACCATCCATTTTATCACCAGCCTACAAAAACTATTTGTTATTGTCTTTATTCTCATCCCCGCCTAAATTTGATATAGAGTCTCTCATTTGAGTATCTGCTAATATATTCTTCATATTATAATAATCCATAACCCCCAGATTTCCTTCTTTTAAAGCTTGGGACATTGCCTTTGGTACCTCCGCTTCAGCCTCTACTACCTTTGCTCTCATCTCTTCTACAGAAGCTTTCATTTCTTGTTCCTTGGCCACAGCCATTGCCCTTCTCTCCTCAGCTCTAGCTTGGGCAATTCGTTTATCGGCTTCTGCCTGGGCTGTTTGTAATTGTGCTCCAATATTTCTTCCCACATCTACATCGGCAATATCAATAGAAAGAATTTCATAGGCAGTTCCTGCATCTAATCCTTTATTTAATACCGTTTTTGATATGGAATCTGGATTTTCTAAAACATCTTTATGGGAATCGGAACTACCTACAGTTGTAACGATTCCTTCCCCTACTCTGGCAATTACTGTGTCTCCTCCTGCTCCACCAATTAATCGATTAATGTCAGCTCTTACTGTGACCCTTGCCTTAGCCTTTACTTCAATTCCATCCTTTGCTACTGCTGCAATAATTGGAGTTTCGATTACCTTAGGATTTACTTTCATCTGAACAGCTTCCAGTACATCTCTTCCTGCGAGGTCAATAGCTGCTGCCCTCTCGAAACTTAAATCAATATCCGCTCTTTGAGCAGCAATTAAGGCATTTACTACCCGATCTACATCTCCCCCAGCTAAATAATGAGCCTCTAACTGGTCAACTGCAAGATTTAATCCTGCCTTACTAGCTTTAATAAGGGGATCTACTATTTTTTTAGGAATTACCCGTCTTAATCTCATACCTATTAAGGTAAAAATACCAATAGGTACATTGGCAGCCAATGCTGCTATCCATAAGCCTACAGGAATAAAACTAAATATTAATGCCAATAGGATTAATAGAATCCCTACTATAATAATTAAACTTATAACTGCCATAAAAAACTGCCTCCTTCAATCTATTTTTTGCACAATGATTCTATTGCCTTCTACTTTTATAATTTTTATCCTTTGATCTTTTTCAATATACATGTTTTCCGAAACCACGTCAAGTTTTTTCCCTTCTACTTCTACACTGCCAGAGGGTCTAAGAGGGGTCAATGTAATCCCTATTTTGCCTATATAATTCTTAAAGTTTTCACTGGTAACAAATCCATTTTCTTTATTTAATGATGTAGACAAGGTAATACGATTGAAAAGTTTATTTCTAGGACCAAATTTAATTAATAATATACCCGCTATCATGGTTAATATAAGAGAAATGAATAAGGAAATGATTGCCTGTTCTAAAGAAGAAGAACTCATCATAATACTTGCAATCACTGAAATAATTCCCAATATTCCAGGGACACCAAAACCCGGAACAAATACTTCTATCAACAATAATATTAAACCAATAATAAATAGAACAATAACAATCCAACTACTATACCCCGCCAGTAACGCTCCCCCAAAATATAACCCAAAGGATATAAGGCTTATAGCTCCTGCTATACCAAATCCAGAAGTAAAAATTTCAACGATGATACCTATAAAACCAACGGTCAGTAATATTGAAGTTGCTGTTGTACTAGTAGCTAGAGCTGCCAAACTTAATTGAAAAGAAGGCTCTAACTTTTTTAATGAATAATTTTCTAAATTAGAAGTTTTTTGTATCTCTTCTACAGAATTTCCCATTTCTTCAATAAAACCTAATTTTAACGCTTCTTCAGCTGTAAGGGTTAAAAGTTTCCCTTTCTGTATTATTCCTTCAATTTCTATATCAGCATCAGCCATTGCAGCTACTAATCGAGGATCTCTCCCACGAATTTGAGCTACATTACGTAATTTTCCTGTCCAGTAACTAATATACTTCCCTTCATTAGGTCTTGTTTCTGCTGCTCCAATGATAGCAGAAGGGGACATATAGATCTCTTGGGCAGATATAGTAATTAAAGTACCGGCGGATATGGCTTCATTATTTACATATGCGATAGTTTTAATAGGAGTATTTAAAATGCTTTCACTTATGTTTATCGCATTTTCTACTAATCCTCCTGGTGTGTTAATTTTAAATAAGATAGCCTCTGCATTATTGTCCTCTGCTTTTTTTATACTTTGGCGAACAAATTCTTCCATAGCTGGACCTATTTCTCCCTCGATAGGTATTATAAATATTTCTCTAGTAGCTGCTTGAATAGAATGGATTCCTATAAAGGATAGTATTATAGAGAAATATAGAAATAGCAAAATCTTTTTCTTCAAATTGTATCACCCCCGTTCTTTAGATTTATATTCTCTATATTAGATATTATCCCTTCCTTTAATGAAAATTCCATTTTCATATTTTATTTAAAAAAATAAAAAATCTGGAAGAATCCAGATTTTTTATCCTTGCAAATGTCGTTTTACAAATTTATTAACTATGGCACCATCTGCTCTACCCTTTACTTTAGGCATAATGGCACCCATTACCTTACCCATGTCTTTTATGGAGACAGCTCCCACTTCACTAATTGTTTCAATAACGATATTTTCTATCTCTTCTTGTGATAATTGTTGGGGAAGGTACTCTTCTAAAATATCTATTTCTTTTTGTGTTTGCTCTATTAAATCTTGGCGAGCTCCTTTTTCAAAATCTTCAAGGGCATCTTTTCGTTGTTTTACTTGTTTGGCAATGATCTCAATAATGTCTTGATCATTCAATTCAACTTTTTTGTCTTTCTCCACTTGAAGAATGGCTGCTCTAACCATTGTAATAGTAGACTTTTTTATTGTATTCTTTTCTTTCATGGATTGTTTTAAATCACTTAAAAGTCGCTCTTTGAGGGACATAAAAACACCTCAACTTTAATTAATATTAATATTTTCTTTTTCGTTTTCTTGCAGCTTCAGATTTTTTCTTACGCTTTACACTTGGTTTTTCATAATGTTCTCTTTTTCTAACTTCAGATAAAACCCCAGATCTAGCACATTGTCTTTTAAATCTACGAAGTGCACTTTCTAAAGATTCATTTTCTCCAACTTTAATCTCTGACATATATTTCCCTCCCTCCGCTAGTAACAGTATAACCAAATACTTTACTGTAGTGATACGTGGGATGCTTTTATTAAACACACTTTTCATTATATATGAATGAAAGGATATGTGTCAATAGATGGATTCTAACCTGGAGGCCAACCTAATAATCTTCCTCCAAGTAAATGGAAATGAAGATGTGATACAGATTGTCCGCCTTCTTCTCCACAATTGTTTATTAACCTAAACCCCTTTTTGGCAACTCCCATATCTTTCACAATTTTTTTTGCTACTTTATAAATATGAGCAATAATATTCATCTCATCATCTGGTACATCCAGTATAGATGTATAATGTTTTTTGGGAATAATCAATACATGGACAGGAGCTTGGGGGTCTACATCTTTAAATGCTATTACCTTTTCATCTTCATAAACATATTGACTTTCCAACTCTTTATTCGCTATTTTACAAAACAAACAATCCTCCATTTTTCACCCCCCTCTCTAGCAATAGACTATCATTATACTAATTCAATATTGTGTCTAGAAAATCCTTCTTTATTTTAAATAATAGGATGGATTAAATTATTTTTCCCTCCATATGGTTCTTATAAGTTCTTTCTAACAGGACAGACCTGATCTGTCCCTTTATATCTTCATTACTTTGGGCAAAAACACGAATATAATTATCGGTCAAGCCTTCATAATAACCATTTCTATTAAGGTCCTCTTGCTCAAATAAAACTTTTTTGGTGGTTTCTATAAATTGATGATAGTATTCCCCTTCCATTTTTTCTGCCAATGCAATCAATTTCTTACTTCTTTCTTCCTTAACTTTTCCATTTACTTGGTTTGGATATTTAGCAGCTGGTGTACCTTTTCTGGGGGAATATTTAAAAACATGAATTTTACTGAAGGCAATTTCCTTTGCAAAATTATAGGTTTCTCTAAACTCCCTTTCTCCTTCTCCAGGAAAACCAACCATAATATCTGTAGTAATAGAAGCTAAAGGAAAATACTCTCTTACAATTTGAACGTATTGTTTATATTCTGCCGTAGTATACTTTCTTTTCATTGCTTTTAAGACACTATCTGAGCCACTTTGTAGAGAAATATGAAAATGGGGACAAAATTTTGGCAGCTTACTTAATTCTTTCAAAAAATCCTTGGTTAGAAGTCTAGGCTCTAGGGAACTCAATCGAATTCTCTCAATCCCCTCTACTTCATGGATTTCTTGAATTAACTGAAGAAGAGAACTGTCCTCTAAATCCCTTCCATAGGAAGCAACATGAATTCCCGTTAATACTACCTCATTATAATTTGCATCTACAAGTTTTTTTACTTCTTTTAATACACTTTCAGGTCTTCTGCTTCGAATAAGGCCTCTGGCATAAGGGATGATACAATAGGAACAAAATTGATTGCATCCTTCTTGTATCTTTATAAATGCTCTGGTCTTTCCCTTCATTTCATATACAGATAAATCCTCAAAATTAGCCTCTTCCATAATATTACCAACAGCATTTATTTTATCCTGCTCATTTTCACTAATTTCTTCTACTAGATTTACAATATTTTTACGATCTTTATTCCCGATTACTAAATTTACTTCAGGAATTCTTATAAGTTCCTCTGGCGCTGTTTGAGCATAACAACCTGCCACCACTATGATAGCATCCTCATTCATCTTTTTTGCTTTGCGGATCATTTTCCTGGATTTCCTATCTCCTAAATTAGTCACTGTGCAGGTATTCACTACATATACATCAGCTTTTTCTTCGAAGTTTACAATTGTATACCCTTTCTTTTCAAAGATCTCTACCAATGCCTCTGTATCATAAGTATTTACTTTACATCCTAATGTATAAAAAGCTACCTTTTTCACCTAATATCCTCCTAAATCTCCTAATACATACATTAACATTGTAAGGATAGCAAAACCCGCTGTTTCTGTACGCAATATTCTAGGCCCTAAGGAAATGGAAATAAATCCTTTATTCTGAGCTTCTTGAATTTCCTGTTTTTCAAAACCACCCTCAGGGCCAATTAAAACACCTATTTTTTGAGCAGGCTTTTGGTACTCTTCTAACATTTGCTTTAATCCTTTACTTTTCTCATTTTCATAGGCAACAATATTTAAATCGTTCTTTGCCGCATCTTCCCACACTTCTTTCCATTCTTTTATTCCACTAATATTAGGAACTTTTCCCCGTTTGGATTGTTTTGCTGCCTCATAACAAATTCTCTGCCACCGTTCTAATTTTTTCTTCTCCGCTTTAAAATTTTCTATTTTTACCACTGTTCTATCGGTTTTGACCGGTACTATACTATGGATTCCTAATTCTGTACACTTTTGTATAATCAGGTCCATTTTGATTGACTTTGGTAATCCCTGATATAAGGTAACCTCAATATTGGGTTCCCTGTGAGATAGATGCACTTTCTTAATACGAGTATTAATCTTATCTTTATTTATTTCCTCAATAATCACATTATATTCTATGCCTTCTCCATTACAGATTTCTACTTCTTGTCCTTTATTTAAACGAAGTACTCTGCTGATATGTTTTACATCCTCTCCTAATATCTCAATACTTCTGTTTCGCTCATCTATTTGACTGGAACTTACAAAAAAACGATGCATTTTTTCCTCCTTATGCCAAGGTTAGGCATAGAGCTGCCCATTCTCCCATAGTTTTTGTAGATTGTATTTTAATATTTTGTTCTTTACATGCTACTTTTACATCCTCTAACCTATCTAATATTATACCAGAAGCGATAAAAATTCCATCTTCTTTTAAAAATTTTCTAATATTCTTAGATAATTCTATAATAATATCAGCAATAATATTAGCTACTACAATATTTCCCTGCCCATTCACTACATCAAATAAATTCCCTTGTCTTACCTCCATTACATCTTCTACTTGATTTAAATGGACATTTTCCCTTGCTGCCTTTACTGCTACGGGATCTATATCAACCCCAATTACCTTTGAACTACCAAGCTTTGCAGCAGTGATCCCCAAAATACCAGTTCCAGTTCCAATATCTAATACTACACTATCCTCTTTTACATAATTCTCTAAAAATTCTATACACAATTGAGTAGTTTCATGAGTCCCTGTACCAAAAGCCATCCCTGGATCCAGTTCAATGACATGCTCCCTTTCTTTTGCTTTGTACTCTTCCCAAGTAGGCTTGATTACAATACTTTTCCCTAATTTTGTAGGCTTATAATACTTTTTCCAAGATGTAGTCCAATCCTCTTCATAGACTTCGGTGGTAGTTACTTCTCCCTCCCCTAGGTCAATACCATACTTAGAAATCTCTTTTATTCTTCTTTCCACTAAATTAATTTTTTCTAAAAGATCTGGAGTTTCTGGAAAATATCCGATTACATATACTCCTTCCTCCATCTTCTCCCATAAGTCTTCATCGATATAATCCCAGCTGCCTTGCTCTTTTTGCTGTACTTTCATATCTTCAGGATCTTGAATCATTACCCCACCTACTCCTGCCTCATAGAGTATATTAGACACCATCTCCACAGCCTCATGGATAGTACTGACCTTTACTTCTATCCATTTCATTTCTTTTCCTCCTCATTAAAAACAGAAATAAATAATCTTATAGCTATAAAATCACTTCACGAGATCGTGAAGTGATTTTATAGCTATTTTAATATTATACTCCAAAAATATCTTTTACTTTATCAAAAAAACTCTTGGTTTGTTCGAAATTGTCTTCTCCGCTTATTTCAGCAAATTTTTGGAGCAATTCCTTCTGTTGTTTGTTTAATTTCTTTGGTACTTCTACCTTTACCTTTACATATTGATCTCCTCTACCATTTCCACGAACTTTAGGTACTCCCTTACCCTTTAACCGAAATACAGTACCTGTTTGGGTTCCCTCTGGAATTTCATATTTTACCTTTCCATCTAAGGTAGGCACCGTTAGTTCCGCTCCTAAGGTTGCTTGAGCAAAGGTAATAGGTATTTCACAATAAATATCATTTCTTTCTCTAGTAAAAATAGGATGGGGTTGTACATGGATATAGATATAGAGGTCTCCAGATCTTCCACCCTTTATGCCTGGTTCCCCTTCTCCCCTTAAAGGAAGAATAGAATCATTATCTACTCCAGCAGGAATTTTCACATGAATAGTTCTGGTCTTTTTTACTTGCCCTGTTCCATGGCAACTTTTACAAGGGGTTTCTATAATTGTCCCTTCTCCATGACATTTATCACAAGTTCTGACATTTACAAACCTTCCTAAAGCAGTATTTTGGGTATATTGAATTTGTCCTGTTCCATGACATTTATCGCAGGTTTTTACTTTAGTTCCTGGTTTTGCCCCTGTTCCATTACAGGTATGACATTTTTCCAGACGAGTTACATTTATATCCTTTTCTGCTCCAAAGGCCGCCTCTTCAAACTTTAAATCCAGATCTGTTCGAATATCTGCTCCTTTTTGAGGCCCTTTCTTTTTGGTACTTTCACCGCCAAATCCACTGCTGCCACCAAAAAACATATCAAAAATATCATCAAATCCACCAAATCCACTAAATCCACCAAATCCGCTGCCTCCAAAGCCGTTAGGATCTGTACCCGCATGTCCAAAGCGATCATAATTTGCTTTTTTTTCTGGATTACTTAAAACCTCATAGGCTTCATTCACTTCTTTAAATTTTTGCTCCGCTTCTTTATCACCAGGATTTAAGTCAGGGTGATATTTTTTTGCTAATTTTCTATATGATTTTTTTATTTCTGCATCTGATGCATTTTTATCCACGCCTAAAACTTCATAATAATCCCTTTTGCTCATTGTGTCACCCCTTAAACTCTTTTCCTATCGGATAAAGACCAAAGCCTTAAGGCTTTGGTCTTGAACAGTATTATTTTTGCTTATTATCATCATCGTCAACAACTTTATAATCTGCATCTACTACATTATCATCTTGATTTTGATTATTTTGCTGAGTCTGCTGTTGAGCAGCCTGTTCATAGATCTTTTGTGAAATAGTATGGAAGGCTTGGGTTAATTCTTCAGTAGCCTTTTTAATTGCTTCTATATCATTACCTTCTAGCTCTTTCTTTAATTTAGCTAATTTATCTTCTACATTTTGTTTTTCGTCAGCACTAATTTTCCCTTCTAAATCTTTTAATGACTTCTCTGTTTGATATACTAAGGAATCTGCATTGTTTCGAACTTCTATTTCTTCTTTTCGTTTTTTATCTTCTGCTTCATGTTGTTCTGCTTCTTTTACAGCTCGTTCAATTTCTTCATCACTTAAGTTGGTAGTAGATTTGATGACAATTTTTTGTTCCTTACCTGTTCCTAAATCCTTAGCAGATACATTTACGATACCATTTGCATCAATATCAAAGGTAACTTCAATTTGTGGAACTCCCCTAGGAGCTGGAGCAATTCCAGTTAATTGGAATCTTCCTAAGGTTTTATTATCAGCAGCCATTTCCCTTTCACCTTGTAATACATGTATCTCTACACTTGTCTGATTATCTGCTGCTGTAGAAAAGACTTGGCTTTTCTTAGTTGGAATAGTTGTATTCCTTTCAATTAACTTTGTAAATACTCCTCCTAAGGTTTCAATTCCTAAAGATAAAGGAGTAACATCCAATAATAGTACGTCCTTTACTTCTCCAGTAAGAACTCCCCCTTGAATTGCTGCTCCAAGGGCAACACATTCATCTGGATTGATTCCCTTATGGGGTTCTTTTCCTGTTAGTCTTTGAACTTCCTCTTGTACAGCAGGAATTCTAGTGGAACCTCCTACTAAAATAACCTTATCGATTTCTGATGCTGAAATTCCTGCATCCTTCAAAGCAGTTTGTACAGGTTCAACGGTTTTTTGTACTAAATCTGCTGTTAGTTCATTAAATTTTGCTCTCGTTAAATTCATGTCTAAATGCTTTGGACCACTGGCATCTGCTGTAATAAAAGGAAGATTGATATTAGTGGTTACTACACTAGATAGTTCAACTTTCGCCTTTTCAGCAGCTTCTTTTAATCTCTGAAGGGCCATTTTATCTTGTCTTAAATCTATTCCATTTTCCTTTTTAAATTCTTCTGCTAAATAGTCAATGATCTTTTGATCAAAATCATCTCCCCCAAGATGGTTATTTCCACTGGTAGCCAATACTTCAAATACTCCATCTCCTAATTCAAGAACGGAAACATCAAAGGTACCGCCTCCAAGGTCAAATACTAAAATCTTTTGATTGTCTTCTTTGTCCAATCCATAAGCTAAGGATGCTGCTGTAGGCTCATTAATAATTCTAAGAACTTCTAAACCAGCGATCTTCCCAGCATCTTTAGTAGCCTGTCTTTGACTATCACTAAAATATGCAGGTACTGTAATAACTGCTTGGGTTACTGATTCTCCTAAATAATTTTCTGCATCTTGTTTTAATTTTTGTAGGATCATTGCGGAAATTTCTTGGGGAGAATAACTTTTATCATCAATCTTTACTCTATAGTCAGAACCCATGTGTCTTTTTATAGAGCTAATGGTTTTATCTGGATTGGTAACAGCTTGTCTTTTCGCAACCTGTCCAATTAATCTCTCCCCATCCTTTGAAAAACCTACAACGGAAGGTGTAGTACGGTTTCCTTCAGCATTAGGAATAACTACTGGTTCTCCTCCTTCCATAACAGCTACGCATGAGTTTGTTGTACCTAAATCAATTCCAATTACTTTACTCATATACTATTTCCTCCTTTAATTTCGTTTATTTCATATTTATATTTCCTATTAATGGATACATACCTTTACCATACTAGGCCTTATTACCTTATCTTTTATTTTATACCCTTTTTGATACACTTCAATAATAGAATTATCCTCACAATCATCCTTTGACTCCTGGGCTACTGCATGATGAATATTGGGGTCAAAGGGCTCTCCAAGAGCTGAAATTTCTTCTAAACCCTCTTTTTTCAATACCTCAATAAATTGATTATACACCATTTGCACTCCTTGTATATACCCAACATTATCCTTATCGCCCCCTTTTTCTTCTAGAGAAGATAGAGCTCTTTCAAAATTGTCTATTACAGGAAGCAATGCCTTTACGATTTCTTCTGATGCATAATTCCATAAATTTTCTTTTTCCTTTGCTACTCTTTTTTTATAATTATCAAAATCCGCCTGTAAGCGCAATATACGCTGCTGTGTATCCTCCAACTTATTTTCTAAATCTTTTACTTTTGTAGCAGAATTTTCTTCTATTTTTTCCTCCTGAGGGTTTTCTTCCTCTAATTCTTCAGAAGTTTTTTCTATCTTCTCTTCTTGTTTCATATCTTCTTCATTTTCTAAATGGTCATCTTTTTGTAAGATCTCTTCTATATGATCCTCTTTCTTTTGCATTTCTTCACCCCTAATTATTTTTAATATGTAAATAGGAAGAGAAAATTCCTCCCTATTTATTTTATTCTTGAATTGTTTTTCTTGCCGATTCGTCTAATTGTTTAGTTAAATAGTCTAACAATGCTATCACCTTACTATATTGCATCCTAGTTGGGCCTATTACTCCAATAGTACCTAAAACTTTTCCATTTAATTGATAAGTTGCAGTAATGAGACTACAACCTTTTATCTCATCAAGTTCATTTTCTTTTCCTATTGAAATATGGATTCTCTCTTTTTGATTATGGGAAAGCAATCCTATTAAAATGTTTTTCTTTTCCCACAGATCAATAAAATCCCTTGCCTTTTTGATATCCTTAAACTCTGGAAAATTAAATATATTTGTAATTCCATTAGAATATATCTTAATATCTTCCTGACTAGATAGAGATTCCCGAATAATAGGCATGAGTTCCTGTAATATCATACTTTCTTTTTTATCTAGCTTTGTTAATTTTTCAATAACTTGTTCCTCTACTTGAAAAATACTAGAACCCTTTAAGCATTGATTTAAAATATTACTAAATTTATTTAAGGTTTCAACTTCTATAGATTCCTCTACTTTAATGGATATATTTTTTACTACTCCCTCTTTGCTAACGATAACCATAAGAATTTTATCTTCTTGTAATGGCATTAATTGGATATGTTTAATAGATGATTCATATAGCTGAGGTGTTAAAGCTAAAGAAGTATAATTGGTAAAATGGGATAATATTTGAGATGTATGGGAGATCATATTTTCTAGCTCCCCTGCAAAATTTTTATATTGTTGATAAATGGTCTCTTCTATGACCTCGTTTAATTTATCTACTCTCATTAAATGATCTACGTAAAGTCTATAGGCTTTATCAGATGGAATTCTACCGGATGAGGTATGAGGTTGTTCCAAATATCCCATTTCTTCTAAGTCTGCCATTTCATTTCTTATAGTAGCTGAGCTAATTCCCAGATTATAATTCTTTGCAACAGTTCTTGAACCTACTGGCTCAGCGGTAGAAATATAATCTTGAATAATGGCATTTAAGATTTTTAACTTACGCTCCTTTAGATCCAAAATATCACCTCCCTTTGTTAGCACTCTATAGGTGTGAGTGCTAATTCTGATATAAAAATACCACTACTTAAGTATTTTGTCAAGACCTATGATTATTGTTTATAAAAAAGACCGAAACACATAATTAGCAAAATCCAGCCCTTTGGCAGTAAGAGAAATATTTTCTCCTATCATGATTAGTTGTTTATCTTCTAGATTTTTTAAAACATCTCCATAGACTTCATGGATGCTTTTCCCAAAAAGATTGTAAAATTTTTTTGGGGAAACCCCTTTTATTTTCCGCATCCCCAAAAACATAAATTCTTGCATAAAATATTCTTGGGTCTCTTTATTTTTATCTATAATAGGTAAGATATTCTTTTCTAATAACTCTATATATTTAAAAACCGACTGAGTGTTGGCATATCGAAATTTTTTTGTAAAAGAATGAGCTGCTGCCCCTACCCCTATATAAGGTGCCATCTCCCAGTAAATTAAGTTATGCTTACACTCAAAACCAGGTTTAGAAAAATTTGAAATCTCATAATGATGATATCCCTTAGACTTTAAATAATTCTTTGTATAGTAATACATTTGGCGCTCTAGGTCTTCATCTAAAAAGAGATTTCCTTGAGTCTGCATTTTATAAAAAGGAGTACCTTTTTCCACAATAAGACTATAACAGGAAAGGTGATTGGGCTTTAGTGCAGTGACCTTATCTAGAGTCTCTTTCCAATCCTCTAGACTTTGATTGGGAAGTCCAAACATTAAATCTATATTAATATTTAAAAATCCTACATCTTTCACTGCTCTAAAACTCTTTAAAAACTCCTCTTGGGTATGAATTCTTCCTAATTTCCTTAACAAATCATTTTGCCATGCTTGCAATCCAATGCTTAAACGATTGATTCCTGCTTTGCGGTAATCCACTAACTTTTTAAAATCAAAAGTACCAGGATTTCCTTCTATGGAAATTTCTGCGTCTTTCTCTATGGTAAAGTACGTTCTAACGGTCTCCATAATCTCTTTTATATACCGGGAATCCATATAAGTAGGGGTACCTCCGCCTATAAAAATGGATTTCAACTTAATATTTGGATATTCTAATGCTATTAATTTTATTTCTTTTTGTAATGCATGGATATAAGAAGGAATAACATATTCTATGTGATCATAGGAAGGAAAATCACAATAAAGGCATTTCCTTTTACAAAATGGAATATGAATATATAAGCCATAACTATCCATTTCACCACTCCTAGTTTATTTTTATCACTGCCATAAAGGCTTCTTGGGGAATCTCCACATTGCCTACTTGACGCATACGTTTTTTCCCTTCTTTTTGCTTTTCAAGAAGTTTTCTTTTTCTAGTAATATCTCCTCCATAGCATTTAGAAAGCACATCTTTTCTTAATGCTTTTATGGTTTCCCTTGCAATAATCTTACCTTCAATTGCTGCTTGTATAGGTATTTCAAACATATGTCTAGGAATAACTTCCTTTAATTTTTCAGCAATAGCTCTTCCCCTGTTATAAGCCTTATCCCTATGAACAATAGAAGAAAAGGCATCTACAATTTCACCATTTAATAGAATATCTAATTTCACTAAATCTGCTTTTTTGTATCCTTTTAATTCATAGTCAAAGGATGCATAGCCTTTGGTTCTTGATTTTAAAGCATCAAAAAAATCATATATGATTTCATTTAAAGGTATTTCATACTCTAGAACTACTCGAGTTTCTTCCACATAATTCATGGTAATATAGGTTCCCCTACGCTCCTGACAAAGTTCCATTACAGGACCTAAATATTCTGTAGGCACCATAATAGAAGCCTGAACAATAGGTTCCTCCATATAATCTATTTCTACAGTTGGAGGTAAATTTGTGGGATTGTCTACTTGGATAACTTCTTCACCGGTTTTTACTATCTTGTAGATTACACTTGGAGCTGTGGTTACTAAATCGATGTAATATTCCCTCTCTAATCGTTCTTGGATGATTTCCATGTGTAATAGCCCTAGAAATCCACACCGAAATCCAAATCCAAGGGCAATAGATGTCTCAGGTTCAAATTGCAATGCAGCATCATTAAGATGAAGTTTTTCTAAGGCTTCTTTTAAATCTTCATATTTTGCTCCATCTACCGGGTAGATTCCACAGTATACCATAGGGTTTACCTTTTTGTAACCTGGTAAAGGCTGAAAGGCTGAATGTTCTGCATCGGTTATTGTATCCCCCACACGGGTGTCCCTTACATTTTTGATACTTGCAGCTACATATCCTACTTGCCCAGCAGTTAATTTCTCTACCGATACAAGGGAGGATAAAAATATGCCTACTTCTTCTACTTCAAAAACCTTTCCGGTAGACATCATCTTTATTTTCTGATATTTTTTAATAGTACCTTCCTTTACTCTAATAGAGGCGATTACTCCCTTATAGGAATCATAATAGGAATCAAAAATTAATGCCTTAAGGGGAGCATTTTCATCTCCTTGGGGTGGAGGAATTTGTTTTACAATGGCTTCTAATACATCTTCAATCCCTATCCCTTGTTTTGCAGAGATTAAGGGAGCATTTTGGGCATCTATACCTATTACATCTTCTATTTCTTCCTTTACTCTATCAGGGTCTGCACTGGGAAGATCAATTTTATTAATGACTGGTATGATCTCTAGATCATTGTCTAGGGCCAAATAAACGTTTGCCAATGTCTGAGCCTCTACTCCTTGAGCTGCGTCTACGATTAATACTGCTCCTTCACAGGCTGCAAGACTTCGAGATACTTCATAGGTAAAATCTACATGGCCTGGAGTATCAATCAAATTTAGTAGATATTCTTCTCCATCCTTTGCTTTATAAATTAATCGTATCGCCTGTAATTTAATGGTGATACCTCTTTCCCTTTCTAAATCCATTTTATCTAAAATTTGCTTTTCCATTTCTCTTTTAGCAAGTAATCCCGTGCTTTCAATGAGTCGATCCGCGAGGGTAGATTTTCCATGATCAATATGTGCAATGATACTAAAATTTCTAATTCTCTTTTGTTTCTCTAATGACATGTATCTGATTTCCTCCTTGGAATAAAAACTTCCTTTTTTAAAACAGATTTTTATTTTTCTGTCTTTTGAAAAAACGATTAAATTCTTACAGATACCTAAAATCTATATGGTATTATAACATAAATCATCTGGTTTTTCATTGTACCATAAATATCTATCTAACATTAACAGGATTCTTAGTTCAGGTGGGGTTAAGACTCCATCTGAACTTTAGAATCGGATAAAAGAATCCTAAAACGAAATAGTCAGCAATTAGTTGCTGACCTTTTCAATGAAAATTTGCACTATATGAATTACTTGCTTTTGACTATCCCTTAAAAATTTCACTCCTTGTTCTATCGTGTCCTTAGGTAAAAGCAATTCTTTTCCAAATACTATAATGCCTGCAGAGTCTGTTCCTTTCTTTAGGCTAAAAATTTCTGTATTCTGAGAAATACCTACTAGATTTTCATAGGAATGATTGATTTTAAAAATAGAAACTACCATAAGAACAATGATTATAAAAATAAATAGATAAAATCTTCTTTTATTTTTTCTATACATTTTATTTCGTTCTACCCTTGTTTCTATTATTACCACTTCCTTATTATCCTTTGTAATCTTATATTTTGCAAATGAAAAAGGATTTATACCTTTATTTATTGTTCTAACTCCATAATAACTTCTCCTATTGCATGGCCAATAGGTTGTGCTGATTGTAGTGCTTCTTCTAGAGTATTTAAATTACTTCCTACCTCTATCAATGCTGCATAATCAGATACAAATTGATTATATTTTCGATTCTTTCTAGTTACTATAGATCGAGTAATTCCAGAATAGTCTTCATTTAATTTTCCCTTTATCTTTTGGGCAAAATCCAAATTTTTATTTGCGTTAAAGTTATCCTTTCCTACAACCATCATTACTTTTGCAGCCTTCTGTTCTCCAAAAGCAGCAACAGAAGCATTCCTATTTTTTTCAGTTTCGGATAGTCCATCTCTATGAACGTCAAAAACATATTTTATGCTGGGATTTTCCTTTAATATTTTTTCCACTGTTTGTAAAGATCTGGAATAGGATACATCATAATCTGGATAATCATGGGGTGTAGTATCATGAATTACTTTGATCCCATATTCTTCTTCTAAAACTTTTTTTATCTCTTCCCCCACTCTTGTCATATTTTTAGAATTATCTAAAGTCCTCCAAGGGCTTACGTATTTAATCGAGTTTTTATCTGTAGAAGTATAACTTTCTGTGGCATGAGTATGATAAATTAAAACCAAGGGTTCCTTACTATCCAATCTTTGGGTGTTAGAGCGGGAAACATTGGAATTAGCAACTTCTATATCATTCATAGCTTTTTGTGTCAGCTCTTCATTCATAGCTTTTTGATCCTTTTTTGTGATTTCTACATCGTCCGACTCATAAGATTCTAACATAGGAATCTCTGAACTAAGTATAGTTTTAGGATCTTTTATATCTATCTTAGTAGTCATAGTAAATAGAGATGCTAAAAGACTATTATTTTCATCTTCATTCGTTTTATAGACTGTTTCCATGATCGCAATGCCCTTCTTTAAAACAATTTTAAAAAAATCATTATCTAATATAGTATGCTTTTCTTGCTTTGAGGCCTTGGATTGTTCTAAATTTTCATTTTTTTCTTGTTGTTCACTCTTTTGCTCTATGGTTGTCTTATTTTGAAAAACCGTAGTAGATTTCTTAATATTATTTATTAAAATATTCCCTTGTTGAAATATAGCAATGAGTAATATCACAATTGTTACACTAAAAAGTGTGTTTTTCCATTTGCTTTGCACAGGTTCACCCCTCTTCTGTTGTTTATCTTTATACATTATTCAAAGATGGTAGGAAATATTCGTTTTTTGTAAATAATTTTCAAACAAAAAGAGTCATAGATGTTCCATTAACAGGATTCTTAGTTCAGGTGGAGTTTAAGATTCCATCTGAACTTTAGAAACCGTTATCCAGGAGCTAATCGTCCCATATCTCCCACTTAAAGAAGTGGGAGATATGGGACGATTAGCTATCGGATAAAGTAGCATAGTGAAAACATCTATGACCATATAGTGGTTGTATACTAGTTCACATATCGATTAACATCCTCTAATCCTATTCCTGGATGTAATGCAATATTAATTCCATTAGCGACCGCCAAAGAAATATCATCCATAATCAAATCTACTTCCTTTGGAGTTACCATTAAATCTCCTACATAAGGATGTAGAATTTGACGGATTAACATATACTTTTCTTCTCTATTGATTTCCTTTAACATATTATAAAATTCTTTTCCTTGGGTTGCTTCTTTAATCATAGCATCTAACATTAAATCAATGGTATCATTAGCCAAGGTAGTAGCATCTACAACGGTGGGAACCCCAATAGCAATTACTGGAATCCCTAAAGTATTTTTATCTAAAGCTTTTCTCTTATTTCCTACTCCTGAACCTGGGTTAATCCCTGTATCGGTTATTTGTATTGTAGTATTTACCCTTTCCATTCTTCTTGAAGCTAATGCGTCTATTGCAATAACCAAATCAGGATTTGCTTTTTCTACTATTCCTTTTATAATCTCACTGGTTTCAATTCCAGTTATCCCCAGTACCCCTGGAGATATGGCGCATACCGGTGTGATTTCCTCATCTACCATATCAGGAATATGTTTTAAAAGATGTCGAGTCACCATTAATTTCGATATTACTTTTGGCCCTAGGGCATCTGGTGTAATATTCCAGTTTCCTAATCCAACAACTAAGGTGGTAGCATCTTTATTAATTTTCTTGTGTACCATTGCATCCAGTTCTTTTGCCAGTTCTTGGGCAAGGTCCTCTTTGAATTCTTGTTCTTTCTCTCTAATTTGAGGAATTTCTAAAGTAATATAATTTCCAATTGGCTTACCCATAGCTTTTTGTCCAACTTCTTTTTCAATCTTTACCCTTGTAATTTTTATATCTCCTTTTTTTTCTACATCTACTATAACGCCTGGTACTTCCTTTTTCGTTCCCTCCTGTACCATCTCCCTCGCTTCTATGGCTAGATCCGTCCTTATATTTATACTTTCCATTTTTACACCTCCATATTGAATATTTTTTACAATTCATCGATAATTCATGCTTGATTTTTTTGAATAATAGCTCCAAATTTTGCTAAAATAATAAAGAAGCAATAGGTTTGTCAATTCCTATTGTTGCATTTTAAATACATTCATGGTAAAATTACTTTTGGTATAATCGGATTGAGGGGGTGAAGGAATGGCTAATATTAAATCAGCTAAAAAAAGAGTTCAAGTTGCCCAAAAGAAAACTCTTAGGAATAAAATGATTTTATCAAATTTAAAGACTGTTATTCGAAAGTTTAATAAAGCAGTTGAGAGCGGAGATAAAGATTTAGCAAGAGAAAATTTTATTCTTGCTACTAAGAGATTAGATATGGCTGCTTCAAAGGGTACTATACATGCAAACTCTGCTGCTAGAAAGAAAAGTACGCTATCTAGAAAATTAAATGCAATGTAAAAAACATGGGGTAAAGCGTACATTGTGTGCGCTTTTTGCTTATTTTTTGTATAAAAAAACTGTGATGATTCTCATTACAGTTTTTTTATTATTGATTTAATTACATAAATAAGATTTCTCCTTAAACAGAAGGTGATACATACTACATATTCCATATGTTTGTTATAGAGTATTCTAGATATATGCTACCATATTTAAAGAAAATCAATTATACAAATTCCTTTATTTTGCATATTCATAAATTAACATTTCTAGTGCTAATTTTTCATCAATTTTACCGGTTTTTATTTTTAGATCCATATCTAGGATAGAATATATGGCCTGTCGCAAAATTCCTTGTTCAAAATATCTAGCCTGAGTAATTCCCTTATTTACAATAAAAGGCATAAGATTTAATTTACTTGCAATTTCATTGGGGATATACCCCTTTTCCTTTAATTCTTTACATTGAATTAAGATACGAAATTGTCTAGCAATCATAGAGAGAATCTTTAGTCCATTCTCTCCTTCTCTTAACATATCATTTAGAAACTTTAATGCAGTTTTTTTATCCTTTTGTCCTATGGCATCTACCAGCTTAAAAATATCATTTTCTAATCTTTTCGGTAGCGTTTCTTCTATATCTTCTATTAGAATTTCCTCTCTATCCCCGATATAGCTAATGATTTTATCAATCTCATTGACCATATCTGTTAATGTTTTTGTGCTATTTTTTGATAGATAATCACTATTTTCTATCAAAAAATGTTGAACAGGTTTCTTTATCACTTTCCCTTTTTTCTTCAGATACTGGCTAGTCCAATTTTCTAGTGCAACTACATTTAACTTTTTAAATTCTGAAATAATTCCTACTTTTTTGATCTCTTGAAATAATTTTTTCCTCTTATCTATTCCTCCTGTCTGCCAAAAAACCAAACAAGTACTATCGGGTATTTTTTTTATGTATTCAGCTAAATATTGTATTTGTTTTTCTTCTTCTTTAGAGATCTTTCCCCCTTGAAGATAGGAAAAATTTTTTACTATCACTAATCGTCTTTCATCCATAAAGGGTAATGTCTCGCAAGCATTTTCAATGCGTTCAATCGTTATACTGTCCTCTTCCATATACTCATAATTAAGATCTTGGAAAGAAAGGTTGATTGCACATTGTTCTAGCACTTTTATAATTTTTTCGCAAAAATATTGTTCTTGCCCAAAAAAGAGATAAACATTTTCTATTTTACCTGCCTTTATTTCTTTTTCTAGTTTGCAGTAATCCATAATTCACTCTCCACTATTATCTAAATAAAAAATTTATTGCTCTAGATACTCTCCTAAGGCAATATAAATTTGATACGCCACAAAATACCTATATTTTTTTTTATTAAATAACTTATAATCTTCTTTATTACTCATAAAACCTACTTCTACAATAACTCCAGGACTGTTGGTATTTTGTAAAATATAATAGGATGCACCCTTAGATTTATTATATTGTTCCTCTTGGTATATCTTATTATATTCTATATTTAATCTATTTTGAATTACTTCTGCTAGATTTTTTGAATTTTTCGATTGGGGATAATAAAATACCACAGGCCCTTTTACTTTGTTATCCCTAGGAAAAGAATTTACATGAATGCTCACAAAAAAATCTGCTTGATTTTGATTAATGATATTCACTCTAGCATTTAAGTCCTTTTGTTGTCTTGTTTGTCCTAGATTACTTAAATGGCTTAAATCCGTATCTTTCCCCCTAGTAATGATACAATTCGCTCCACTATCCTCTAATAACTCCTTTAAAAACTTTGCAATTTCAAGATTAATATCCTTTTCCATTAGCCCATCTGGATGGATAACACCACTATCTACTCCACCATGACCGGCATCTATTACAATAGTTTTATTTAAAAAACGGTTGTCATTGTAGGTAAAAGCGGGAATTATAATTTGATTTTTAAAAATTTGATAAATAAATATTCCCATGATAATTAAAAATAAGATAAAAAATC
>USMD01000020.1 GCA_900555725.1 uncultured Garciella sp. | reverse complement strand
GATACTAAGAATTCTGTTAGTAAGCTTCAGTTGGAGTAAAAACTCCATCTGAAGCTTAGAACTCTGTTTATTTTACATAATTAAAGTAATTAAATAAATTTTTAAATAAAGGGGTATATAAATGGTACATAATCCAACATATAGAGTTATTTCTATACTTCAAGCTATTTCAAATCATCAAGAAGGTTTTACACTTAGTGAATTAACTAAAAAAACTGGTATTCCACTAGGAACGATTTCACCCATTTTAAAAACATTATTAAATTATAGATTTCTTGAATTAGATCGTTCTACTAATAAATATACAATAGGTATTCAATCTTATTATGTAGGATCTTCCTTTATTAGCAAAAATTCTACGTTAGATTTAATACGTCAGGAGATGAATTCGCTATCTAATAATTGTAATGAGACTTGTCAGTTGGGTATTTTAAAAGGAGGACAAGTCTTTTATCTGCTAAAGGTAGAAGGGCAAGAAGCTATTCGTATTGTGTCAGAAGTTGGAGGAAGCCTACCAGCATATACAACGGCCCTTGGAAAAGTAATTTTATCCCGCTACACAGAAGAGGAGCTGGAACAAATATATACAGAAGGCTTAACTCCACTTACATCTAGAACAATCACGGATATAAATATTTTAAAAAAACAGTTGAAAGATGTGCGAATCAGTGGGTTTGCTACGGAAAAAGGTGAAAGCGGAGAGCATACAAGTTGTATTGCAGTCCCTATCTGTCAGAACCATGAGGTAGTAGCAGGACTAAGTGTGGTATTCCCTAGTTTTCGGGGAACAGAAGAGAAAAAAGAATTGATTAAAAAGCTATTGTTGAAGTATAAAAATAATATAGAGAAAATTTTAATAGATCATAATTTGATATAAAAGTAAAGCAGAAGGCATTCTGAAACGATCAATAGGTAATTATAGTTTTAGAAGTTTTCTGTTTTTTTTATATAAGATTAACAGGGTTCTTAGTTCAGGTGGAGTTTAAGACTCCATCTGAACTTTAGAAACCGTTATCCAGGAGCTTAACGTCCCTTATCTCTCACTTAAAGAAGTGGGAGTCTTAGGGACGATTAGCTATCGGATAAATTATAAAGTATATAGAATCAAGTGGATAGGATTCCTTTTTTTTGATAAAGTATTGACTTTTTGTATATAAATAATATATCATATATACGAAAAACTTAAAAGGAGGATATCAAATGAAGTACAGAAGTGAAAAAACTTTAAGAGGAATCGAAAATCAGTATTATCGAGCTACTTATAAATCTATGGGATATTCAACAGATGATTTGCGTCGCCCAATTATTGGTATTGCTAATTCATGGAATGAAGGTGTACCTGGACACTTTAATTTGCGCCAAGTTGCACAACGGGTGAGAGATGGTATTTATCGTGCAGGAGGAACCGCTGTTGAATTTGGAACTATTGCATGTTGTGATGGTATGGCACAGGGACATGACGGTATGCATTTTATTTTACCTTCACGTCAAATTATTTGCGATAGTGTGGAAACGTTTGCTCAGACACAATTATTGGATGCAATAGTATTATTAGGATCATGTGATAAAGTTGTACCAGGTATGTTAATGGCAGCGGCCAGACTGGATATTCCATGTATACTTCTTCCAGGAGGTCCTATGGAAGGCGGTATTGTATTTGATGGGAGAGAATCTGATCAGACTTCTAGTGCAGAGGCATTGGGGATGCTAAGTGCCGGAAAGATTACTGAAGATGAATATACTGTTTTGGAAAATTTAAGTTGTCCAAGTTGTGGTTCATGTTCATATCTTGGAACAGCAAATACTATGTGTTGTCTGTCAGAAGCTTTAGGGATGACATTGCCAAATGGGGGAATGGCTCCTGCAACTTCGGCTGAACGTTTAAGATTTGCAGAAGAGACAGGAATTAAAATCGTAGAATTAACTAAGGAAAAAATTACTGCACGTCAGATTATTACGAAGAACGCAATTCGAAATGCCATTAAAGTATGTCTTGCAATTAGTGGAAGTACAAATGCTGTTATGCATTTAACAGCAATTGCCCATGAAGCAGAACTAGACATGAATGTACTTCAAGAATTTGATGAATTAAGTCGCAATACACCACAGGTAGCAAAGATTAATCCAGCTAGTGAATACAATTGTATTGATTTTTATAAAGCCGGAGGAGTACCACGTGTTATGGAAGCATTACAGATAAAATTAGATTTAGATGTTATGACAGTAACAGGACATACGGTGAAAGAAAATATCGAATCCCATGTATATCAATATCCTGAAGACAAACGAATAATTCGTCCAATAGATAATCCTTTTGGATTTCAAGGAGGAGTTGCTATATTAAGAGGAAATTTAGCTCCAGATACAGGAGTAACTAAACCAGGGGCTTTTGATAAGAGTCTTTATCATTTTATCGGAGAAGCGATTTGTTTTAATAGCGAAGAAGAGGCAGAAGAAGCGATCCTAGCCGGAAAAGTTAGGAAAGGACATGTGGTAGTAATTCGTTATGAAGGACCAAAAGGAGGTCCTGGAATGAGAGAAATGTTTAAGGCTATGAAATATCTTTATGGTCGTGGATTGAATAAAACAACAGCTCTTATAACAGATGGAAGATTTTCAGGTACAAACAATGGTTGTTTTGTAGGACATATTTCTCCAGAGGCAGCAGAAGGTGGTCCAATTGCAATTGTAAAGGACGGAGATAAAATTGAAATTGATGTAGATAATCGGAGCTTAAAATTGTTAGTTAGCGATGAAGAAATTGTAGAGAGAATGAAAAAATGGAAGCGACCTGAACTGAAATTTAAAAGAGGTTATCTAGCACTTTATTCTAAATTTGCCGCTTCAGGTTCTGAAGGTGGAATATTGAAAATTGATAATAAGTAATAAGAGGAGATGGGTTAAATGAGCGTATCTGCTATAGGAGCAATATTAGCATTAGTAGTTGCCATTATTTTAATCTTAAAAAAAATTCCTCCAACCTATGCGATGATTATTGGTGCAATGATCGGTGGAATAGTAGGTGGAGTAGGTTTATCTAATACAGTAACCTATATGATAGATGGTACTAAAGATATTGTTTCAGCTATCATAAGAATTGTATCTGCTGGTATTCTGGCGGGAACATTAATTAAATCGGGAGCAGCAGCACGTATTGCAGAATCAATTGTGAAAAAACTTGGTACAAAAAATGCACTATTAGCAATGACATTAGCTACATGGTTGTTAACCGCAGTAGGTGTATTTGGAGATGTAGCAATAATAACTGTTGCCCCTATTGGAATTCAGATTGGTCAAAAAGCAGGTTATAGAAAATTAGGGATATTAATTGCTATGATTGGAGGAGTTAAAGCAGGGAATGTAATGAGTCCAAACCCAAATGCTATTGCAGCAGCAGAAACTTTCAAGGTTCCTCTTACGTCTATGATGGCAGCTGGAATACCTGCGGCTCTTACTGCAATTATCGTTACGTCTATAATAGCAAAACGATTATCTACAAAAGGAACAGAAGTGGTTGCAGAAACAGAAGTGGGTGCAGGTAACATTGTGGACAGTAATGTAAATCTTCCAAGTTTAGGAGCTTCCCTTGTAGGCCCTGCAGTTACCATCCTTCTTTTACTTTGTCGTCCCATTTTTAATATTACAATTGACCCGTTAATTGCATTGCCTATAGGGGGATTTGTAGGCATAGTAGCAATGAGAAAAATGAAGCATACTATTTCCTATTTGGAGTTTGGCTTGGCTAAAATGAGCGGTGTTGCTATGCTATTGATTGGAACAGGAACTTTATCTGGAATTATTGCTAATTCAGCATTAAAAGATGCAATTATTGGTGCTTTAAATGCTGTTGGATTACCAGCATTCTTATTGGCTCCGATTTCCGGTATCCTTATGGGAGCCGCATCAGCCTCTTCAACAGCAGGAACAGCTTTGGCAAGTCAAGTATTTGGACAAACAATTTTATCATATGGAGTTGCAGCTTTAGCGGCAGGTGCCATGATTCATGCAGGTAGCTTTGTGTTTGATGGCCTTCCACATGGTTCATTTTTCCATGTTAGTGCAGGTGCCGTCAATATGGAAATTAAAGAAAGATTAAAACTTATTCCATATGAGAGTCTAATAGGGATTTGTATGGCGACAGTTACTACCATTTTATATGGTGTAATTAAAATACTAGGATAAGAAAGAAGGTAGGTGAATAATATGCAAGCAGAAATTTTAACACCGGCATTAACAATATTTAATGATGACGGAAGTATTGACTATAAAGGTAATCAAAAGCTTATACGCCATTTAATAGATCATAAAGTAAATGGGATTGTACCTCTAGGAAGTACTGGTGAATTTACCACACTTTCTTTTGAAGAAAAAAAGAATTTCTTGGATTTCTATTTATCAGAAGCTGGCGGAAGTGTTAAGGTCTTGCCAGGAACAGGTTGCATTGATTATAAGCAGACAATTGAACTTTCTAATTTTGCCTTAGAAAAAGGAGCAGAAGGTGTGCTTATTATAGGACAGTATTATTATGGGATGACTCAGAAAGATATATTTCATTATTACGGCTATTTAGCTGAACGTATTGATGGAAATATATATCTGTATAATTTCCCTGCACGTACTGGTACTGATTTTACTCCTGAAACAATTTTGAGATTACTTCAATCACACAAAAATATTGTAGGAATGAAAGAATCTGTTTCATCATTTGCGCATACAAGAGATATTATGCAGCTGATCAAAGAAGACTTCCCTGATTTTAAAATGTATTCAGGATTTGATGATCAATTCTTAGATAATATAGACTATGGGGGACAGGGCTCTATTGGCGCTATATCAAATATTCTCCCAGGACTTTGGTCCAAGTGGGTAGCTTCAAAAAATAGCGGAGATTATGAGCAGATTGTTGTGATTAAGCAAAAAATTCTTTCCCTCATGAGATTATATGAAATTGAATGCAATTGTTCTGGGCTTTTTAAAGAGATTTTAAAAGCAAGAGGATTAGAGATTAGCACAACAACGTTATTCCCTTTTGAACATATAGAAAAGGAGTCTGTAGAAGAGGCACTATCAATTATCTCTAAAGTTATGGACGAATAGAAGTATAAAGGGAGGCTCCTTTAGCAAAAGATTTTAGAAATTATTAAATGAGATAATCACAATAGATATCACTTTTTTCAATCAAGTTAGTTAGTAGAAATGACTTCTGAAGAAACAGCAAAGGAGTCATTTTTACTTTTTATTGTTCAAAGATTATAATAAGAAGAAAGAAAATAAGATTTTAATATAAGGGGGATTTTTTCTATGGCTCGTCAGTCTCATGGGAAATTAAAACTTCTATATATTATAAAGATTCTATGGGAAAAAACCGATGAAGAACACCCTATTACAATAAATGAAATTATTGGACAATTAAAGTCTTATGGGATTTCAGCAGAGAGAAAATCCATTTACTCAGATATTGAACTTTTACAGGGTTTTGGGTTGGACATTATCTGTATTAGAGAAAAAGCCAATCAATATTTCATCGGTTCTAGAGAATTTCAACTGCCAGAGTTAAAACTTTTAGTGGATGCTGTTCAATCTTCTAGGTTCATTACCTATAAAAAAAGCTTAGAATTAATCAAGAAAATTGAAAAATTATGTAGCGTTCATCAGGCCAAAACCCTGCAGCGACAAGTTGTTGTATCTGATAGAATAAAAAATATGAATGAGAGTATTTATTATAATGTAGATATCATTCATCATGGGATTCAGGAAAATAGAAAAATAAGATTTCAATATTTTGACTATACCGTAGATAAGGAGATTGTCTTTCGAAGAGGAGGAGAATACTACATAGCAAGTCCCTATGCCCTTAGTTGGTCAGATAATAATTACTATCTTATAGCTTATTATTTAAGATACGATGATATCAGCAATTTTCGGGTAGATCGCATGAAAAATGTACAAGTTATGGGGGAAAAACGGGAAGTCAAAGAAGAATTTAAAGATTTTGATGTTGTAGATTATTCTAATAAGATTTTTCATATGTATAGCGGAGAAATGGAAACAGTAGAATTGGAATTTGATTCTTCTCTAATCAATGTAGTTATCGATCGTTTTGGTAAGGATGTATTTATCTATCATAAGAGGGAAAATAGATTTTGTATTCGTACAGATGTCATTACCGGTGATACCTTTTTAGGTTGGTTATTTATGTTTGGGGATAAGGTTAAGGTTTTATCTCCAGAAAGTTTGAAGAAGAGAATGAGAGAGAGTGCCGAGAAAGTTTTAAAATTTTACGAATGATATATATTGGAAGTGTTGGAATTTTTATCAGCTGTACTGATTTTGGTACAGCTATTTTTGTATAATAAAGATATCGTTTGAAAGGTTAAGAGGGGAATAGATAGAGATTATTTTTACAGGAGGGTTAAAAATGAAAAGACTATTTATAGCATTACTTATTTTACTATTATCCATTCCACTGGTAGCATGTAGTGGACAAGCAGGTAGTGTTACATCTAAGGATAGTTCTTCAGAAGAAGATGCATCATCTGAAGGAAAATCCTCTAGGAAAGAAACAAAGGTAGAAGTTACTCAGACTGCATTGAAAGCATGGGACATGTATGGAACTACTGAGGCTCATGGTGCAATTGAAATTACCAATAAGGGAGAAGTTCCAGTACATTTAGGAGACATCTCTATTGGATTTGTAGGAAAAGATGATTCTGTTATTTCTACGGCTACAATGCTTCTACCAGTACCAGAAGTTTTGCATCCTGGGGAAAAGGCTTATACAGGAGATACAGTTTATATTGATACTGAAGAAAAGCCAGAGGATATTGTGAAAATAGAGGCAAATATCGATTTTGACGGGACCGATGAAACAGCACAAACATTGACAGTAAAGGATCTTAAAGTGGCGAAGGATATGGATTATGCAAAGGTTACCGGTAGAATTGAAAATACTTCCAAAGCCGATGCAGATGATGTAAGATATTCCATAGCCCTCATGGATAAAGACAATAAACTTTTAGGGGTTTTCAATTCTTCCTTAGATGTGACACTAGGGGTAGAAAAAGATGCAGCCTTTGAAGCAACTTATCCAGAACTTCCAGCATCTATTGTAGATAAGGTAGATCATATAGAAGGATATGCTTATAACTGGTCTTTCTAGGTGACCAGGAAAATATAAAATCATAAATAAGGAGGAACCAACATGAAAACTAGTAGACTAGTGATTGGAATTATTTCTATTGTATTGTTCTTAGTGATTATATTTCAATCTTGTGCAGTGGGAACTGCCAACACCTTTGAGGAAAATGGAGAGGTAAGCGGAAGTGCAGGATTTATACTGGCATTTTGCATGTTAGTTGCTGGTATTGTAGGGATTGTAACTCGTAATAAGGGAAAGGGAGGACCGATTACTGCTGGGTGCTTTTATATAGTAGGTGGACTGATTGGGATTGCTAATATAGGTTCCTATGCTGACTTACAAATTTGGTCCATACTATCCTTTATCTTTGCTGCTATATTTATTATTGGAGCAATACGACAGAAAAATCCTAGCTAAAGTAAAAATACCCTATAGAGTAGAGAATAAAAATCCACTCTATGGGGTATTTTTATTGAATAATATACTACTGAAAAGCAAAGGACGGAGTCCATAAAAATACTAAGAATGATAAGTAGTCCAATGTAAGTCAAAGCACACTTTGTCTGCCACTTTATACGTTAAATAAATCAATGGGCGGGATCGGTCCTAAGGTTTGTAATAAAGAATCTATAAAAAAAGGATAAAGTAATTATTTTAGAGAAATTATTATAATAGTAGATTATTTCAAAGGAGGCAAAATAAATGGCTAAATTAAATTTAGGTGGTATTTTTCAAGGGGTAATGGGAAATATGACAGAACAAAGCAAAGAGGAGTTAATGAAATCCTATGGGGATTATTTATTTGAAGGAGAAGAAATCACATCAGGTTATAAACTGATTAGAGATAGTATTATCTTTACTAATATTAGAATTTTATTAATTGATCGACAAGGGGCTACTGGAAAGAAGACTTCTTTTAAATCAATCTATTTGATGAATATTGTAGATGTAGAGATGGAAACAGCAGGAATGGGAATTGATGATAGTGAGATTACGATTACATATCTAACCAATGTAAAACGAAAGGCCCATAATGAACAATTAGAATCTAGAAAATTTGAATTTCCTAAGAACACAGATATTATCCCTCTATATAGAATGCTTGGAAGTCTAGCATTTAAAAATAGAAGTGAAATTAATCAAGGAGAATAAATTTATCATAGAAAGAAGGGAAACCTATGGCAAATATTAAATTTGAAATTACAGAAAGCATAGGAACTCTTTCAGAGTCAGCAAAGGGCTGGACCAAGGAGCTAAATTTAGTGAGCTGGAATGATCGAGAACCTAAATATGATATTAGAGAATGGGATCCTACCCATGAAAGAATGGGAAAGGGTGTTACCTTTACAACTGAGGAAATCAAGAAGCTACGGGATCTATTCAATCAGCTAGATTTATAAAGGGAATAAAAAGGAGCACGATATGGAAAAGTATGAAGGAAAAGATCTTACCTATATGGGTCTTCCCTGTCCTAACTTTTTCAGCGGAGGATATAATGCCCATAGTCAGGTTTTTTGATATATTTATACAAAGGGGGTGGGGATCATTCATAAGAATTATTTTTTAACCATAACGGGGCTCAATCATTATTATGGAATGAAGCCTATTGAAATAGGCCGGATTCTAACATTGGTAAAGGATAAAAACAATGAACATGATGAGGAAGCTATAGCGGTTTTATTGCCATATATAGGAATCATAGGATATGTAGCTAATAGTCCTAATACTGTCGTAAAGGGTACCTACAGTGCAGGAAGGATTTATGATCTTTTTCAAGAGGAGGCTTATGCCCAAGTATTATTTGCCACCAAAGACAGTGTTATCTGTGTGCTTATCTTACCGGAGGACTTAGTAGACCTAATGGAAGATTTTAAAGAAGAGGATCCTATAAATAGGAAGCTAAATTAACTCATTGCACTAGTTGATCCCGATTTTAATTGGTACTACGTATGAAGTCCATAGATGTTTCATGGAGCAGCGAATAAAGACATCTATGGATTCTTTTAATATTATTCAACGAGTTAAATGAATGATTTAATAGAGAAATAAGCTTTTGGATAGCCATGGAAGCTTATTTTTATGGAAAGAAGGAAATATCTAGGGAAATAACGAATTATTATATGAGAGAAGGACGATGGGTATGGATTTATAGAAGGAGATAAGGAGTAATAGAGAAAAATGGAAAATACCTTTAATAACTTTAAGGATCATAGAAAAATTAGAAAGTATTGGATGGATTTCATAAAAGAATATCCTCCCTATAATGAACAAGAACAAAGGGATAAAGAGGTAATGTTAAGATGCTTTAGTGACTTTGAAGATATCTTAACAAGGGAGAATGAGATTGCCCATATGACAAGTTCAGCTTTTGTGGTAAATAAAAACAGGGATAAAGTTTTAATGGTCTATCACAATATATTTGATTCCTGGTCTTGGATAGGGGGACATGCAGATGGAGAGGAAGATTTATTATTGGTTGCTATGAAAGAGACGAGGGAGGAAACAGGGATAAAAAAGCTTTTCCCTGTCGATGAGAAAATATGGTCACTGGATATTTTACCTGTGTTTGGACATAGGAAAAAGGGAAAGTATATATCTTCTCATTTGCATTTATCGGTTGCCTATTTATTAGAAGGAGATGAAAAAGAACCTCTGATGGTGAAGCCAGATGAAAATAGCGGAGTTCAGTGGATCCCAATAGATAAAATAGATCAATACTCCAATGAGCCCCATATGAAGAAAATATATTATAAGATAATGGAAAGACTAGGATGATAAGGTTTGTAGATAGAAAGGTGAAGATTTTACCACCCAGTGAGATCATTGGGCTAGTTAGGAATCTTGTTATATGGGATTCTATGGTGTATGATATCAATAGGAAACAGCAGATTGATAATAGTAAAGGAAGTAAGGAAATGAAACTAGTTTCATTATATAGTAAGAAGTATAAAGTAGGGGGAAGGGACATTGATTTTAGAGGAAGACTAAAATTAAGCTCTTTATTTACCTATTTTCAGGATGTTGCAGGCCTTCATGCAGAAAATCTTGGAGTTGGAATGAAAACCATACAAGAGAAATATGGAGTTTTGTGGATATTGGTTAGAATAAGAGTGGATGTAGCAAGATATCCTCTGTGGGAAGAAGAAATTACCATAGATACTTGGCCCCAGCAACCCAATAAGTTGGAATTTATGAGGGATTTTTTAGTAAAGGATTCCCAAGATCATATATTAGCTAGGGCGGTTTCCACCTGGACAATTATTGATAGGAACACTAGAAGATTAAAGAAAACCGAAACAATCCATCCTAGTTTTCCCCCTATCATAAAAGAAAGGGCTATTGATTGTAAATTGGGAAAACTTAAGCCAAAAGGACAATTGGAAGCTTTTTATAAAAGGACAGTAGGCTATAGTGATATTGATCTCAATGAACATTTAAATAATTCAAGATATGTTGATTTTATTATGGACTCCTTTAGTTTAGAGGATCATAAAAATTATAATATAGAGTCTATTGAGGTAAACTATAGCAATGAAGCTTTGCCAGGGAATACGATTGTTCTTTGTAAGGATTTATCTGAAATAGACTCCAATTGTATTTATATAGAAGGAATAAATGGAAAAGATGATAAGTTGATTTTCAAATCTCAAGTGAAATTTAACTGAAAACAATGGGGAATAAAAAAGCGCAGAGGGATTTGTAAAGTTTACAGCGGAAGGGAATACAATATTTTTGGGTGGGTCTAAATCATCCCTAAGAGATAGAGATTGCAGTAGTGAACTACCATCACCTATAGAGGTGGATGGCTTCCTGTTTCCACGAACATTGCCTATATTATAGGGCTTATGCGTTCTCCACGCTATATGATACCAAAAAGATAAAACCTTGACAATTCATCTCGCCACTTTAGAAGTGGGAGACTTCTTGGCAATATAGGTTAAATTTAATTTTTGGAGGTGAGAGTATGGAATTTTTAGTAAAAACCCAAAAATCCCAAGAGTTTATAGACATTACAGATCTTGTTAGAGAAGCTGTAGAAAAAAGTGGAGTAAAGGATGGTTTGGCAATCGTCTTTGTGCCTCATACTACTGCTGGAGTGACTATAAACGAAAATGCAGATCCGGATGTTATCACGGATATTTTATCAGCTTTAAATAAAGCATTCCCAAAACAAAATGGGTACTTACATAGAGAAGGCAACTCCCATGCCCATATAAAAGCTTCCTTGATGGGTTCTTCCTGTCATATTTTAATCGAAAGGGGTCAATTAAAGCTGGGGACATGGCAGGGAATTTATTTTTCTGAGTTTGATGGTCCAAGGAATAGAAAGGTATTTGTAAAAATAGTAAAGGAGTAGAAGCTCTATATATAGGCAAACTTATACTTGACAAAAAGTTAAATATAGGATATTATAATAAAGAACTTAAATTGATCGTATACAATATTAACATGAATATTTTTAATTAGAAAGTATCTATTCAGTACTATCCTAATTTAGAAATGTATTGTTATTTGTATTACAAATTTAAGGGGAATATAAATTAGGAGGTACGTGGATATGACCGGTACAGTAAAATGGTTTAACTCAGAAAAAGGATATGGATTCATTACAGGGGAAGATGGAAAAGATGTATTTGCCCACTATTCCCAAATCAGTGGATCTGGATTTAAAACCTTAGAAGAAGGTCAAAAAGTTACTTTTGATGTTGCTCAAGGCCAAAAGGGATTACAAGCAGAAAATATTGAACTTGTAAGATAATGAATCATCTTAAGACCCTATGCTAAAATAGTATAGGGTTTTTTTATTATAAGAAACTGATTTTGAGTCATATTGTCTCGTATGAGATAGATATGACTTTTTTCTTCCCAAAGAATCAAATTAATGGTAAACTATTAGTAGTGTATTCATATTTTGGACAAATAGTTGTATACAAGGTACAATATTTATGGGGGGGAAAATTTTGAAAGATCTAATCAAAAAATGGAATCAATTGAGTTTAGTAAAACGAATCATTGTGGGCTTATTTATAGGTATTATACTAGCTATTACAATTCCTAATCAAGCACAACCAATCGTTATTTTGGGTTCTTTATTTGTAGGTGCATTAAAAGCGATTGCTCCAATATTAGTCTTCTTTTTGGTCATGTCAGCGATCTCTCAACATAAGAGTGGTCAAAAAACCAACATGAAATCCATCATTATTCTTTATCTTTTAGGAACATTTTTGGCAGCTTTTATTGCTGTTATAGCAAGCTTTTTATTCCCAGTAACCTTAACCTTTGGTGCAGGAGCTGAGGATGTAACTCCTCCAGGTGGTGTGGTTGAGGTCTTAAAGGCTTTGTTATTAAACGTTGTTGATAATCCAATATCTGCTCTCTATAATGCTAACTATATTGGTATATTAACTTGGGCGATACTTCTTGGCATTGCGTTAAAAAAGGCTTCTGAGCCTACAAAAACGATGATCGCTAATTTTTCAGAAGCCCTTTCTCAAATAGTTAAATGGGTTATAAATCTCGCTCCCTTTGGAATTATGGGTCTTGTATTTGATGCCATTGCTACAAATGGACTTGAATCTTTACTAAGCTATGGACATTTATTAGCTGTTTTACTTGGTTGTATGTTCTTTATAACTTTAGTGGTAAATCCAATTATTGTATTTTTAAATATTCGTAAAAACCCATATCCACTTGTATTGAAATGTATCAAACAAAGTGGAATTACAGCTTTCTTTACTCGTAGCTCCGCGGCAAATATTCCCGTAAATATGAGTTTATGCGAGGAACTTGGTTTAGATAAGGACACCTATTCTATCTCTATTCCATTAGGAGCTACGATTAATATGGCAGGTGCAGCTGTTACCATTTCTGTACTATCCTTGGCAGCAGCTAATACCCTTGGTATTGAGGTAGATATTCCTACAGCTCTAATTTTGAGTGTATTATCTGCTGTAAGTGCCTGTGGTGCCTCTGGAGTGGCTGGTGGTTCAATGTTATTAGTTCCTCTTGCCTGCAGTTTATTTGGAATTTCAAATGATATAGCTATGCAGGTGGTTGGTGTAGGCTTTATTGTAGGAGTTTTACAAGATTCTTGTGAGACAGCTCTTAATTCATCCACTGATGTGCTTTTTACTGCAACAGCTGAGTTTGCAGAACGTAGAAAAGAGGGAAAAGAAGTTGCTTTTAATAAATAATCGATAGATACATTTGTATAGTCATTTAAAAATCCAGCTTAGATAATAGAGAAATAAGTCCTGATATGCTCCCTTTAAGGTAGACAGGTAAAAAATAAAATCTGTTTTATCTTAGGAGGAGTTTTTTATGTCTAATAGATATTACTCTAGTAAACTGAAATTTGAAGTAATAATGGCTTATAAGAATGATGATTATTCACTGCAAAAATATACAAATTCCTATAATAATCATAAAGTTTAGAGATGTATTGCCGATAATTAAAATAAAAGAGAGTAATATATTATTTTATAATAAGAAGGGTTGACAATTAAAATTGTGCAAAGGGGAGATTGTTATGAAAAATTTGTTAAAAAATCCAATAGAACAAAAGGACGGAGATGAAAAGGAAAATAGGGGCAAAGATGGAAGTATAAAACGAAAAATAATACCGCTTGTGATTGTTTCCATTATGTTGCCAATTTTAATTCTTAGCGCAATTAATTATTCCATTTCCAATAAGGTACTTCTGGGGAATTTTAAAAACAATGCAGAGGAAATGACAGGCTTAATGAATGATAATTTAAATACTTTATTTAACGAAATGGAATCAACAGTAAATTTCTTAGTGGAAGATCAGAATTTCAAAAATCTGGTTCTTTCTGAAGAAAAAAAACTAGACGCTGAAAACATAACAGAAGATGAAATAAACTATTTTGGCAAAAAACTATTAGATAATATAGTGGAAACCAATGACAATATATTTTCTGCATATATAGGGAGCAGAAATAAGACATTTTTTTCAAATAGTGGGAATAAAGCAGGAGAAATGAAAGACTATGATCCTACCCAGAGATCTTGGTATAAAAAAGCAATAGAACATCCAGATGAAATCATCTATACAGAGCCCTATGAAAGTGCAAGTACTGGAAAGTTAATGTTTACCGTAGCAAAAACTTTTAAAGGTGATAATGGAGAAGTACTTGGAGTATTAGGAATTGACGTTCTTCTTGATGATCTTGCTTCAAATTATAAAGATATTAAGATGGGCAATAGCGGGAAACTATATGTTATGAGCCCTGAAGGGATGGCCCTTGTTCATCCTGATACAAAATTAGTTGGACAAAGCTTAAAAGATCAAGAAATTTTTCAAGTGGTAAATTCTTCTGAGAAGAGTTTTAAAAAGTATACTATTCAGGAGAAAGAGCAATACGTTTCCTTTACCACTAATGATAAAACCTCATGGAAAATTGCTTTAAGTTTTGATGCCAATGAAACCCATCAGTCGTTAAATACGATCCTTAAAAGCAATCTATCCATCGCCTTGGTATGTATCGTAATAGGAACTTTACTTATGTTTTATCTATTAACAAAGATGATCAGCAAACCCTTGAAAATATTAGAAAAAGGCATCAATAAAGCAGCATCAGGGGATTTAAGTGAAAGCATACATATTAATTCTAATGATGAATTTGGAACGATCGGAATATATTTTAATCAAATGGTGAAAAACTTAAAAGAATTGATTGGCAATATTATTTCATCTGCTAAGGTGGTATCAGAGAGTTCTAATTCTTTAAAGGATATTTCTGCTCAAACCTCTACAGCTACATCAGAAGTTGCTGCTACCATAGAAGAAATTGCTCAGACTGCTACTTCTGAAGCAGAACAAACCGAAAATAGTATGACCAAGTCACAGCAGCTTTCCGAAAGCATTGATGCGATTTCAAAGGCAATACACACGGTAGACGAAGTTTATCAGAAAGTGGCAACAATAAATACCAGTGGGATAGAGACTATAGAGGATTTAACGAATAAAACTTCCCTTGTAAATTCTGAGACAGAAAAACTTAATCAAGTAATTATAGCTATGGATGCAAGCTCTCAAAAAATAGGAGAAATTATAGAGGCTATTAAATCTATTGCAGAGCAGACAAATCTCCTAGCCTTAAATGCATCTATTGAATCTGCCCGGGCAGGAGAAGCAGGACGAGGCTTTGCTGTTGTAGCGGAAGAAATCAGGAAGCTTTCAGAGAGTACATCAGATTCAGCAGAAGAGATTGGAAAACTGATTGCAGAAATACAGAAAAGATCCTCTAATGCTGTATCTTCTATAGGGGCCACAAAGAATACCCTTGGAAAGCAAATAAGTGCAGTAAAAGAAACCAAAGGAACTTTTGAAGAAATGTATCAAGCTATTGTTGATGTTTCTAAGCATATGATGCATATAGAAAAACTTAATGAAGCTATGACGGTCAACAAACAAGAGATTACAGATGCCATAACTGAAATATCTGGAGCTACTGAGGAAACTTCAGCTTCTACCCAAGAAGTCTCTGCTAGCACAGAGGAAATCCTTGCTAGCATAGAACAGCTTTCCGCCAGTACCAATCAACTATCACAACTAGCCGAAAATCTTTTAAGTAAGGTAGAAGGGTTTAAATTAGAATAAAGATCAGTAAAGGCCCCTTTCTATGGATATAGAAAGGGGCCTTTATCTGAACAATACCACTTTTAGATTAATATAATAAAAAGTATTAAATACAATATCTTAATCCGTTGTGCTAGTTAAGTTAGGAATTTTTTATTCTATGCATATATTTGAGTCTCTTTACTGTCTGGAATCATTTCGCTTATTTCAGCTTTTTCCTTTTCTCCTATGGAGAGTAGAAGATTGAGAAGGATTCCTACTATTGCGGCTGTTGCTAGGGCTGGAAGTTCCACTCCAAACATAGGAATCATTCCACCCTCAAAGTTATAGGTACCTCCTAGTCCGATAATTAAGATGACTGCAATGACAGCAAGGTTTTTAGAACTAAAGAGATCTACTTTTTTATCCATCATAATGGTAATTCCCTGTGCAGCAATCACTCCATAAAGGTATATAGAAAGACCTCCGATTACGGATGTTGGGATAGAGTAAATGATATTAATTAAAGGAGTGAAGCATGAAATAATCATGGTGATGATGGCCGCTGCTATTAAAACAGGAACAGAAAAGTTTTTTGATATTGCCATGGTACTTAGGTTTTCACCATAGTTTGTACCAGCAGGGCCTCCAACCATTCCTGATATAATATCACCAATCCCATCACCGACTAAGTTTAACCCTAATTTATTTTCTATATCATATCTTTTTTTAGATCCTTTCTTTTTGGCTAAGTCATTCACATAGGTATCTAATTGATATACGTGTGCCGTTGATTCAGGAATAGTTGCTATAGCAATAGGCATAATTGCAACGACTGCTTCCCAAGATGCCTTAGGGAATGTAAATATAGGTAGACTTACAATACTTGTAGATGCAATGGTATCAAATCTTACAAAGGGGATTCCCGTGATTGCACCAATGATTACTGCAACAAGATATCCTGTTAAAAGTCCAAATAAAATAGGAAGTTGACTAAGTTTACCCTTTAGATAGACAGAATATAGTATAGTGGATAGTAGGGTTACGATGGCAATAACCCATGCATAACTTACTGCAGATCCTTGACTTGCCGGAGCTACTCCTTCTGGGATAGAAGCTGCATTTCCCATGGCGTTTGCAGCTAGAGATAATCCTATAATAATGGCGATACTTCCTGTTATAGTTGGTGGAAGTACTCTATCAATAAGTTTCTTCCCACTTTTTTGTATAATCATTCCTGCAAGGATGGAAACAAAACCAGACATTACAATACCAAATTGAGCGGTGGAGATCTTATCGTTTAAAGAATAACTTGCAAAGGCATCGGCACTCATAATAGATGCAATAGCTGCGATATAAGAAAAGCTAGAGCCATAATAGAGTGGAATCTTTTTCCCTGTAATTAAGATAAAGCCTAGGGTTGCTAATCCACTGGCGAATATTGTGGTGGAAACGTGAAACCCTGTAATTAATGCTACTAAAACGGTAGCGGGAAACATTACTATAATTTGCTGAAGTGCAAATAAAATTAATTCAATAAATGAGGGCCTTTCATCAGGTAAATAGCCGTTTACTTTGTTTGTGTTCATGATTTTCCTCCTTAATTATTTTTGGTAAAAATGTGCGAAAAAAAATCTTGCCCTAGCAAGATTCGTACATTTACAGCTCAAAATAAACTTTTAATTAAGGCTGAAAATATTACAAATCTTACTGGTATCTCTGTACCTAGTTTAAAGATTTTTTCCCGTAAAAAAACTCCTTATAACAAGGAGTTTACGTAGTCATATGAATAAAAAGTTATTTTATCCTATTCTCCTTGCGATCTCTCTGGACCTTGTTAAAGGAATTTTTTTATTTTTCTTAGTTTACCATAAATTTATGTTTTTGTCTACAGGATTATTTTCCCTAGTTACGCTAGAGCGTGGTGTACTTTCAGACCTTTGGTCAAAATATTTTTACTAGCGTTGATGTCACGGTCATGATGAGATAGGCATTTAGGACAAGTCAATTCTCGAATGTTGGGTGGTTTCTTGCCATCATAGAAAAGTTTACATCTTGGAAAAGTCTTTGCTTTCTTCAGCTGCTGATTTTACTTTATCAAGGGTTTCTCCTATAGATGCTTGAACTACAGCCGATATACTGCCTTCCACGATGGGCGCATCTGCAATTTTAATCATGTCTCTCTTCTTTTCATCTATCAAATCTATAGCCATTTCGGTAGACATTATGGCACTACCTAAGTCTACCATTACTAACACTCCATTGCCACTGTCAGCCTCTATTATGGCTTCCATAATTTTTGTAGCATCAGTTCCTATAGATCCGTCCTCTGTCCCTCCTGCTGATAGGATTTTCACATCTCCCTGTGCCATTTGTTGACTTAGTTCAACTACTCCTTGGGCTATTTTACTACTATGGGATACTATCACAATACCAACCATTTTATCCCTCCTATATCTGCTATGACAACTTCACAGCCTTCTTCGGCCAACATAACTATCCTTTTATTTTCAAGTTTCACCTATTCTGCCTCCTTTAAAGTATCCACTGTAGCTTTTATCATTAAATAGCTTGATGTGGCGCCTGGGTCTTGATATCCTATGCTTCTATCTCCCAAATAGCTTGCTCTCCCCTTTGTAGCAGCTATGGTCTTTGTATATTCTACTCCATCTAGGGCGCTCTTTTCAGCACTTTCAAGGGATTCTACCAATCCTTTCCCCGATTCTATAGAATTCTTAAGGGATTCATAGGCTGGGATCAATGAATCAAGCATGGTCTTATTTCCTCTTTCTGCCTTTCCCCTCATGACTATACCATCAATAGCCTCCTTAAACATTGAGCTTAAATCTTCACCGCTTATTTCCATTTTTCCTGTAACTACACCACTAGCCTTAAGAAATGCAGTGCCATAAAGTGGTCCCGATGCCCCTCCTACCTTTGAAATTAACGCCATTGCTACCGTTTTAAGTATAGTACCACAATCCTTATCTTGAACAGTATTTATTTTTTCTAATACTGCCTTAAATCCTTTATTCATATTGATTCCGTGATCGGAGTCTCCTATGGCAGAGTCTAATTCAGTTAAGAATTCTTTGTTTTCCTTTATTACCTCAGCAATATTCTTTATAATTTTAATCAATTGATCTCTTGTAATCATTGCTCTCCTCCTTATAAATCCCTTTATTCAAATTGCTTAAATGCAGGTGTGTCAGCTTCAGCATCAAGGAGTTCCTTAAGCTCATCATCGAGCTTCAAGATGGAAACAGATGCTCCAGCCATTTCTAATGAAGTCATATAATTTCCTACTAGAGTTTTGTAGACCTTTATTCCCTTTTCTTCAAGAAGCTTATGGGCCGCTCTATTTATAATATAAAGCTCCATGAGTGGAGTTCCTCCTAATCCATTTATCATTACAGCCACTTCTTCTCCTTTATCTACAGGGATATCTTCCAATATCTTGTTTAGAAGGTATTTTGTAATCTCATCTGCAGATTTGATTTTATCTCTATGGGTTCCGGGTTCTCCATGGATTCCAAGTCCTACTTCCATTTCATCCTCTTCTAGCTGGAAGCTGGGTTTCCCTGCAGCAGGCACAGTACAAGGTGTCAATGACATACCCATAGACCTCACATTTGCTATAACCTTTTCAGCTATTCTTTTAACCTCTCTAAGGTCCTTTCCCTTTTCAGCTGCAGCTCCAGCTATCTTATGGATGAATACAGTTCCTGCAATCCCTCTTCTTCCAGTTGTCCATGTACTATCTTCAACAGCTACATCGTCATTTACTACAACATTAGCCACTTGGATTCCTTCAGCATCGGCCATCTCTCCAGCCATCTCAAAATTCATGACGTCACCAGTGTAATTCTTTATTATTAAAAGAACTCCTTTACCACCATCAACTGCCTTAATAGCCTCAAAAACTTGATCTGGAGTTGGTGATGTAAATACTTCTCCAGCTACTGCAGCGTCAAGCATACCTTTTCCTACATAGCCTCCATGGGATGGTTCATGCCCACTTCCCCCGCCACTTACTAAGGCTACCTTTCCTTCTACTGGAGAATTTGCTCTAACTAAAACGTCAAAACCTTCTAGTCTTCTTACATACTCTGGATGTGCCTTTACTAGGCCTTCAAGCATTTCATTTACTACTGCTTCTGGATTGTTAATAATTTTCTTCATAAAATTTACCCCCTAATTTATTTTTAATTGAGGAAATTAATGATGCCATTTCCTCAAATATTAGCCTTGATATTATCTGAAAATCCCATTCTTCTATCGAAGATTTTGATAGTAGTTTTAAATTATGAATTGTAGCTTATCTATATCATCTTGAATAAATAATTTTACCATTAAAATCCTCCTGCTCCGCCGCCTCCGGCACCGCCGCCTCCACCACCGGTGAATCCGCCTCCAGAAAAGGAAGTTCCGGAGCCTTCAAAGGAATTGTGAATACTTCTTTCTAGAGCATTATTCTCTTGACTTCGAAATAAAAAGTACCAAAATATCCAGCCGTTTGTATAATACATTCTATTGGAAGGATTCATCCGATGAACGTCAAAATTCCTAATGGGCTCATCTACGCCTAAACTCAATGCGTAAATTAAAGAAGGATCCAAGGGTTGTTGGGAAAGATCTTCTATAGAGGAATCCTTTTGAAATTCCTTCCTATATTTTTTAAATTTCATCCATTGTTTATATTGTTCATATCCATAGTCAGAACGTCTCGAAAATAGGGAGATTCCATAGAGTAGTAAAAGGATAGAAATCCCAATACTAAAAAGTCCAAGGAGACTTCCATATGCAATAGTAAATATCCCTAATAAAAGTAGTATTAGGAAATCTATAAGAAAGAATACTCCATATTTTCCTTTGGTTTTATCATAATATCCCTTTGAGAACGCATCTTCTTTGATTTTGGTCTGCCACTTAGAATATAGATTTGAAAATATAGAAGGGTTGTTTTTGCTAAAGTCTTCTATTTCCTTTGGGGTGACCGATTTTCCCTTTCCCATCAGGTCTATAAACCAATGGATAAAATGTTTTTCATGGCTTAGAAGATTTTCATCTACTCCTTTAACCTTGGTAATGATAAAATCTTCTTCTCCTTCTATCTTTAAATATCCCTTTCGAAAAAGATCTAAAATGGTAGCCATAATGGTATTGGAGCCGATCAAAGTATTGGTTAAGTAGGAAGCTACAGCAGGAGTACAATCCTCAGGAATTTTTGAAGATTCTTTCAGTGGGAAATCGTGGATTTTTCTTCGGAAAAGAATCATAAACATTATCAATACAAAAATTCCAAGGATGGATGCTCCAAGGGAAGCTTGTTTTAAGATATTTTTGATGGTTTCTTTTCTTTGGGCTTCTTCTAGAATCTGATTTCTATAAGAGCGCTCTTCTTCTAAAATATTTTCATATTGATTGGTATGAACGGTACGGTTAGAAAGGGGAATCCATTTCCTTGGAAAGAGAGCCCTTCCCTCAATAAAAGTATCTGGAGGAACATTTTCTACAGATAGGGTATAAATAGTATTCGTTCTTTTAAGAACTTGTCCATTTAGGGGGCCGTGGGCAAAGATTTTTACTTGGTTCTTTATATCTTCTTGAGGAAATTGAATATTTACGATAAAATGATCGATAGGAGTCTCATTTTCCTTCCCTAAAAATTGATAGTATAATTCCCCAATATCGCTATATTTCGTAGCAACGTTTTTTACTACATAGCTGATCCGAAAAGTTCTTTTTTGATTTTCTGAAGGAGAAAATATCTGAATGGTCGTTCTTTCAGGGTCCTTCTTTAACAAATATACTCCTTGGTCCCCTTCTTGGGCATTTTCTACCAGAGTATATTGTACGGAAGAATCCCCCTTGATCTCTTTTACACTGATATCCGATATTCCCGAGGTCTTGTCTAAAGCAATTTCCCGAAATACCCCATTAAAATTTTCATGAAATTCAAAGGTAATGTCTTCCACAATATGTAGATCTCCTGTTTTTACAAGATTTGCCTCTACCATCCAGTTGGAAATGGTTAAGTCCTCTTGTGCCTTTACTTGGGGACAGAGGTAAGAAATAAATATCCATAGTACCAGTGAAATTTTTAAGAATTTTTTTCCCATTTTTCTCACCTTTCATCTGTTTCTTATACTGCTCCTATTGATACTATTATACCTTTTTTTACTCCTATTCATGAAAAATTTTTAAAACCTTTTTAGCAATTTAAATCTTTAATACTATATAAGTAAAAGTAATTGCAAAATCTTGTCAATGAAATCTGGAAAACTAATTCTTACTAATCCTATAGGGATTTATTGAAATAAATAAAAGAATATGTTATAGCTGTCTCTTATACACATCTCCGAGCCCACGAGACAGGCAGAAATC
>USMD01000019.1 GCA_900555725.1 uncultured Garciella sp. | reverse complement strand
GTGGGCTCGGAGATGTGTATAAGAGACAGAAATTGTGTAGATAAAGTAGTAGATTTTGTATGTCAAAATTTAAATTTTTCTTTTAGTAAAATTCTATATACTTCTTTGGCCCTTCATATAGGTACGATAATAAAAAGAATACAAAAGAATAAAACTATTATGAATCCTCAATTAGAAAAAATAAAAGAGACTTATCCCAAGGAGTTTCAAGTTGCTCTAAAAGCCAAGGAAATCATCGCTGATTTTTTCCATTGCTCTATTCCTGATGATGAAGCAGGTTATTTAACTTTATTTTTTCTTCAAGAGGAAATGATAAATCAAAATAGTGATAAGGTAAAAGTGATCCTAATCTTTCATGGGAAATCTACAGCCAGCTCAATGGCAGAAATCGCAAATAAACTGCTAGGAGAAAAATATGCTCTTGCTATAGATGCCCCTATCAATATCACTCCTTCAGAAACATTGGATAAATTAAGAAATCTAATAAGAAATAATCCCAGCCATGCAGGGTATTTATTATTAGTAGATATGGGGTCTTTTATTACATTTTCTGAGATCATAGAAAATGAATTTCAAATACCTGTTAAATCTATCCCTCTAGTATCTACTCTTCATGTAATCGAAGCGGTTGAAAAATCTATTTCAGGACTTTCTCTAGAGGAGGTTTATAAAAATGTTCTTTCGATAAATTCCTATAGAGAGCATACTAGAAACTCTAAAAAAGTGGAATCCAAAAATAAAAAGATAGCCATTATAATTTGTTCTACCGACCAAGGTGGAGCTGCTACAGTAAACAATATTCTCTTTCATTCATTAAAATTTGATCAAGCTTTATTTGAAATTATTTCTTTAAATTACTCAAACAAAGATTCCTTTTATCATAAATTAAAACGGATACAAAAAGAAAGAGAAATTTTATGTATTATTTCTCCCTTTCCCCTAGATACAAAGATTAAGCAATATAATATGTATGATGTAATAAGCATGAATACCATAGAAGAATTTCAAAAAATAATTGATAAAAGAACTGCACTTATAAAAATGCCATTGATTTTAAAAGAAAATTTTTCATAAGATCTCTTGGAATGAAAAATTCATTATAGCATTCATTATAAAAAATAGGATCTTATAATAATGAAAGGTTGCATAAGATGAATCGTTTGAATGAAGTTTATAAAGAGCTGAAAATCCTTGGACAAATACAACATCAAGGTGCCAGTGCTTATGATATCGCTGAAAAATTGAATATTGATCGTTCCACTGCTAGCCGCTATCTAAATGAATTGGTAAAAAAAAGTAAAGCCATTAAGATTCCGGGAAAACCTGTAAGATATAAAATTTATTCTTCTTTTCATGGAATGGAGCAGCCTGACTGGGGGATTCGTGTTGGAAAAAGCTTGCAGCCTATATTAAAAAAAGCAATGGCAGCTTTTTTATATCCGTCCAAGTCGCTGCCTATTTTGATAACTGGTGAAACAGGCACAGGAAAAACCTTTTTAGCAGAAATTTTATCAAAAGTTGTAAATAAAAAATCTAATAATAAAAAGCAAATTCCATTTATTACTTTTAATTGTGCAGATTATGCTAACAATCCTGAATTACTGATTGGTCAAATTTTTGGAATAAAAGAAGAAGCTTTTACTGGAGCCACTAAAAGCAAAATTGGACTTGTGGAAAGGGCAAAAGATGGCATTTTATTCTTAGATGAAATCCATCGCTTGCCACCATCAGGACAGGAAATGCTCTTCTATTTAATGGACAAAGGTATGTACCGTCGTTTAGGGGAAACAACAAGGGAACGTTATTCTAATGTTACACTGATTGGTGCCACAACAGAGGATCCTAATAGAGCACTTTTACCAACACTAAATAGACGTTTTTCAGTAAAATTGACCCTTCCTCCTTTAAAAGAAAGAAGTAGAGAGGAAAGAGAAGAACTGCTAGAGCAATTTCTAAATGAAGAAAAAAATAAAATGAATACCAATCTTTTTATATCGAATTCTTGTCGAGAATTCCTATTGACTTATGAATGCCCAGGAAATATTGGTCAATTAAAAAGTGATATCCAAATCGCTTGTGCCCGTGCTTATTTACGTTTTCTTAATAATGAAGAAGATTGTGCCATCATAAAAGAGGAAGATCTTTCAAGTGAATTGACTGATGATATCAATGAAAAAGCATCAAAACACAAGTCTATCAAAAAAGTAGAAAAAAAAGATTTCAGTTTTAATTTAGATCAATCAGATCCCTTACGATTGCCCAATATTTATGAGCAATTAAATAAAATAAATAAAAGTAACCCCTTAGAAGTAACAAAGGGGAAATTGCAAAAAATGATTCAAGAATATGTACAAATATTATCTCAAAAATATAAGCCTCTCCAATTCACCAAAAAAAGTTGGCAGCAATTAATAGATGAGGACTTATTACATGCATTAAATTTGGCATATCATCAATTAAAAAATCAATTACCTATTTCTATCGATAAAAATCAATTATATGTGTTAGGTTTACATTTACAAAATTATAGAAATCATAGCAAAAATAATCCCTATAAGGAATCATTACCAGCTGTTATTCATCCAAATATAAAATATCGTGAATCCGCACGGCAGCTGGCTGCTTTTTTGGAAAAAAACATTCAATTACATTTACCCAAGGAAGAAATAGAACTTATGGCTTTCTTTCTAACATCAGAACGATCAAGCCAAGGGATTTTAGAACAATCCATTGCCGTTATTCTTGTAACCCATGGGGATTCCACTGCATCTTCTATGGCCCATGTGACCAATACATTATTAGGAAATGAAGTGATCCATGCCATTGATATGCCCTTAGATATATCAGTAAATGAAACTTATGAACGAGTAAAACAAGAAATTAAGAAAAAATCAAATGTAAAGGGTGTTCTTTTACTTGTTGATCTGGGTTCATTGGTTACTATGGGGGATACCATCCAACACGAAGTAGACATTCCTATAAAAACATTATCCAATGTCAATTTATCCGTAGTACTTGAGGCCGGAAGGAAATCCTTAGTTAATGATAGATCCCTAGATGAAATTTATGAAGAATTAAAAAAGATCATGTTTACTTCTCTAAACAATGATACACAAACAACAAATTTGCATAAAAAAAGATTGATTGCAACCGTTTGTTTTACAGGGGAAGGAGCCTCTCAATTATTAGAAATATGGATCAAAAACTACTTATCTAGACTAGATCAAGATGTCGTTGTGCGAACCGTTCGAATTGACCCAACTACAAAAGATACAACTGTTTTAAATGAGCTAAAAAATTATTATGATGTAGTGGCTATTATTGGTACAGTGCCTGTATCCATTAGGGATGTCCCATTTATTCCAGCATGGGAACTGCTGCAAAAAGATGGGATTTCCCGTATGGAAAAATTGTTAGAGTTAACAAGAAACCATACGGGATTGATAGAAAACCAAGACATCCCACAAAGGGAATTTCCCCAATTCATTTTACAAGGATTGGGAGAAATCGTTACCTATGTCAATCCCAAAATTATTGTAAACATTTTAAAAGAGTATATGCCCCCTATCCAATCTTTTTTTCAATGGGACAATACAAGGGAACTTGGCATATGGATGCACATTGGAAGTTTAATGGATCGTATTCTTTCAGCTAAATTAAATCATACGATAGATCAATTTCAAAAGTCTATTCCCATTGATCAAAATATCATAATAACCAAGGAAGAGGAAGACATATGGTCTGGATTACTTCTAAAGTTAGAATCGACTTTTAAAATCAAAATACCTGCTGTTGTAAAAAGGGAACTGATAAGACTATCCAAATAAGAGGATTTTTTCTGATGTGTGCACTTATTTACACACATAGATAAAAATATAAAGGAAATATGGAAACAAAGCTCATAAAAGGAATACTAAAAGTGTGTAAGTTATTTGCACACTTTTTTAGTGTCCCTCCTAAGGTCTGTAAAAGCGGTATTTTTATTGTATTGGCAACATTATTGCATATTAAGTAAGAAAAAGGAGACAATACAAGAAGGAAGAAGTACTTTAAAGTATAAAGCAACACAACGATAGCATAGTATGTGAAGAAACATCCATTGATTTTAATAAGTTAGAAAAGATTGTCTCCTAAAATTTAGAAATGTGATTTCTTAAAAGGAGGGATATTGATTGAAAAAGTTTTTTATATTTTATGCAAGTATATTTTCCTTCATTTGGATCGGTACTGGTTTATATGCTATCGCTACCCATCAGCCTTCTAGTTATTTGGTATTTCTTTTTGGACTAGCATTTTCTTTTACCATTTTTCTTGCATCGTGGTTTTCAAATTGGTTAATGAGACGTTACAAAAAAATAGACACTATGGCAAAAGAAATATCGATTAAAAAATAAGAAATGGAGATGATTTTATGTCAGAAAAACCAATTAAATTAATTATATTATGTAGTTGGGGAGCTACTTCTAGTCAACTAGCAAAAAAAGTTCAGCAAGCAGCCGAAAAAAAAGGAATCAATTTAGAAGCTCATGCTGGTGGAACAGGTGAATTTAATGCAAAAGCAAGTGATTTTGATGTTGCATTGCTTGAACCACAAGTACGACACATGAAAAAAGAAGTAACAAAAATTGCACAAAAATACAATATTCCAGTTGAATTAGTAGACCAACGGGCTTTTGCATTAATGGATGGAGACAAAGTTTTAGATCAAGTATTAAAAATGTTAAATAAATAAAAAAACGGGGGAAAGTATTATGTTTGATTGGATTGAAGACCATTTAATGGAACCATTGGGGAAAATTGCGCAGAATCGATATTTACAAGCAATTCGCGATGCTTTTGTTATTTTTGCTCTTCCAGTTATTCTTACTGGTGCAATCTTTTTAATTATTGCAAATCCTCCAACATCATTGGATTGGGGAATTATTCATGCATGGGAAAATGCAGTAAAACCGATTCAGGCTCAAATATTATTTCCATTTAATTTAACCTTTGGAATTATGGCCTTAACAGTGAGCTTTGGTGTTGGATATAGCTTAGCTACTAGATATGAAGATATGGATGCTGTTATGGCAGGAATTTTATCTATGCTTGCTTTTTTTATGACAGCATTTCCTGTTGTTGATATTACAAAGGTTCCGTTTGGAGAAATTCTAAATTATCTAGGTGGGCAGGGTTTATTTGTTGCAATTGTTTTAGGTATTCTTACTACAGAAGGCATGCGCTTTTTTAATAAGAAAGGGCTTACTATAAAAATGCCAGATGGGGTACCACCTTATGTTATGCGAACATTTAATTCTTTATTGCCTTTTATGATTATTCTTCCCATTGTTTGGGCGATTGCTTGGATCGTTTGGGCAAACTTGGGTGTTACTATTCCACAATTGGTATTGGACTTATTTAGCCCGTTGGTAACCGCTTCTAATTCTTATTGGGCAGCCCTTGGTATGAATATACTTATGATGCTTTTATGGTCTATGGGAATTCATGGTATGAATGTGGTTTCCTCAGTTGCTTATCCATTTTGGATGACCCAATTAGCAGAAAATGTAGAGGCAGTCAATGCTGGCCAACAAGCAACTGGTATTGTAACAGAACCTTTTTTCCATATGTTCACTCATATTGGAGGAAGTGGTGTAACAATTGGATTAGTTATTTTGTTAATGATGTCAAAATCTACACAATTAAAACAAATTGGTAGGACTTCCATAATACCATCTATTTTTAATATTAATGAACCGGTTATTTTTGGAGTCCCCATTGTACTAAATCCAATTATGTTGATTCCATTTATTATAGCACCTGCAGTAGTTGTTACAATAAACTATTTCTTGTTTGCAACAGGAATTATGCCACCTGTTATTGTACAGCCTCCCTTTACTGTTCCTATTTTCTTTGGTGGTTTTATTGCAGCTGGTGGTTCATTGATAGCTGGTGTTGTACAAATAGTGAATGCAATTATTGCAACTTTGATTTATTATCCATTCTTTAAACAATATGAAAAACAACTTGTAAAACAAGAAACACAAAATGATTAAAATAATGGATCTAGATAGGAACCAAGGAGGGAAATGAATTCATGAATTATGAAGAATTGGCCATGCAATTGATTTTACACGGTGGAAATGCTCGTGGTCTAGCCTATGAGGCTTTAGATCATGCAGAGAATTATGAGTTTGATGAAGCAGATAAATTACTTCAGCAAGCCAATGATGAATTTTTAGAAGGACATAAGTATCAAACCCAATTGATTCAAATTCAAGATAAAGAAAATGAAAAGGATATCCCAATCTTTATTATAATTCATGCTCAAGATCACGTAATGACCGCACAAGCTGAATTACAATTGATCAAACGCATGGTCAATGAGCTGAAAAAAACAGCTGAACTTGAAAAACGTTTAGAAAAACTAGAAAATAAATGAAACATATATTTTCTTTTAGTACAGCTTAGGAACTAAAATTCCTAAGCTGTTTTTTTACTACACCACTACAATAAATCTCATTGTTTAATTTCTCTATATTATTATCACAAAATATAAATTATGCTATAATAGTAATACGATCTTAAAGGATGGTGTATTTATTGAACAAGTTTCAACTTACAATACAAAACGAAGATTTAGGAATCACCCCTGTTGAAAATTTATTTATCAATCATTACTTACCTAAAGCACCGGGAGACTTTGTAAAGGTCTATCTCTTAGGACTAAAGTTTTGCTTTCACGGTATAGAACCTATTTCTAATCAAGTGATTGCAAAAACCTTAGATCTATTAGAATCAGATATAGTAAAGGCTTGGAATTATTGGCAAGAGCAGGGGATTATAAAAATAGAACAAATCCAAGAAGATGAAACCATTATTTCCTTTTTAAGTATTAAAGAAGTGGTATTAAATCAATCCAATTCTCCCCAAACCAATCAATCAAGTTTTTCTGTTCAGGAATTTGTCAACTCTAGGAAAAATAAAAAAATACGAGAAATGCATGATATGATTGAGAAGATGTATGGACGTCCTTTAAGTAGTGTAGAATTAAAACTCTATAAGGAATGGATGGATGAGTATTCCTTTTCCCCAGAAGTAGTGATTCTCTTACTGGAGGATTGTTTTAATCGGGGACATAATGAACTTGCTTATATCAAGCAAGTTGCCCTAAATTGGTTTAATGCAGAGGTAAAAACCCCAGAGGATGCTGAAAAATATATGCTAGTCTATAGGGAAAAATGGGAAAAGTATTATAAAATCATGTCCGCCCTTGGATTTAAAAGGCCTCCAACCCAAAAAGAAATAGAACTTATGAACAAATGGTTTTCTACATATCAAATGGATCTAGACATAATCTTGGAAGCCTGCTCAAGAACCACTTCTATTTCCCAGCCCAATTTTCGATATATCGACAAAATACTTACCGATTGGCATAACAAAGGCTTTACTACCCTACAACAGATAAAGGAAGAAAAGCAAACATCTCAAAAGAAATATTCTTCAAAAAAAGTTCAGAAAAAAATAACCAATAATAAGTTAGATATGGATCATAATTATGATATGGACAACCTTGAAAAAAAACTATTAAAGAGAAATAGGAGTGATATAAGTGATTAACTCACTTATTCTAGAAACCATGGAAGAATACCAAAAAAAGAGAGAAAAAGCCCAAAGAGAACTTAGAATGCGTAAGGAAGAGGTCTATCAAAAAATGCCCCGACTCCTTGAAATAGAATCAGAAATGAAAATCCTCGGTATTCAAATTGTAAAGGCTGCTCAGGCGGAGCCTAAACAGATAAAAAAATTGACTGCCCAACTAAAGGAGAAAAGTATTGATTTACAAATGGAACGGGCAGAACTCTTAGCATCTAAGGGTTATCCTGTAGATTATCTAGAAATAAAATATGACTGTCCCAAATGTCAGGATACGGGGTATATTGGAGTAAAACGCTGTAAATGTTTTGAACAGCGTCTTATAGACAAAGCCTATCAACAGTCCAACCTACATAGTTTATTAGAAAAGGAAAACTTTGATACCTTTCGCATTGATTATTATTCTGATGAATCCTTTGGGGACAATGAATTAAGCCCCCGAAAAAATATAGAAAATATCTTTTTATCCTGTATCAATTATGCGAATAACTTTGAACATCATAATAAAAATTTATTTTTCTACGGGAGTCCTGGTTTAGGGAAAACCTTTCTTTCCAATGCCATTGCAAAAGATGTATTAGAAAAGGGTAAGATCGTTCTCTATCAAACTGCCTCAGATCTTATTGATTTTATTCGAAATAATAAGTTCGATCAAAACCATCAAGAAGAAAATCCTTTGTTGGAAAGAATTTTTGAAAGTGACTTATTAATCATAGATGATTTAGGTACTGAATATTTAACAGAGTTTGCAAAAATGGAGCTTTATAATGTAATCAACAAACGCCTCCTAACTGAGAGGAAAATGATTATCTCCACCAACCTCTCCCTACGAGAATTGCAGGAGAAATATCCCAATCGCCTTACCTCCCGGATATTGGGAAACTTTGAGCTTTATAAATTTTATGGAGAGGATATTCGGATTAAAAAATTGGGAAGTTTATAAACAAAAATCTTTTTACGCCAATCGTTGAATCACGGTTGGCGTAATTTTATTCTATTATTTTGGGCAAATGTCTTGGCCGGGGTGAAGGAAAATTATAGGACATTATAGTAGCTTAATAGATATTCTTCTGCCTTTTGGCACCATAAATCATTATTCTCTTTCACAATCCTGCCTAACTCTCTAAACAAAACATTGCTTTCTCCAAGTTTTTCAAAATCAGAGATGGCCGTTAACTCCATTTCAATATGGGGATAGATTAACTTTTTTCCCCCTGGAATAGAAGGTAAATTTAGGATAGTGCGGGGTGCAGCATTTAATCCTCCTATATGGGTAATCATATAGGAAGGGTTGATCTTTCCTTCTGAAGAAAGAATCAGAGATTCCATCATATCTCCCGTTGAGCCTCCAGAGGTTCCTACAATATGAGTACTGGAATAATGTACATGGTAAAAATTAAAGGGTACCTTAAAATTTTTATCTGTGGGGCCTGAGAAAAAGTTTAAGCAACCATCATTTCCTAGGATGTCATCGGCCTGTTCAATAAGGGCTTGAACTGGTGCAAATACAAAGACATCATCATAGCCCTTATGGTCAGTGAGTTCTAGTAATTTTTCTTTACTATTATCCTTTGACGTATTGAGATAAACTAGCTTGATTCCCTTTTTCTCTGCGTCTTTCTCTGGGATAAGCTGTTGAGCTCTTTTTAGCCTTTCCTCATTAATGTCGGTCACCACAACTAAGCCTGGCTTTCTTTTTCCATTAATAGCATAGTCTATAGCTCCCATACCCATGGGACCAGCAGAACCTAAAAGAGCCAAATTCCCTCCTTCTTTTATGCCCATTTGATGCTCATAGAAATAGGGGATAGTATGATAACTGGCATTATAGGCACCAATAATACAGGACATAGGTTCTGCTAAGGAAGCATTGGCAAAATAACCTCCATGATAGGGAAGAACACATCCCAAATCAATGGCAATCTTGGGTATAATAGTATAGGTTGCATTTCCCCCAAAATATTCATAACTATAGCCAGCAGAATATCCACTTTCTAAGCCCATTGCTGGTTGAAGAACAAACTTTTCCCCTTCTTTAAATTTGCTTTTCAGGTTTGCTCCCACCCCTATAATGATTCCTGCAAACTCATGTCCGGTGATTACAGGGTTTTTATCTATGCCATGGGGTACCCGCTTATGATCCTCCCCAAGTAAAGCTGCCTTATAGGTGGACAGGCAAAGACTATTGGATATTACCTTTACTAGAAGTTCATCCTCTGTAATTTGAGGAAGTTCAAATTCTCTTATTCTAATGTCACTTTTCCCGTATAAAGCTGCTGCCTTCGTTTTCATAATCCACATCCTATCTTCATAAAATTATTGATTAAAAACCTTCAAAATATCACCTATAGAAGGAAAACTTTCCTCTTATAAATGACAAATAATAAACTTTTTTCTCACTGTATTTAGTTGGTAGACTTTTGAAGTTCAGTAAGTTCCTCTAAGAAGACATTTAATTTTTCATCTTCTAGAAAATTCTCTATAGCAATAATTCTCTTGCCTTTAAACTTGAGTCTTGCCCTTTCCTCCAGACTCTTATGGGTAATAATCACATCTATCTCATCAGGAATCTTTTCTATGGCAAAGTGTTTTACCGTCTTGTCAATTCCCAATTTGGTTAATTTTCTTTTAAAAGCATTGGCTCCTAAAGCACTGCTACCCATTCCTGCATCACAGGCAAAGGCAATAAAGTTTACTTCCTTTACAGGTTTTCCTTGCAGACTTTCATTCAGTATAGTTTTGCCTTCTACCTTCATGTTTTTAGATTTTTCAATGGATTTTTCTAACTCATTCTCCTCTTCATTTTTTCTCCCTAGTTTTAAGATGGCAGAAGCCACTAAGAAGGCCACTACTGTAGCTACTACAACTCCCGAGATTACTCCGAGGAAATTTCCCTTGGGTGTTAAAGCTAGATAAGCAAATATGGATCCTGGGCTAGGTCCAGCTACCAAACCTGCTCTGAAGGCATTGAAAGTGATTATTCCCGACATTCCTCCAGCAATCATAGCTAAAATCATTAAGGGATTCATTAAAACATAGGGGAAATAAAGTTCATGGATTCCTCCAAAGAAGTGGATAATGATCGCACTAGGAGCAGATTTTTTAGATACTCCCTTACCAAATAGGGAATAGGCCAAAAGCATTCCAAGCCCTGGGCCAGGGTTTGAAGCAACCATGAAATAGATGGATTTCCCTGTCTCTAAGGTTTCTTGCATACCTAAGGGATAATAAATCCCTTGGTCGATAACATTATTTAGGAATAATACCTTAGCGGGTTCATTGATAATAGATAATAGGGGTAGGAACCCTGTAGCCACCAAAGACTTAATGGCTACTGTTACCAATCGATTTGCTGCTTCAATTATTGGTCCAATAAATTGGAAGGATAAAAGAGCCAATATAAATCCGATAATACCTAGGGAAAAGTTATTGACAACCATTTCAAATCCGGTGGGAATTTTCCCTTCAACCATTTCATCAAACTTCTTGATGACATATCCCCCTAAAGGTCCCATAATCATGGCCCCTAAAAACATAGGGATATCTGCACCAATAATCAGACCTACTGTGGCGATGGAGCCCATAACTGCCCCTCTTTGTCCTCCTATCAAATTCCCTCCTGTATAGCCTAATAATAGAGGAAGTAGATATTTTATCATAGGATCTACCAACTGCCCAAAGTGTTCATTTGGAATCCAACCCGTAGGAATGAACAGGGCCGTGATAAATCCCCAAGCAATAAAGGCTCCAATATTGGGAATAACAATACTGGTTAAAAATCCACCAAAGGCTTGTATCTTTGCTCTACTTGACTTTGCCATTTGAATCCTCCTTTATTTTTATTTTCTCACCAGTTTCTAACATCATTAATTCTAAATCTGCCTTCAATCTGTGATTTAACACCCTATGAATATTTTTTCCATCACTCCTCTCATAAAACTTTACTGCCTCATCATGACTCAACCCACCTCTTACCTTTCTTTGGATAAGTCTATCCATTAAAACGTTTTCGTAAGAGTAGATGAAAATACTATAGTCACAAAGTTCCCTTAAATCTCTCCATCCTTCTTCATCCAATAACAGCCAATTCCCCTCAATAAGCACGACCTCTTCCCTTACCAAAACCTGATCCATTACCACATCATGAAGATTGCGATCATATATTGGCCATTTAATGTTTTGAGTTTTTACCTTCTGTAAATATTCTTTGAACTTTTGAAGGTCAAAGGTTTCAGGCATTCCCTTTATTTCATAAAGATAATGTTCTTTCCCTTGGAAGATAGTCTTGTTTTTCTTAAGATAGACATTAGGATAATGAAATCCATCTAAGGACAGACTTTGTATAGGGATAATCCCTTTCACTTCCCCAGATAATTTTTCTAAAAAGATAGATAGAGTGGATTTTCCAGCCGCTGGCGGTGCAGCTAAAAAGACAATCACCCTTCTATTTAAATTCTTCCTGAGCTTTGTAAACTTTTTCAAGAGAGGGATAAATATCTCTTTCATTTCTCTTTCGGTGAAGGAAGCTTCATAAATAAATCCATTAACATTCAACTTAAGATCCATCTTTTCTCCTTCCCTACAGCAATAAATTTTTGATGTCTTCTACTGTTTGAGACGCCATCATTTGCTCTAATCTATCTTTATCCTGTAAAAGATCTACTAGTTCTCCAATTAGCTCCATATGACTATCACTGTCCTTGGCTGCTAAAACAAATATTAGAGTTACCTCCTTATCCTCTGGATATTTTACAGGAGTATTTAGCTTTAATAAGGATATCGCTGTACCCTTTGCCCCCTCTTCTGGCCTAGAATGGGGAATCGCCACCTGGGGAATAATGACTACATAAGATCCATTCTGAACAATATTTCCTATCATGGAGTCTACGTAACCCCTTGTAATATAGCCTTCCTCTAATAGTTTTTGCGCTGCTATTTCTATGGACTGTTGCCAGGAATCTACTTCTTGGACTATAAGAATACGCTTTTCCAAAAATTTATTTAGCAATGTTCAGTACCACCTTTCCCTATATCTACACCTAAATTTTAAAATACTTCTATGGAAAAGTACATTGCCCTTTCTTTTCAATTTTTTTTGAAAAATTTTGTACCTTAATCAAATTCCTTTTATTTGTTATACTAAAAATAAAATAGAGCCTTGTCTTATTGTCTATTTTTCCTTTGCTACTATTTATTGCTATAACAGACTTTGAGATTTGGGGGGTGTTGTTATGCTGACCGAAAGGGAATTTGAAATTTTAAATCTTCTTGCAAAATCTAGGAAAAAGGTTACAATCAAACAATTAGCCAGTAAATTTCATCTAAGCGAAAGAAGCATACGATATAATATTGATAGCATTAATGAATTTTTAAAGAAAAGAAATCTTCCCCTCATAGAGAGGCTTTCAGGGGGAAGACTTTTCCTAAGGGAAGATCAGTCTATTTTTGACTTCCTTAACGACTTTCTTAATTCCATGTATCCTCTTCAGTATACCCCTGAAGCCCGCAGGAAATTTGTTCTATACAAGATAGCTTTACAGACAGAAATCAATCTTACCTCGGTGAGCAAAGAGTTGGATATTAGTAGATCATCTATTAAAGTCGATGTAGAAGAATTAAAAGCTACCTTGGATATTTTTGACCTTTGCCTAGTTTCCAACCATAAAAGGGGTTTATTGCTACAAGGAAATGAGAAGGATATCCGTCGCCTTCAGTTAAAAGTCTTAATCGATTGTCTTAACCAATCTGGCGTAGAAAGAGTTTTGATAGGACCTATTGTAAAGGATTTTATAAAAGACGTTGAACTGGAAAAAATTGAGGATTTTATCTTTCATGTTCAAAAGAATATGGGTAATCTTATTTCTGATGAAGCCTATAATATTTTAAAAACTTATATTATGATTTCTATTATTAGAAATCAAGCCAATCACTTTTTAGAAGCCATTGAAAATCAATCCTTTTTGGCTTCAACCATTGAGTATCTAACTATCAAAAAGCATAAACACCTATTGGACCAAAGTTTTAATGTTCATTTAAATAAATATGAATTATTAAAAATAGCAGATCTTTTTCTAGGAAGCCATTCCTATAATTTTTCCCAATCCTATTATGAAAATTGGTTCGAGATAGAAATCCTAGTGAAAAATTTAGTTCAACAATTCAGTAATGCCTATGGTTTAGATCTTACCGACGACAATGAATTGATTGAGGGGCTCATTACCCATATTAAACCTACATTATATCGTTCTCAAAACAATATCAAATTACAAGGCTCTCTATACCCAGAAGTAATGAAAAACTATCCTAAAATCTATAAAATTACTGCTCAAATTCTAGAAAAACTAGAAAACTTTAACGGTAAAACCTTTGACAAGGATGAAATCGCCTTTATTGCTATTTATTTTAAGGTTTCTATTGATAGAAATAAATATAAACTTAAAACCAATAGAAATGTCTTGTTAGTATGTGGCTTAGGATATGGTACCTCAAGGCTATTGGCCCAACAATTAAAACAGCATTACGATATCAACATTCTTGATTCTATTCCCCTTCACTATATGGAAAAATATCCTCAGATGGAGAGCGTGGATTTTATTATTACTACTATAAGGGATGAATTCCCAAGGATTGAAAAGCCAATCCTTGTTGTCAATCCCATCCTCACCTCTAAAGATATTGCAACCTTAGACCGATATCACTTCTCTAAGCTAAAAAAACAAATAAGAATGTCTGAATTATTGAATATCATTCAATCCTATACAAAGATTCAGGATTATGATGTTCTGGTGGAAAAGCTAAAACAAAATATGGGAGAGTTAATCATTGACGATCTCTCTCCTAAGCAAAAGGGACTATTACATCTTTTGCCTTTAGAAAACATAAGGATTAACGTTGATGTATCCGATTGGAAGGATGCCTTAAAAGAAGTAGGTGAAATTCTTGTAAGCCATGGTTATGTAAAGGAAAGTTATATTCAATCACTGATAAATTCCTTTAAAATCTTTGGCTCCTATATGATCATTACAGAAGGAATCGCCATTCCCCACGGAAAAGATGCAAACGATGTTTTAGAAACAGGAATGGCTTTGCTTACTTTAAAAAATGAGGTAAAGGCACCTGATGGCAGACCCCTAAAAGTTATCTTAGCCTTTGCCTCCATAAACAATACTGAGCATTTAGAAGCACTAACTCAATTCTATGATTTCATAACCAGTTTGAACTTTAAGGATATTGTCTCTAAAATACAATCCCCTAAAGAGCTTTTAGAATTTATCAAAAACCACAAAGAGGATACCCTAGATTCATAGGGATCTCTCTTTGCTATTATTCCACTGGAATATATTTATCCAAGATCCCTTCTGACCTTTGAAAATTTGAAGATTCTAACACTCTTTTTAGTATATTTTTAATCTTTATTACTTCACTTTCCCTTAACCCATTTTTCATCGTTTTCCCTATATAGGTTATAATGTCTTCTATGATATCCTCCTCCTATTTTGCTTTCCCTACACTTCCACAAACCTTGATTTTGCTCATCACATACTGTTTTACCTTTTCTCTACCCTGAGCATTATACTTCTTCGGATCAATAGTTTCCGGATGTTCATGCAGCACTGATTTTACACCTTTAGAAAAAGCAATTCGTAAATCTGTTGCATAATTAACTTTGCAGATTCCCCTTCGGATGCATTCCACAACGGCATCATCTGGAACACCAGAAGTTCCATGGAGTACCAGAGGAATAGAAACCACCTCTCTAATTGTGCTTAAACGCTCCACATCTAATTTAGGAATTCCTTTATAGACACCGTGAGCTGTCCCAATTGCAACAGCCAGAGAATCCACACCGGTTTTCTCTACAAACATTTTTGCTTCTTGAGGATCTGTGTAAAGATTCCCTTCTCCACCTTCCAAATCATCCTCTTTTCCTCCAACTTTTCCAAGCTCCGCTTCTACTGGTATTCCACATGGATGGCAGACATCCACAACTGCTTTACTAATCACTATATTTTCTTCAAATGTTCCATGTGATCCGTCAATCATGATTGACATATATCCAGCTCTCAAAGCCTGCATGGCAAGTTCAAAACTACTTCCGTGATCCAAATGCATCACAACTGGAACATTAGTCATTTCCGCTGCCGCCTTCACATTTGCATAAAAATATGCCATATCGGCATACTTTACTGTAGACGGAGTTGTCTGCATAATAACTGGTGACTTTAATTCCTCAGCTGCTGCTACTACAGCCTGAACCATTTCCATATTTTCAACATTAAATGCTCCGACTGCGTAATCGTTTTCCTGTGCATCTAATAATAATTGTTTTGTTGTAACTAATGGCATAGTCTTACCTCTTTTCTACAATTTTTCGATTTTTACATCCTTAATAAGTTTCTTACATTTATCCAGCTCAAAATCTCCAGTATTCGGTGACATTGCATTCGCTGTTGCAACAGCGATAGCATACCTCAAAATCTCTCTTGATAAACTGTTTCTTTCTAGGGCTACTGCAAAGGCACCTACCATAGAATCTCCACACCCCACCGTATTTACTACATCTATCACGGGTGCTCTTCCATGAAATACACCTTCTTTACATATCATTAAAGCTCCGTCACCACCTAGTGAAATAACTACATACGGAATTCCAAAATCAAATATCTGTTTCCCATATGCAATCATATCTTCTATTCCATTGATTTTTATGCCGAACAACTGCTCTATTTCATCCTTGTTCGGCTTTACCATTGTAGGGCAGGAATTGATCCCTCTTTTTAAAAGTTGGCCACTAGTATCCAAAAGTACCTGTTTCTCCATTTCTTTCGCTACCAGAACCATCTGCCCATAAATATCTTTGCTAACACCTTTGGGTATGCTTCCTGAAATAGTAACAATATTACTGTTTTTTATAATATGGGGGAACAGTTCCATGAACTGCTTTTCTTCTTCGGGTGTTATCTCACAGCCAGGTTCTAGATATTCCGTGGAACCATATTTCTCATCCAGAATATTAATGCAGCTCCTGGTCTCCCCCTCCACATGCTTAAATTTGTAGGGTATTCCATCTTTGTCAAGCAAAGTCTCCAGATAATTTCCATTGAATCCACCTACCAACCCAGTGGCTAAAACTTTCGAACCACACCGTTTCACAATTCTAGCAACATTTAATCCTTTACCTCCTGCAGAATTCCTGCAGGAGGTAACACGCATAACCGTTCCATTTTTAATTTCTCCATTTATGTAATACGCCTTGTCAATGGATGCATTCAATGTTACTGTCGTTATCAAATCTATCACCTATCTTTCACTGTCAATTAATATCTTCCCTTTCACAGTACCTGGTATTCTGTACATCATAAAAGCATCTGCAATACGACTTAAAGGAATTTTTTTAAAAATAAAGGAATCATCTATTCTTAAATCACCTGTCTTGAAGTAATGTGCTACAAGATCCCACTCTTTGCCTGGAAATGGAGCACTGTAAGACATCCACGAGCCTGTCAGTGTAAACTCTTTCCGATTCATGTTTTCCCATTCCTTTACAGAAAATTTCAATTCCTTTGTAGGAGTTCCAACAAAACACACATGTGACTTATTGGCAGCTAGTTCAAATGCCATTTTCATGGTAATGGTATTTCCTGCCGTCTCAAAAACATAATCAAATCCTCTACCACCAGTCAATTCCATTGCTTTTTCCATAAATCCTTCATTCAATGTATTGATTCCAGCAGTAGCTCCCAAACGTTTTCCCAGTTCTAGCCTTTCATTAGCAATATCAAATACTACGGTTTCCCTAGCACCAAAAATTTTCGCCCATTGCATCACAAACATTCCTACCGTACCACCACCTAAAATAGCAACTGTCTTGCCACCTTCATAAAGAACACACCAAAGTCCATGAAGTGCCACGGTAGCCGGTTCAAAGAATGCTCCCTGCTCAAAAGAAATGTCTCTATCAAACGGTACAACATTTCCCTCCGGAACCACCACATATTCTGCAAAACTACCAAATTCTCTAGATCCTATAAAACTATAATTTTTACACAACGAGTAATTTCCTTTTTGACAATCTTCACACTTCATACATGGAATCAGCGGCACACCAGCCACATAGTCCCCTACTTTAACAGCACTAACTCCCTCTCCAATCTGTGCGACCATACCAGAAAACTCATGGCCTAATATATTTGGAAAGAAGTGACAAGAATTACCGTTAACTCTTGGCACATCAGATCCACAAATTCCAGTATACTTTACTTTAATTAGTACTTGACCTTTTCCAGGCACTGGTTTTTCTATTTCCTCATAACGAATGTCCTCCCTAGCATGTATAACTCCTGCTTTCATATCAATTCCTCCGTCTAACTTAATTTTCCATTTCTTTTTCTTTCAATACTGACATTCTCTTTTTAGAATGACGAATTGCAAACAGCAAACATACTACATAAATAATAGCAATCGTTAACATTCCCATAATATTTTCCCTAGTAAATATTTGTGTGAATACATAGGTAATCGGACAACCACCTTGATCTAAAGCTGCCACCAAATTTGTTCCTTCTGTAAAGCCAGTTGTTTTAGCCAGTTCTGTCATCCATGGAATGGTCTGATTTGTAATCCAGATCGTCATAAACATAATAGCACTTCCAGAAAAAAGACTTCTGAAGATATTTCCCTTATGCACAGCTACTGCAATTGCAATAAAGAAACCAATAGTAGCCAGATCACCAAAAGGCAGGACTCTATTTCCTGGAACCATAATAGCAATTAACAAAGTGAGTGGAATAAATATTAATCCCGTTGTCACAACCTGCGGGTCTCCTAAAAGAATTGCTGGATCTAATCCTATATAAAACTCTGAATTTTTAAACTTTTTAGTTAAAACTTCTTTTGCACGTTCTGATAATGGCATCAAACCTTCCATAATACACTTTACGGCTTTTGGCATCAGAACCATAACAGCTGACATTTCTACCCCTAAAGGTAATGCTTTCTGAGGAGTATAACCAGCAAGAAACCCTATTATAGCTCCCAAAATACCACCAATTACAATAGGCTCTCCTAAAATACCAACCTTTTCCTGTAAAGAATCAGCTGTTATGTCAATATTTTTAACTCCAGGAATCTTGTCCAAAATTGCATCTATCAAACAGGCAATAGGCCCCATATAAGCAGAAGTACCATGAGGCACTACAAGTCCCTCCAGTTCAAAATAATCAGTCATCAAAGGTGCCCACAAGTCTCCTAGCTTGTACGAAATTGCAGCATGCACTACTACACCTAGAATTCCAATCCAAAAATTTCCTGTAACAGTATAAGCAATCGCACCAGTAAACGTCATATGCCAAATATTCCAAATATCAATGTTTACAGTCTTCGTCAATTTAAACAAAAGCATCACTATATTTACCAAAATGGCAATGGGAATTGATACAGTGGCAATGTTAGATGCCCATGTCATAGGGGATGCCCCCGGCCAACCAATATCCACAACACTTAATGATATACCAAATTTTTCAGACATTGCCTGTGCTGCTGATCCCAACTCTGCATTCATCATATCGACAATTAAACCCATTCCTACAAAGCCAACACCCATCACTAAACCAGAACGGATAGCTCTTCCTACTTTTACACCAATGCAAATACTGATAATTGCAATTACTATTGGCAACATAACCGAAGCACCCATATCAAGTATATACTGAATTGCATCTGAAAAAACATTTAACATATATTACCCCTCCCTCTTGTATTATCCTTGAAGCACCTTTAAAATAGATGCCTCTGTTTTTTCTACACCTATCCCAGAAATAAATGGCATACCAGTAATAAGCGGTACTCCATAATCTCTTTTTACCTTAGATGTTGTAACAATCAAATCCACTCCCGAAAGATTTGAACCGATTTCAGAAATTCTCATCTGACAAATTTCCACGTCAATCCCATTCTTTTTGCACAATTCTACTATCTTATTTGCAGCAATTGTTGATGTTGCTACTGCTCCACCACATGCTACAATTACTTTTTTCTTCATAACACATTCTCCTTTTGTCTAATAATTTCTACAACCTCATTCTTATCTTTTACTTTTAAAAGTCGATTCAGCACATCTTTATCCTGAATAATGCTGATAATTCTCTGTAACTGTTCAATGTGCTCATCCGGATTTGCAACAGCAAGTATAAACACAAGCTGCACCTCAACCGTTGCGTCATCTGTTCCCATCTGGACAAATGTAACAGGCCGACTTAGCACTCCTATGGCAATGCCTGCCTTATTTACATGGCTGACATCTGTGTGTGGAATTGCTACTCCCACCCCATTTATATCAATCCCTGTAGGAAATTTCCTTTCCCTTGTGATTAACGCATCTGGATAAGATTCCTTTGTATAACCTTCCTGAACTAAAACCCTACCCATTTGACGCATTACATCTTCATAAGATTTTGCCTTCAGTTCAGTAAAAATAAGTGAACCTTTCAGTTCCTCCCAAATCATTTTATTTCCTCCAAATTCTATAAGATTGATTATAAGCCGGCTTTATCTTTCTATTTCTACACATATATTAACATGGCTTTTCTGCAAAAAACAGTCAAAGGTTTTTCCTTGGTTTTTGCAAAAAAATAGAACAGTCAAAATTCTTTCCAAATATTTTGAAATGATTTAAGCCTTCTATTTAATTCCGTAAGTATTGTATGTATGTTAACCTTTTAAGTGAACGTTTCTGTATTTTCCTTATCCCACAATCCTATATTCATATTTTTTAATAATAGTAGCCGCTTCTTTTGGCGTTTTACAAATATGTAATTTTTCTTTAAAATCTTCATTTTTAAGCATATTGACCAAATTAAAAAATGCTTTCAAATGTGTTTTATCATCTACTGTACTCAGACAACAAACAAATTCTACCGGATCCATTTCTTCATCCCCAAAAGGTACTGGAGTTTTCAAGCGAATTAAATTCATTCCTACTTTTATACTTCCCTGTTCCAATCCTTCATGAGGAACAGCAAATCCTTTAGAAAGCACAATATAGGGACCGTTCTCCTCGATATTCTCAATCATTGCATCAATATATCTTTTTTCAATATATCCAAGCTCTAAGAGTTTTTTCCCCGATTTATATATCGCCTCTCGCCAATCCTTACATTTCACATCTAATTCTATATGAGTATGGGGAAGTAAATGATGCAAAGATGGTAAAAAAATTTCTGTCTCCTTATCCATGGGCTGCTTAAAATATTCCCATATTATTTCTCTTAATTTTTTTATTAAAATCGGCGCGTCCTCCGGAGCTATATCATATACAACCGGTATAATTTCATCCAACAATCCCTTTGCTGTTAGTCCCTTTTTTTTCACACGTGAAGGTAAATGTCTGCTATTACGCAATGTGTCAATTTTATTTCCTACCCGAATATAATCTTCATCACTTAGCAAAGGTGAAACGATTATATAATCTAGTTTACAATCTTTCAATGGAACCGTTGAAATAATAAAATCTGCTTTTCCAGAATCCAGATTTTTTGCTTCGTGAGAAGATATAATATCAACTATCTGAAAATTAAAATGCTTTTTTAATTTTTCTAGCAATAATTGAGATGTTCCAATTCCTGCATTGCAAGCAACAATAACATGAAATGCAATCTCCTTATTTTTTTTTCGCTCTATCGCCGCACATACATGGACTGCAATGTATCCCATCTCAATGTCAGTGATTTCTCTTCCCGCATATTTCCTGATTATGCTCAACTCTTTTTTTACAACTCTAACTACTTCTTGATTTTCTTCCATAACCTCATTAATTATCGGGTTATTCGGATAAATAGGAGGTGTGGAAGCAAGTACTGATTCCAGATGATTTGACAAATTTTCAAAAAAATCATAATCTCCATTTAGGTTGATCCCAATTTCTTCTGAAATACTTTCAATAAATTGTCGAGTAATAAACTGAACTTTTATAGCATTTTTATCTAAAATATTTTGCTTCATATACCTAGCCTTAGTTAGAATTTCACTTAAAAACTGTACTTCATCCTCTGTGGTATTAATATGACAATATTGAGAAATATATTTAAGGATGTCCTGTGCCATACGATATTTACTGTTATCCTTTTTTCTTCTAACTTCCACATATTCTCCTCGCATATTGCGGTTTACCATAATCCCCAAATAAATCAGCATTTTCTGAAAAGAATTATCTATTAGAAAATTCTTATGTACATGCTCTTGTTCATAAAGAATTTTTTGAATCACTATCTTGTCCTTTACCGATACACTAATGTACTTTTCTAGTATATTTTTTTCTACAATGCTAGCATTCGAATTGAATAACCCCATTAAAAATAATCTTTTATCACTTTCGTTTCCCTCTACACGAAGTCCTTTATTCGGATGTGATAACACTTCCAGATTCCCTTTTTTTATAAATGCCTTTATTTCATTCAAATCATTAATAATAGTAGCCCGGCTAACAAATAAATTATCAGCAATCATAGAAAGTGTTATATATTCTGAGGAATTAACAAGTAACATGGATGTAATTCTCTTTCGTTCTTCTTTGGAAAGTTTATACTCATAAAGATTTATCTTAGAAACAAGTGATAATATATTAATAAATTTATTATCTCTGGAAATGCTTCCACCCTTTTTCAATGCCAATTCAGAAAATCCGTATTCCTTTAAGGTTTCATTGATTATATTTAAATCATTCCGAATCGTTCTCTGTGAAACCTCAAATTCTTCTGCCAAGTCAGAAATATTTATATTTTTTTCTAATTTGCACAATTTCTGAATAATTGATATAATTCGTTTGTTCATTCACCCACTCCCAGTCCTTATATTAACTGCTTGACTGCATCAAAAATCTCACTTGGATTTTTTACAATAACCGTAGCTCCTTGTATTTCTTCGGGTGCATAACCATATGCACACCCTATAACTGGTATATTATTAAATCTCTGTCTCTTATACACATCTGACGCTGCCGACGATCTTACGCG
>USMD01000018.1 GCA_900555725.1 uncultured Garciella sp. | reverse complement strand
ATTTCTGCCTGTCTCGTGGGCTCGGAGATGTGTATAAGAGACAGACTATAGAGACTGAAAGTAGAACACTGATAATATCTATAGCAGTAATAGGAAATACTTTTAAATTTACCCCAAATATCTGAATGAAAAACGTAATCATCCAATAAATTATGATACTAATGACTAGACATACTAATCCAGAAACATACTTTGATAGAACGATTCCCTGTCTTTTTATAGGGAAACTATTTAATAGAATATCTGCATTATTTTTTTCTTCATAGGCGGCTATTGTCATAATAAGAATATAGGTGTATGCCACCACTGCTGATATAAAAGCTGTATTCCCCATCCCTTGAAATGCTACTAAGAAAAATACCATGTAAGCAAATCCTAATAAGATGGTCTTTTTTACTAATAAAATATCTTTTATCACTAAACTAAACATTAGAATCCCTCCTAGTAAAATAGTACATAATATCTTCTAAGTTAGGCTTTTCTATTATAACCTCTTTTTGAAATATCCGATTTATGTTCTTTTTATCTTCTATTAAACCTTCAAATCCAAATTGATTCTCTTTTATCCCGATAAAATGTGACCTAGTAGCTTGACTCAATAGCTTTTTATCCCCTTTTACAATGGCATAATGATCTAAAATATCGTCTTTGGCGGTATTCAAAAGAATTTCTCCATTATTCAATAATACAATATAATCAGCAATTCTATCTAAATCCGAAGTAATATGAGTAGAAAAGAATACCCCTTTATTTTCATCTTGCACAATCTCTGATAAAATCTCTAGAAGTTCCCTTCGAACCAAAGGATCCAGTCCAGAGGTTGGTTCATCCATAATCAATAGCTCTGCTTGATGGGATAGGGCAATGGCTAAGGAAAATTTCATTTTCATTCCCTTAGACAATTCCTTTATTTTCTTCTTTGGGGAAAGATCAAATTCCTTCCTATATTTATGGTAAATATTATCATTCCAATTCTTATACAGGGGAGAAATCACTCTTACCATTTCAGATATGGTTAATTCTTCATAAAAATAATTCTCATCATAGACAAATCCAATTCGATCTTTGATCTCCTTTTCCTGTTTTATATGATCTAACCCAAAAATCTTTATTTCACCGCCGTCTTTTTTTAGTAAATTCATAATTAGTTTGATAGTTGTGCTCTTTCCTGCTCCATTGGGGCCAATAAGCCCCATAATAAATCCCTGTTCTAAGGAAAAACTAATATCTTTTAGAGAAAAATCTTTGAAATCTTTTCTTAAATTCCGAACTTCCAAAATTGCTCCCATAGATTACCCCTCCTCATAAAAAAGTTTTAACATTTCTTGCATTTCTTCTATTGTCAGATTGATACTCTTTCCAGCCATAACAGCTTCCTCTAATTTTTCTTCTATCAGTTTTAATTTTGTCTCCCTTAATAGTTCCTTATTTTTCACAGTGACGTAAGTTCCTTTCCCTTGCACTGTGACGATAAACCCTTCTTTTTCTAATTCATCATAGGCTCTTTTGGTGGTAATGACGCTAATTTGAAGTTCCTTGGCTAAATTCCTAATAGAAGGAAGCAGTTCTCCTTCTGTAAGCTCCCCTTTTAATATTAATTGCTTAATCTGTTCCATGATTTGTGCATAAATTGGTACCTGGGATGAATTGGAAATCAATATATTCATTTTGTTCCACCTCCCCTTCTATTCTTGCAATATATAATTGCTATATACTGTTTATACTTATTATATACAATATGTACAGTAAAATCAACAAAATTACTTTTTTAAAATTCGTAAAATTGTTCCTAGCATATAAAGTAAAAACACAATTGAAAAGAAAAAATAGGATATGGAAAAACTGAGTTATGAAAGTGCAAAAAAGAATTGTGTAGAAAAGCAACTGACTTTTTAGATACAACATTTGAGCTAATTATGAATAAAGCGAAAGTATCATAGGCATAACAAAAGACGTTTCTAGGATACAAGATACCTAATAAGAAAAATCTTCGAAACGTCCTTGTGTCTTTTAATTTTTTTCTCTCTTTTTCTTCTTAATATAGGAAATAAGAAGTACAATCAATGGGATAATGATTTGAAAAGGCATAGAATAATAGGGGTGCACATCCCTTGCAAACTTAAACATTTCCAATATATTATCATAAAGCCATATAGAAAGCCCTATAATAATAGTGATTACGGGAATAATCAAGCTTCTATCCTCTTCTATATGAAAAATCTGAGAAATCCCTAAGGTAATCCCATGAATATAGCAATACAAAAATCCCGCACCACCAATGAGTAAGTTTACAGAAATCAGAGGCTCTAATCCCGCTGTGGACAATAAAGAACTAGAAACATTAGGGGGAAATACAATAATAGATAATAATTCAGGTCCAAGAACCAATAAATCTCGTAATACAATACCAAATAAAATTAAACTTCCAATAATGACAGAAATATATGTAACCTTCATCAATTTACTTTTTTCATTGAAATAGGGAAAGATCATTAAAAGTATGACTAATTCTCCAAAGGGAAGAGTAGCTATCTTATATCCAATTTGCAATACAGGTTTTATCCCATCCTTTAGTATAGGAAAAATAAATTGAAATTGAAATTTATGGGACAGCATTAAAAATAAAGCTAAAGTTGCCAATATAAGAAGGGGAACAAATAACTCCATCCCCTTTACAACTACATCAAAGCCCTTCCTTAAACCATATGCAATGGGCAACATAAAAAAAATCATAATAAAGAATAGAGGTGTCTCAACATAGTTGACCGTTATCATATATTCACCAAAACTACGTACTACTAAGGCTGCCAAATGTATAAAGTACCATATATAAAATAGAGAAAGCATTGTCCCAAAAACTTTGCCAAAGGTATTCAATAATATTTCAATAAGGGTTTTGCCAGGATTTAATTTTGCGATCAATAAATAAACGGTCACTAATAATAATCCCAGTAACATACCTACAATAAATGCCAGCCAGGAATCCCTCATAGCGTCCTTTGCTGGATTCATAATAGCAAAATCACTAAACAAAAGGGTAATAATTACAAAAGATAATTGTATAGGAGATATTTGGATTTCCCTTTGCATATTCTCACCTCATATAAACAGAGTTCTTGATTTCAGATGGAGTTTTTACTCTAACTGAAGCTTAGAAATCGTTATCCAGGGACATAGCTGCCATTATACACAGTATAAGAACTCTAACTTGCTAAAGCAAGAAAGCTTTCGTATCTCCCACTTTGATAGAAGTGGGAGTCTTACGGCAGATAGTCATCGGATAAATAGTCTTACAATTTTTTCTATAATAATAGCTGGACTAATAGGGGCTTTTCCTATCACCAAAAGTAGCTGAATGATAAAACCCATTACTAATAAAGAAAAATATAAAACATAGGTTTTTTTTCTTTTTCCCTTTAATATGGTTTTCCTATCAAATATCCCTAATAGAATAAAACCAATCATCAATAATATCACCATTGAAATCCCTTCTATCGAATCGGTATAGGCTTTTCAGTAATTCCTGTCCTACGGATTGTTGCATCTACTGATATCTCTACAGGCAACTGAGAAAATACTTCATCCCAGTTTTCACTGATTTCTTCCCAATAATTATTATAATGTTGAAAAACCTTGTTGCCAAAACCAATGAAGTCTATTTTGAATTCTTTTTGAGCGACCTTGATTGTCTCTTCCACATTGCTTTCTATTTCTCTCTCTACAGCCTTTTCTATTAAATTGATTAATTTACCACTTTCAATATATCTTGAACCTTGATATTCATTAATTGATCCAAGCATTTTTACCTGTATTTTAAGAATTAATTCCCCACTTCCAATTTCTGCATCTATTTTTCCAGTACTTTCTTTTATTTCAATTGTTATTTTCTTGCCTTTTTCAATGGGATTTTCTATGACCATAACCCCACCTTTTATCTCATCCTTTATCCATAAATAACCTCTTATCTGGTTTTCATCTAAAAATCCTACTAGCCTGTCCTTCTTTAATACCCCTGCCCCCTCAATCTCTAAATCCTTTATTTGAGTTATTTGAGCTTTATTAGAAGACATAACACTGCCTATCACTCCACTGGCATGGGGAGCAGTTAATTCTTGCAATACTTTTATGAACTCAACATTTCTAGTCTTCGCCTCAGAAATATTATTTTCCAGAATTCCCTCTAAATGAAGTGCAGGAATTACTTCTAAAAGACTTGTCGCATTTACAATTTCCTTTGCTTTTACATTTCTTGTTACCAATAACTTTGGCGTAATCTTTATCTCTTGGTCACGTACAAAAAAATCCAAAATGTCTCTTACTCCTTCTCTAGCTAAATCTTCCCCAATAATAATTAATCTTATATGGCTATAAAAAGGTTTCCTATTTACCGTTTTTAATTGTTCACGAATCCCATCAAAAACCGTCTCTCCCGTTGTGGTAAATGACCAAATGACACTTTCCCCACTACCTCCTTGTCGACTTTCTCGAATGACATTGGGTTTTATAATCTGGAGGGTCACTTCTACTTGTCCATTTTTCCCCTTATCCAATCCTATAGCAGATACAAATGCTCTATCGGTAATATCTAAATTATCCCAACATCCTGTTATAACTATAAGAAATAAAAACAAATAGAAAAGGACTAATAATTTTTTCCAGTATTTTCTCATAGCACTTCCCCTTTTATTCTTATTTTTCAAGTCTATTGAATGACTTTCCATTATCTTCCCCTGCAAATACCTTTGGTCGAGTCTTCATGGCCCAATGGGGAAACCGAACCAACGAATCTTTTATATCATTCATATTGAAAGGTGCAAAGGGCGACATATAAGGTACTCCAAAGGATTGCAAGCTACACATATGATTAATAATAATAAATGAAACAATAACGATTCCCATCAATCCTAATATATCAGCACCTATCAGCAATCCAATTCTCATAAAAAAAATGGCATCTATTTTTGAGCTTACAATAAAAGAAGTAATAGCAGTTAAAGATATTACAATAATTAATAAATCACTAGCGATCCCGGCATTTACAGCTACTTCTCCTAATATAAGTGCTCCAACTATACTAACTGCCTGTCCTACTGCCTTAGGCATTCTCACTCCTGCTTCCCTTAAAAATTCGAAAAAGAGGATCATAACTAATGCTTCAAAAAATGAAGAAAAAGGTTCTCCTTCTCTAGACGCAGCCATAAATAACAATAATTCAAAAGGAATAGACTCAAGATGAAAGGACAATAGGGCAACATATAGGGCAGGAAAAATTGTTGTAATAATAAGTGCTAAAAATCTTAAAATCCTTATAAAAGAAGCAAAAAATGGTCTAGAATAATAATCTTCCCCTGATTGTATCGTTTCTATAAACAGATGAGGTACTGTTAAAACAAAAGGAGTACCATCACAAATGATTGCCACTCTTCCCTCTAATATCTTAGCCGCCACTATATCTGGTTTTTCGCTGTTTCCAACCGTTGGAAAAATAGAATAAGGATGATCTTCAATAAATTCTTCGATATATCCAGATTCTAAAATGGCATCTATTTTAATTTTCTGTAATCTCTCCCTTACCATTTGAACCATATCTTCATTGGCTATCCCTTTGATATAACAAATACATACATCGGTATTCGTCTCTGCCCCTAACTTCATTTGTTCAAACTTTAATTTGGGATTTCTGATTTTACGCCGAATCAAAGAAGTATTGATTCGCAACGTCTCAGTAAAGCCTTCCTTTGGTCCTCTTATTGTTACCTCAGTCTCGGACTTTTCTACTCCTCGCTGTTGCCAATTCTTAACACAAAGCTTTAATGCGATTTTTTGACCCTCTATATATACCATCGTGTCTCCAGCTAAGATATCTTGGACAGAAGCCTTAAAATCTTTGGTATATTCACTCTCAGAATTGTATAAAACATTATATTTAATATAATGAAATAAATTTTCATTGTTTTGAGATATATTTTTTAATATGACTTCTTGAGCATTGATGAAGGGACGTATGATATCCTGATTGATAATTTGTTTGTTCACCAAGCCGTCAATATAGGCAATGACTACTTTTGCCTCCTGGTCTTTTATCAACATTTCTCGTAATACAAAATCGCTGGCATCAGAAAATATTTCTCTTAGTTTCTCTTGTATTAAAGATAAGGAACTAGGTATTTCTTCTTGAATATTATTTTCTACATGATTTAAAGCATTATCATTCTTGTTTTTTAAAAATGTATATTTTCCCATTCGAAATAATTTTTTCAATGGATCTCCCTCTTTATAGGATATTTTATATCTATTATTTCTCAATATTCTGTATTTATGTAAAAATATTGAATTAATCTATTATGCTAAAAAAGGCGTTTGTGAAATAGCATAATAAAGACATCTCCTCTAGATTAACGAACACAACAGATTAAGTTATAAAAAACTAAAAAAGCAAAACCTAACAAATACAGGCTTTGCTTTCATTAATCTATTGGCGATTTATGCTCATTACATCGGCTCAGGAAGTAATCTTCCCTCTACATATCGCCTTATTATATTTCGATCATCTCCACAATATATGAATCTTTGAAGACGTTCTTCGATACTTCTAAAATCCCTCTCTCCAAGATTTTCATCCTCTATCACTAAGGCATCGAAAGAATATCCTTCTTCAAATGATCCAACCTTACCAAAGAATTCTCCCCCAGCTTTTGTTCCCATATAGAAGGCTTGTGACATAGTAATACATTTATCCTTCCTTCCACTCTCAAGCCACTTCATCTTTGAAGCCTCAATCGCCTGACTCATTACCTTATATATGCCTACTTGATGTCCTGCCCCTATGTCTGTTCCAAGTGCTACCTTTACTCCAGCATCAAGAAATTTTCTTATTGGAGCTATACCAGATGAAAGATTGTAGTTGGCATTAGGGCAATGAGCTACAAAGGTATTTCTTTTAGAAAGAAGCTCTATTTCTTTCTCTGTACTAAGAACACAATGAGCCATAACGGTATCTTTATTTAAAAGCCCCATCCCATCATATACATCTCCATATGTGTCAAACTGCGGGTGAAGTTCTTTTACCCAATCTATCTCTCCAAGGTTTTCAGAAAGGTGACTCTGTATCTTAAGGTGATATTTCTCCGCAAGTTTTGCTAAACCTTTCATAAGTTTTTCTGAACATGATGGAACAAACCTTGGAGTTATTACTGGCTTTACTATAGGATACCTGTCCTTTGTCTCCTCCACCCACTCCTTGGTAGATCTTAGGGACTCTTCAGTATTCTCCACATAATAGTCTGGAGAATTTCTATCCATATTAACTTTTCCGACATAAGCCCCAATTCCAGCTTTATCTAAGATATCCATTAAAATCCTAGTTCCGTTTTTATGGATACTAGAGAAAAGTACAACACGGGTGGTTCCATTTTTACACAAATCCTTAACAACATTTGTATAAACTTTTTTAGCATACTCTTCATCTCCATACTTAGATTCTTCTGGAAAAGTATATCTATTAAGCCATTCCAACAACTCCTCATCAAGACCAATACCAATATTTTGGAATTGGGGAGCATGGGTATGCATATCGACGAAACCAGGAATGATTAGTGAATTACCAAAATCATCTACCTGTATTTCTTTCAACTCTTCAGGAAGTTCCTTAAATATTCCATAAACCCTCCCCTTTGATTCCACAAGATAGCTGTTTTCATAAACTGTAAATTTTTCAGGAGATGATGTGAAAATTATATTTCCCTTAAGTGCCTTCATATTTATTATCCTCCCATATAATATTTATATTCTATATATTAAATTTAGCTATGCCATTGCTAAATGTATTAAAAATACAACTACAAGAATATACATGATAGGATTTACTTCCTTATGTTTTCTTGTAATAAGTTTAAGAATTGTGTAGGATATAAACCCGAATGACATTCCTTCAACAATACTTGAAGTTAAAGGCATAAATATTATTGTGAAAAACGCTGGTAGACCATCAGTAAAATCTGCAAAGTTAATGCTAGTAATATCAGCAATCATAAGAGCTCCTAGAATAATCAAAACTGGAGCTGTAGCTGCTCCTGGAACAAGTCCAGCAAGTGGAGTAAAAAATAAAGTACAAATAAATAAAACACCAGTTGTTATAGCTGTTAAACCAGATTTTCCACCCTCAGCAGCACCAGCTGTACTTTCAAGATAGGTTGTTACTGTACATGCACCAAGTATTCCTCCTACCATTGCAGAAATTGAACCTGCAATCAGCCCTTTATTGATCCCTGGAATATTACCGTTTTCATCTAAAAGACCTGCCTTATTGGAAACTGCAATCAAGGTTCCAATATTATCGAAAAGATCAATGATTGTTATTGTAAAAATGATTGAAACGATTCCATAATTTATAGCTGCCATAACATCAAACTGACCAAGTGATTCAGTTGGGAGTGGAGGGATAAAACTGATAAAGTCATTGATCCCTGTAGGTACTTTTGTGATCCCCATAAACATTCCCATGATAGTAGTTGCAACTATTCCAATTAAAAAAGCTCCTTTAATATTTCTAGCCATAAATATGGCCATTATTGCTAATCCAATTAAAGATAATATAGTATTAGGATCTCTTAGATTACCAAGGGTTACCATATTGTTTTCAGAAGCAGCAATTAATCCTGCATTTTTCAAACCAATAGAAGAAATATAAAGACCAATACCTACTCCAATTGCTGTTTTAAGAACCGGTGGAATAGATTTTATAATTGCTTTTGTTACATTCGTTATAGCTAATATAAAGAATACAACACCAGATATAAACACTGCACCTAGAGCAGTCTGCCAGTTAAGGCCCATATCCCCTACCATAACAAAGGTAAAAACAGCAGCTATTCCAAGTCCTGGACCCATAGCTACAGGAAGATTGGCCAAAAGTCCAATAAGCATAGTGGCAAATGCTGTAGACAGTATCACTGCAGAAGTAGCACTATCTTTTGGTATCCCTGCTATAGTTAAAAATTGACCTGGAATAACAAAGATAATATAAGACATTGCAATAAAAGTGGTTAATCCCGCCAGCATTTCTGTTTTTACAGTAGTTCCTCTTTCAGATAGATGAAAATGTTTTTCCAATAAATTTTTCTTGCTGTTTACTAACGCTACATCATTCCCTCTATTAAGTGACTCAAAAATTGACATGCACTTTCCTCCTTAGGTTTCATATAGTAAGCATATAAATAAAAAGGGCTACCGCAACTAAAAGACTACAAAATTATTAAGCTATATAAAATATAACTTAAATGATTCTTGTAGTCAGGTAATTTACGGTAACCCGGTAGAGACTATTAGACCTTATTTCTAATGATATACAAGATAACACTTACATATTTAAATTCTATTTTGATCAAGAAAGTCTTTTAAAAGATTCATACATACCGTCTTTCGATATTCCTTTGAAATTCTTCCTGCATTTGGATTAATTGCCTTCTCATAGGCCTCTAGGTAATCTTTTTTCAAGCCCTTGGCTTCTTTTATCGTCTTTCCGATAAGCATTCCATCTATCTCAGGATGTCTTACGATCATCGGTTCTACTGCACCAAATGCTGTTGCTAGATGGGTAATCATTCCTTCTTCCCTATGGAAAAGTCCTGCGAAGCTGACCCTAGAGATTGCTAGAGATTTTCTTGCCCCTATTTTCTTATAGTAATAATTACTGAGGTGTTTTTTCGGAATCAAAACTTCTACTATAAGCTCTCCTTCTTTTAAATCAAGCTCTTTTCTTTTTTTATAAAAATCCTTAATAGGAATGATCCTCTCAGAATCACTACTTTTTAACCTAACAAGAGAATCGGTAACGAATAAGATTAAAACAGAGTCCGCCTTAGCAGAACCATTTCCAATATTTCCTCCTATGGTTCCAAAATTTCTTATGGCTGGGGCTGCCAGTTGTATCATTGCGTCCTTTAAAATCTGGGGTGCAATAGCAGACTGCTCTATATCAGTAAAAGTAGCTTCTGCACCAATTTTGATATAATTCATATCTTCTGTTATTTCCCTTAGCTCAGGTATTTTGTGTAAGAAAAGATAAGTGGGCGCTCCATTTTCATGAATCATAAGATCTGTTCCTCCACCATAGGGAGTCCCCTTTTCCTCTTTCATAATCTTAAGTGCCTCATCAAGGGTACTAGCTACATAGCCATTGTTTAACTTTACCATAATCCCTCACCTTCTTTCGCTGCAATTCCTATTGCCTTTACAATAGCATTGTATCCTGTACAACGACATAGATTTCCAGATATCCCATTTCGTATCTCAAGCTCTATTGGATGGGGATCTTTTTCAAGGATACACTCCGTTGCTAGTATCATCCCGGGGATACAAAAACCGCATTGTACTGCCGAAACATCTCCATAGGCTTTACTAATAACCTTAAACTTCTCTGTCTTACTAAAGCCCTCTATGGTAGTAACCTCACTTCCATAGATTCTACCCATTGCAATCATACAGGAATTTGCAAGTCTACCATCGATGATAACAGAGCAGGCTCCACATTCTCCTTCTTTACAACCACACTTTACTCCTGTAAGTTTATAAGTATCCCTTAATACATCTAAAAGCCGGCCCGACGCATTTCCCTTATATTTAACATCTTCTCCATTCAGTTTAAACTCAATATATTCCACTAGTATCCCTCCCTTTTTCTTTGCTCAGATCTTTTTTAAGCTCTCTTATTTTGCTTCCTCTTTATTGGATATTACTTTCATGGTATCTTCTACCGTAAATGGAATATGATCAATCTTAGCTCCTAAAATCTGTTCCGCAGCTTCTATATAGGCTGCTGCAGTTCCTACAGCTGGAAGTTCTCCTGCTCCCTTAGCGCCATAAGGACCATCCGGATATTCGGCAACATGTAAACAAACCTTCATATTTGGTACATCCATAGCCGTAGGAATAATATAGTCACTTAAACTATTGTTTCGAATGCGCCCCCTACCATCGTGATCCATATATTCCATTGAGGAATATCCGATTCCTTGAAGCATTCCGCCCTCCATTTGTCCAGTGACGATATTCTCATCAATCGGCGTTCCTACATCAAAGGATCCGTAAACTCCTAAAATATTATGCTGCCCTGTTAGCATATCAATCTCTAACTCTACTGCTTGAACGGACCAGGAATAGGTAGGATATGCATCCCCACGAAACTCTTCGAGGGAAAAGGGAATTAGAAAATCTGGTTCTTTATAACGCTCTTCAAAAATCTGCTCTGCACCATCTTTCCATTGGGATTTTAGTTTACTGGCAGCACGTCTTACTAACTCTCCAACAATCATCAAAGATCTAGATGCAACGGTTGGACCAGAGTCTGGAACTTGATCGGTATCTGGATCCTTTACAATGATCTCATTGAAGGGAATTCCAAGTTCCTTCCCTGCAATCTTGGAAAGGGTGGTTTTTAAGCCTTGGCCCATATCAATATTGGCACAAAGGATTTCTACTCTCCCATCCTTATGCTTTTTTAATTTTAATACAGCTTTTATAAGGTCTCTTTCTCCAGAACCTGTAAATCCTGCACCATGGAAGGCCAATGCTAAGCCAATTCCTCTTCTATATCTTCCAGTTTGTGCTTTATCATAAAGAGCTTTTTTCTTTTTATAATCACAAAGTTTATCTACTTCTTCAATCATCTCAAGAAGGGGCACATGGAAATGGAACTTTCCATTGGTGGATGTAGGATCTCCTTGGTTTACTAAATGTTCTTTTTTAAATTCTAAAATATCTCTTTTTTCCCCTTTGGCAATATGGGTCATAAAAGCCTCTATATCAAAGAATACTTGAGGTGCTCCAAATCCCCTAAAGGCTCCTTTAGGAACAGTATTGGTTTTATTTGCCTTTCCATGAACTCTAAGATTTTCTATATGATAAGGCCCATTAGCACATATTGTTCCACGCTGTAGTACCACGGATGAAAGGGTGGAGTAAGCACCAGCATCATAGATGATGTCAATATCCATTGCTGTAATCTTACCATCTTTAACAGCTGCTCTATATCTTGCAATAGAAGGATGTCTTTTACTGGTTACTGTAATGTCTTCTCTTCTATCAAAAACTACTCTTACTGGTTTTTTAGCCTTCATACTTGCTACAGCAACTTGACATGCTAGGATAGATGGATAATCTTCCTTACCTCCAAATCCGCCTCCTGTAGTATCTCCCTTTACTTGAACTTTGTCCCTTTCAAGTCCTGTTGCCAATTGTAATGCTGTATGAACATAATAAGGACATTGCATAGATCCCCTAATAGTGATCTTACCCTCATGGTAATCTCCAATCATTCCATTGGTTTCAAGATAAATTTGCTCTTGATAACCAGTCTTTAAGACTTCATCGTACACCTTATCTGCATTTTGAAAGGCTGCATCTACATCTCCTTTTGCATGTTGGAACTCAAAGAATGCAACCTCTGACTGAGTGGCATCCAATACAGCTGAAAGCTCCTCATAATCCACTATTATTTGGGATACAATTTCTTCAACCTTTTTTTCGTCTGGTCCTACTACCATCAAAATAGGGTCCCCAATATATTCCACTGTATCTACAGCAAATATAGGCATGTCTTCCTTTACAATGTGTATTTTATTTTCACCGGGAACGTCGTCTTTATCAACTATCATGTATCCGTCTGGAAGCTCTGGTAATGTAATATTTTTGATTTTAGCATGGGGAACTGTAGATCTTAAAAACTTTCCGTGAAGCATCCCCTCTGTAGGAAGATCTGCCACATATTTGGCTGCACCTGATACCTTTTCTTTATGATCCGTTTTAACTACTGAGTTTCCTATATTCTCCATAATATCCCCCTTATATTCTCTAAGTTCTCTAAAAGATTATAGTGATAACGTTATCACACTTTTCCTACTAAAATTATATGTAAATATTGATCTTATTTCAAATTCTTTTTAAAAAATATTTGCTAGAATCCTCTATCTTTTAAGAATACAAAAAAAGCTGTTGCGAAACTGAACAAATAGTACAACTACTCCTCGTCATAGATGTCTTCACTACGCTACTCCGCAAATGTCCCTTCAGGAACACTTAGTCGCTGCTTCATGAAACATCTATGACTTTTTAAACTTACTAAATATCAGTTTAGCAACAGCCTTATTATATCAATTGACTGTCTTGAAAATATTTTTCGAATTGTTCCCAAGTATACTGTTTTACTGCACTATAAAACTGGTCATAATGCTCTATAAACTTCCTCCCCCTAGAAGTCAGTCGTGTTCTCCCTCCTTTTGCTCCTCCCTGTCTTCTTACAACTATTTCATAACCAAGGCTTTCTTCTAGCTCATTAATCATATCCCAAGCCTTACTTAAAGATAAAGCCATTCTTTTACAGGCACCATTCACAGAATGATACTCGTCTATTAAGGTAAGAAGAAGCCTTAACCTAGAATCAAAGAAAATTCTTTCTTTACGTACATCTAAAGTTATAGAAGGCTGGACTAGACTAGCATTGTGCTGTGTCAAAAGTTCTTGTAATTCCCCCTCATTATGGACTGAACTTATGACCCCCTTATCCTCTACATCAAGCCAAGTAATATCTGCATTTAGGGATTGAATCGCTCCCCTTAATCCATTGTCTCCGTCATAAGAAAGAATCTCAGGAATATAAGAGTTATCAATAAGTATCGGATGCCCCCCATGCATATGATAGGAAGGAATCACGATTTCATTTTCAGTTTTTATCATCTTTTTCACTGTTTGATAACTAAACATAGGTACATTTACAGGTGTTAAGAGCACTCTTTTGCACTTGCCTTGGAGATAATGAAGTCCAATCTTATAGGAATCAATTAAAGGAGGATTTTCATAATTCCTATTAATAATAAAAATAGCATCCTCCCGTGCAAGATTTGACTTGATTTCTGGCTCCTCAAAACCTGTGATTACCACAATAGGCCATATGCCAGCCTTTTTATAGGTAAGTACCACTCTTTGAACCAAAGAAATGGACCCTATTTTTTTCATGGGATATGAAATGGATTTGCTGGCAGCAGCAATAATTCCCCCTACTTTTCTCACAATATCACCCCATTAAAGCATTATGCTAATTTCTTTCTATTATACCATTATATAATCTCTTTTTTCATTCTATCAAACCCTCTTATTTATAAAAATTTAAAAAACCTGTACCTTTATTCATGGGTACAGGTTAGAGAAGTTTAGTAACTTTCTATATTATTTCTCGATCTGTTTTATGATCAATGAATTTTAGTAGAGCCAAAAAACTATCTTCATATACCTCTTCTATATAACCAGTAGGAATAGAAACAAGGAATGATGGTAATCACCAAAACAATGATTAAAGTTATGAAAGCATTGGATAGGGGAATAAAACTGCTAATGATAATACAAATCCCACCTATTACCCAAAGATATCCTGCCATATGATGGGTTTTATTCCAATTTAATTCACTATTCAGGGTCCATGGTAATTTAATCCCTACCGTATAATTTTGTTTGCATTTTGGTAAATAGTTTCCGCATATTACAATGATCACTCCTATCATTGCAGATACAACCATTTCAATAGGAACTTTATATCCCCGTGCAATAAACAAGGTTACAGGCACCAAGATAACTGACATAATAGGAATCAGCCATTTCCCCATATATTTCATTGCAGGTGCTGCATTTCTTTTCTTTGGATCGGCATTGAGCATAAAATGGATAAAAATATTAAATCCTGCCATCAAAGCAGGTAACCCAAAAGCTGCAAAAGCCTTTGGGGCATAATCATCTGGAACCCCTGCCTCGTTAAAATGGATTGCAATTTCTGAAGGCAATCTATCATATAATATGAAAGAAAGAATCATTGGTAAAAGACAAATAATAGTTGTAATCCATAAAAGTTTATTTTTTTTCATTTTTTTCACCTCCAAATTGTGAAAGCCAAAGCATTACTTCTTCAAATACAGACACATTGATTTCGTAATAAATAAAATTTTTATATCTTGTTTCAAAAACCAAGCCTGCTCTTTTCAATTGGGACAAATGATAAGAAATTGTAGCACCACTTATATCAAATTTTTTTGCAATCTCCCCTGCTGATTTTTTCTCATCTTTCAACATTACTAAGATCTGTCGTCGAATAGGATCTGACAGTGCTTTGAATGTTTCTTGAAATCCCAATCTATCATCCCCTTACTACATTCTATTTAGAAGTACTTCTAAATAGAATGTAACAAATTACCCTTAAAAAGTCAATAACTATTTAGAAGAAAATCTAAATAGCTTTAGGTGCATAGTAGTGCTTATCTCACTTTATCCAATGGGAGTATCAAAAGTGATAGCAGATAGCATCCAGATAAAATTAGAGTTTATCTAACTTCTAGTCTTCCAAATACCTTATCAGTAATCCATAAAAACAAAATACTCAGTAGCAAATTAAGGATGGCCACAGTATAAAAACCCAAGGCAACACTATTTGTATACCCTCCTACCACAATTCCAAGGATTCCAGGGGGAATGAGAAAAAGTAAAAAACCGAAAATACGAATCACTGGATAAAAAACCTTCCGATCGAAACCACTGGGAATCAAAATATGTATGATCACCGAACTAAAAAGATTTAATATTCCCATAGATATAGGAAATAAAAGTCCTGCTAAAAGGGAAAATACCGGTACTTGAAAAATCAATCCTACAGGAAGTAAAAGACAGATCATAAAAACAATGGTTTTTATAATCGGTACAATATTTAATGCCAATATCTTCTTCCAAGATTGTCCCGGTAGCACAAAAATATACCTCATATTTAGTTCATACTCAATGGAAACATCCGTAGAAGATAAAAACATAAGATAGGCAATTCCACCAGCAATGCCATAAAAAGTAGAGGAAGATTTTTGAGGAATTAGCATCCCCGCTCCAATAGATATCACTAGTGCTCCTAGGGTCTTCCATTGTAGAATCAAGGACCCAGAAGCCTTTTTATTGCTTACCAGCTGCATCCATAGAAAGGCCCATGGTCCATAACCTACCTTTCTTACATTAACCTGACGAACTTTTTTATTAGACCTAGCATCAGATAATGAAAATCTTTTTCCTTCTTTACTGGCATGAACTGTTTGAGCCCTTTGTTCAGCAGAAGGCAAAGCATCTTCATAATAATCTTTAGCTAAAAAAATTGCAAAGAAGCTGAAAATACTAATGGTAAATAATTGTAAGAATAAAGCTATGATGGAAAGAGGAGTCTTTCCAAAAACAACTACCCCAATTAACTCAGAGCTCCATCTCACAATGGGAATATAGGAAAAAGCACGATGGTTAAATGCCCAAAATACCCCTTCTAAAAAATCTTGATGAGCAGAGATCCCATAAGCTGCAAGTCCTAAAACAAAGATTCCAATCCCGTAGAGAAAATACTTCAGCCATTCTCGAAGACCAAACCTAGAGGACAGTATAAAAGTTAGATAGGAAAAAGGTACGGTAAAGATAAATAAGGTTATAATTCCTATTAGGCTAACTATCAGATCTCCTGGATTGATATTGCCAAAAATATTTTGCAGTATAGGAAGAAAAAAAATGAAAAAAATACTTGAAATAATCGATATAAAAAATTGTTTCAACATAGAGTAAGCCAAAATTGTCTTAGGGCTAATGGGAGAAGGAAATAAAAAATTGACATCCCCCATACTAAATCCCCCGTCAAATTTTTTGCTACTGGAATATAGGATGTAGGCAAACAATAGGAAGACTAAAAGTCTAATTATAACAGAAAATACATTCTGTTTTAACTGCAAATTGGGAATTTGAGTCATTTCTATGTCCTGGTCGAAAGCAGTATATAGGATAAAACCAAACCAAGAAATATAAAAAATATAAATCAATAACTTCCAAGGTTTTCTTTTGATTTCTAGTATGTAATTTTTAAATTTTTTCAAATCATTCAATAGCAAAAACCCAAAATTTCCCACTATTTCGTCACCTCCAAGAAAATATCTTCTAAACTAGAGATCTCTCCACCTTCCACTTGAGAGCGAAGTTCTTCTAAAGTTCCCTTAGCAATGAGTTTTCCCTCTTTCAGCACTAGCACTCGATCGCAATAATCCTCAATCGAATCTAAAAGATGGGAACTAATTAAAATCGCCTTTCCTTTTTCTTTTAATTGATGGAATATATTTTTTAGCTCTCGAATCGCTTTAGGATCCAGTCCAATAAATGGCTCATCAAATATTAATAATTGGGGATCATGCAGCAAACCAAAACAAATAGATACCTTTTGTTTCATCCCCTTGGAAAGGTTTTTTCCTAACTCATTGGCTTTATCCTTTAAATCAAATCTTTCCAACAGCTCACTTGCTTTTTTCTTCCAATTGGTTAGCCCATAGGCATAGGCGCTAAATTCCATATGCTCCATAACCGTCAACATATCATAAAGATCTGGAGTCTCTGAAACATAGGTAAATAATTTTTTCGCTCTTATATCATTATGGGGAATGTCATCAATACTTATCTTTCCCCCACTTGGTCGTACCAATCCTGTAATGGACTTTAAAGTAGTACTTTTTCCTGCTCCATTTGGTCCTAACAATCCCACAATTTCTCCATTCTCCACTTCAAATGTGACTTCTGATAAAGCATTTAATTTTCCATATCTTTTAGAAAGATGATTTACTTTTAACATATTGATTCAATCCTTTCCTCCTACTTTTCTTACTAATTTTATATATTTCTCTAAAACCTTCCTAAATACCTTTTTATAAAGACGATTAGTATCGAATAAAAGTAAGAATGGCATAATGAAAAAATCCATTATGCCGTTATTTTCAATAAAATTCTATTCCAAATTTAATTTCTTTTGAAAGATATAATTGGTTGCCAAGTAAAAGACAATACATCCTATTAACACAGCTCCTATGGCAACCGGAAAAATTACTTGGGGAACAGTGGCAATGGTACTGAAATTTGTATTATTATAAAGAATAAAACTTAAACCACTTAAAATAGCCAACATGCCCCATTGGATAATGGTATAAAGAATTCCATAGGATATAAAAGAAGCAATAATCTTATGTTTGGTAAATAATTGTCCTATAGCAATGGAAACGTAAACTAATAGTATATTGGCAACTAAACCCAATAGGGCTAAAATAATGAATTCTACTGCTATAAAGATCCAACTATTTCCAAAAGATAATTGTAATTGTAACAATGATCTCTGTATTGTATCTATTATCAGCCCCATATCCCCTGGGTTAAAAACTACAATTCCCCACGAAAGAAATAGAACAATAAAACCAATCAATATCCAAAATAATGTAATAATAAGCTTAGAGGTAATTAATTGATGAACTTTTACTGGTAGAGTAAACATCAAATAGCCCTCATCACTTAAAAGATTTTTATGAAATCGCGCTATCATGAAAATTGCCGTTACCACTAAAATTGCAATACTAAATAACACTTGGATATTGATAAGAAATTCAACAATTAATCCAGGTGCTCCTTCTCGAATACCCATCTGAAATGTAAAATGATTGATCATAGAAATACATAAAAGAATGATATCCATTGGAATCAAAAGTCTTGCAGTTGCCTTTAGTTCATGCTTCATTAATTTAGCTAACATTTAAATACCTCCCTAAACAAAGAATCAATAGACTTTCCTTCCTGTATCCGTAATTCATCTACAGAAGAATGAAGGGATATCTTGCCTTCCTTTAAAAATATGACTTCATCTAATATTTTTTCAATATCTGAAATCAAATGGGTGGAAATAAGAATACTTGCCTTTTCCCTATAATTAGAAATAATAGTACTTAAAATATAATCCCTTGCTGCAGGATCTACTCCTCCAATAGGTTCATCCAGACAGTATAGATCTGCTTGACGACTCATTACTAAGATCAATTGTACCTTTTCCTTTGTACCCTTTGACATGGTTTTTAGAGAATGATCTGAATTGATTCGAAGATTTTTCAACATTTCATTTGCTCTTTTTAAGTCAAAATCTTCATAAAAATCTTGAAAAAAATTTAAGATATCCTTTACCTTCATCCAATCGGGCAAGTAAGTTCTTTCGGGCAAATAAGAAACTATTTTTTTAGTTTCCACCCCTGGCTTTCTTCCTGCAATTCGAATATTTCCACTATCCGGTACTAATAATCCATTTATAATTTTCAATAAAGTTGTTTTTCCACTACCATTTGGCCCTAATAATCCAATGATCCGTCCCCTTTCCAATGTTAAATCTACATCTACTAATGCAGAATGACCTGAATATTTTTTTGATAAAGATTGACATTGTAAAATAGCACTCATTTTTTCATCTCCTTTATGGTTTCCTTTAAAATATCTAAGATTTCTTCTTCCTCAAATCCAAGCTGTTTCATTTTTCCTAAAAAGTCCTCTACAACACTTCTAGCAGATTGCCCCTTTAGTTTTTTTACGATTTTTATCTCAGAGGTAATATACCTACCACTGGTTCTATTGGTATAAACCAATCCTGTTCGTTCCAATTCCACCAAAGCTCTTTGCATCGTATTTGGATTCACTCCCGCATCTTTGGCTAAATCCCTTACAGAGGGCAGTTTGTCTCCTGGTCGAAAATACCCAGAAATAATCCCTGCCTGAATTTGCTCCACTAGTTGAATATAAACTGGTCGTTCCGAGTCAATACTCCATTGCATCCTTTCAACTCCTCTCTATAATTTTTATATTATTGTATTATATTCCTAATACAATAATACACAATTTTATAAAAAAATGCAATAAATTTTAAATAAAAAGGACTATGATAAAACCCATAAATCATAGGCATTTTACCATAGCCCTTAGACTATACTTTATTTTTCTGAAAGACTTTCTATCGCTTTTTCGCCCAGTTAGAGTCTTTTAGTATGGCGCTGGCCACTCCGATAAGATCTGCTTTTCCCTCTGCAAGTAATTTTTCAGCAGCAGTAGGTAATGTGATCTCTCCTTTTTATCATTGTTATTTTATAATACTGTAGTAAGAAAATACGTTATTTCTTAATATACCCATTCTTACAAAAAAATAACAAGATAAAAACCTAAATCATCCTATAGTGAATTTTATCGGAAAGGTTCATATGTTCCACATTCCATGTTCTAGTTGAACAATTCACCTTTTTATAGGGAAGCCCTAAGGCCTCAACAAATTTTATGAATTGTTCATCAAACCAAGGAGGTGTCCAAGCTCCTGATCTACAAATGTGAATCGTTGATATCGGGATTTCTCTATTCAAATCTTCTACCAATGGGTAATGAATATTAAAAATATGGTTCATGAAGTTAAAATCACTTATCTTCTCCTTTGTAAAAGGACTATAGATAATATTTGCTTCTTTAATAAATTTATTTTTTAAAAGTTTTCCTAGCCAATTGGCACAATTGACTTCAAAATCAAGAGAAGCAAGCCCTCCATATCCTAAATCAGCATGGGCATCGAAAAGATATACTTTCTTACAATCATTCTCTTTGGCAATCTCATAGGATAAGGTATGGGAATCCGAAACATAGACTTTTATATCTTTTTGAAATTGAAATAATTGTTTGATCTTACTCCAAAAATCACCTACTTCTGAAGATAATCGAAAGAACTCCTGGATATTCTTTCCCTTTTCTTTTTCCTCAATATACCGTTTATACCATAAATCAAGGATAGTTCTTTGATTCTCGATACAAGAGCACCAATTGCTTTTATCTATAGAGATAAAATAGTCCCAATCAATAGATAACAAACTTTTTTCCATTTCATCATCCCTCTAAAATAAGTGAGAATTTTATTGACTATCGTTTATTAGTACTCATATTATCCAATTGTTAATCTGAAGCCAAGAACTCTGTTTATTTTATCACTTCTATTTTAGACAATCTCTACAAATAATCTTTTAATACTGCCTTGACCTTTGGGATCACATCGGAGCTTCCTCCCTGGGTATCTTCTAACATCATAGTAACTATGATTCTAGATTCTTCTCCATCAAAGGCGATAAACCATCCGTTTTCTTGTCCTTTTTTCCCTTGGCTACTTTTTAGCTCTGCGGTACCAGTCTTGCCTCCTAGGGATACCCCTTCTATTTTACCTGTCTTTCCAGTTCCCCGCTCTACTACTTGAATTAAATTCTCTTTTATAAGGTTTGCTGTTTCTGGGGCAATGACCTTTTCCTTCCAAAATTTTTGAGCCTCTTCTCCCTCTTTTTTTAATAAAATAGGCTGCACCATATTTCCTTCATTTAAAAAGCTTGTGTACATAGTAGTTAGATGAATAGGATTTAGGGATATTTCCCCTTGACCATAACCACTGTCAGCCAATTGAACTTCCTTAGACAGTGATCCATCATTAGATAATCTAGATTTTTGAATAGGATAAGAAAAAGGTATTTCTTCCTCTATTCCAAATTTCTTTGCCCCCTGTATAAAGGATTTTTCACCTATCTCTAAAGCTGTTCTAGCAAAGTAAATATTATCTGAATACACAAGGGCATCTTCAAGATTTACTGGCTTTCCAGGATCAGTTACCCGGGTCACAGAATAATTTCCCCATGAAGAATCTTTTTGCCACTTAAGTCCTGCTATATCCATCGCTTTATTGGGATCAATGACCTTAATGTCTAATCCTATGGCCGCTGTAATAGGTTTAAAGACAGAACCAGGGGAATAAGCTTGGGCAAAACGATTCATTAGTGGTTTTTGTTTATCCTTGTTTAAACTATTCCACTTTTTATTGGAAACCCCTAATATGAAATCATTGGGATCATAGCTAGGACTATTGACCATTGCCAATACCTCTCCAGTTTTAGGGTGCATAGCTATGGCAGTGCCCTTCTCTCCTTTCATTTGATTAAAAATGCTCTTTTGAAGATTACTATCTATAGTAAGATAAAGGTCCTTTCCGTTTTTAGGTTGCTTTTTTGCTAAGGTTTCTTTTATGGCATTGTCCTTTGTTACAATGTAAATAGCCTTTCCATCTATAGCCTGTAATTGTTCTTCATAAATTTGTTCTAAACCAGCCTTTCCTATTAGGCTATTTTCATGGTAATCCTTTTTTTCTAAGTTTTTCAATTCCTCCTGGGTAATGGATCCTATATAGCCTATTAAGTGAGCAGTTGCTTCTTTTTGGGGATAGACTCGAGCAGATTGTTTCTGAGCTACGACACCAGGTAATGAGGTAAATTCTTTTATCTTTTCATCCTCCTCCATGGAAAGAGCTCCTATAGGCACAAATAAATCTGGTTTTACCCAACTGGCTTCTAGTTTTTTATCGATATCCTCAGGGGCCATTTGAAATTCCTGTGCTAGTCTTTTTTTGACGGAAGCTGCATCTTCTCCTAGATTTTGAGGTATTATTCCAATTTTCTGAATCTCTCCATTCATTGCTAAAGGGGTACCATTTTGATCATAAATTTCTCCCCTTTTAGCTGTTGTGGTTTTTACTTGAACGGAGTCTCCTTGTTCCATCTGAGGAAAAATCAAGCTTTCGTCCCATTGAAGAGCCCATCTCTCTCCCTCTTCTCCTTTTTCCAAGACAAATGGAGCCTTATACTTTAGTTCAATAGGTCCTGCGACGGTGTCCATTTTTAAAGTACAAGGTATCATTTTTTTATTGTCTTTTTCTATAGCATCCTCTTTATGGAGAGTAATAGAAATATTTTCAGCTCCAATTCCTTGATAGATCTTTTCATATTTTGTTACAAATTCTTCTTTAGAAATGTTTTTTTTGGCACTAGAAGATAGTACTTCATACATGGAAACAAACTCCCCCTTGGTCCAATGGGAAACATACGTATCAAATACCTCTTCAGCCTGAGATTTGCTTGCACATCCAGCTGCTAGAATGGTTAAAATTGTCATAAGTATCCATAAAGCTTTTTTTCCTTTCATTATTCTTCCTCCTTTTTTCAAAATCTTTTGTTTTATTATATCATTTGTTGTTATTTATAGGGTAAAATCTACATCGCGTAAAATTATTGTAGGGATTTAAATGGGATAAATTTACATTTAAATTGAAAAGGAGGTGTCATCCTGTTAAGATATAAGTTAATCAACAAAAAACCTAACGAAAGGATGACATCTCCATGTATAATAG
>USMD01000017.1 GCA_900555725.1 uncultured Garciella sp. | reverse complement strand
AATTTAACATTCCTTATATTTTAGCTACTACATTATATCATATAATTTTTAATAGTAAAATAATAATTTCCCAATATTCCAGTATATCAGCTTCTTTCCTTTCTTATCAGCAAAATCATATTCTATTTATAATTACTTTATTAAAGAGTTTTACCTAATATTCTTCTTCTTATCATAACATATCACTAAGAATTTTTAAAATAGACAAAAAAAGAAAAAAAGAAAGGATAACCCTTTCCTAAAATAAAAATGGCTGGGGTAGCAGGATTTGAACCTACGAATGCCAGAATCAAAATCTGGTGCCTTACCACTTGGCGATACCCCAATGTCTATGTTATTTTTAGTATCTACCTTTTAGCTCAAAATATACTTATTTTCTATACAATAAAAATGGCTGAGGTAGTAGGACTCGAACCTACGATGACCAGAGTCAGAGTCTGGCGCCTTACCAACTTGGCTATACCCCAAAATATGGTGCGCCCAGAGGGATTCGAACCCCCGGCCTTCAGATTCGAAGTCTGCCACTCTATCCAGCTGAGCTATAGGCGCATTTATCAGTTAAATCATAAAAATGGAGCGGGTGAAGGGAATCGAACCCTCGCGACTGGCTTGGAAGGCCAGGGCTCTACCACTGAGCTACACCCGCATATCTTATTATGGAGCGGAAGACGGGATTTGAACCCGCGACCCTCGCCTTGGCAAGGCGATACTCTACCACTGAGCCACTTCCGCAGATAAGTGGTGCGGGAAAAGGGACTTGAACCCCCACGTCAATTGACACTAGATCCTAAGTCTAGCGCGTCTGCCAATTCCGCCACTCCCGCTAGAAGATGGTGACCCATCGGCGACTCGAACGCCGGACACCCTGATTAAAAGTCAGGTGCTCTGCCGACTGAGCTAATGGGTCATATAATTTAAAATGGCTGGGGTAGCAGGACTCGAACCTACGGATGCCAGAGTCAAAGTCTGGTGCCTTACCACTTGGCTATACCCCAACATTTATGGGGTGGATAGTGGGATTCGAACCCACGGCCTCTAGAGCCACAATCTAGCGCTCTAACCAACTGGGCTATATCCACCATAATGGCGTGCCTACAGGGATTCGAACCCCGGACCTACGGCTTAGAAGGCCGTTGCTCTATCCAGCTGAGCTACAGGCACATATTTTGTTAAATGGAGCGGGTGAAGGGAATCGAACCCTCGCGACTGGCTTGGAAGGCCAGGGCTCTACCACTGAGCTACACCCGCAAGTTTTGACAATTATTAATTTTACAGGAAATTTCCTCTCTTGTCAACTAGCAATGAATGGTCGAGGTGGAGGGATTCGAACCCCCGGCCCCATGGTCCCAAACCATGTGCGCTACCAAACTGCGCTACACCTCGTTACCTTGACGACAAGAACTAGTATACAGCATAAAAGGGAACTTGTCAATATTTTTTTGATTTTTTATCTTTACTCCAATTTTGTAGCGTTTCCACAATTCTACACTTCATAGAGATTAGGATAAACCTCTCCCTCTATAATTTCAATAATTCCATAGGTTGCTTGGCTGCCACCCCTAGGAAAGGTAATACTACCTGGATTAAAAAATAATATACCTTGATACCATAAGGATATAGGCATATGGGTATGACCAAAAAGCACAATATCAGCTTCCCACTCCAGTGCCCGATAATAGATATTATTATACCCATATTTTACATTATATCGATGTCCATGACTAATAAAGAATTTTTTACCATTTAATTTTATGGTGATTTCTTCCTCTCCATCAGTGAAGTCGCAATTTCCTTTTACTGCTACATATGATGTATTGGTTTTTTCCAGTATTTTTTTTGCATCATTTATATAATCTCCTAAATGAATATAAAAATCTACTTCACCCATTTTTTCTATTACTTTTTTTAAAAGGGAAAGATCTCCATGACTATCACTGATGACTCCAATTTTCAAAACAAATCCTCCTTATCTGTCCTGCAAAACCTTTTTTAGCTTTTCTAAGGCCTTTGCCCGATGACTCATCCTATTTTTTTCTTCTTGATCCAATTGGGCAAAAGTTTTTTCCAGCTCAGGAATAACAAATAGAGGATCATATCCAAATCCATTATGCCCCATTGGCTCAGTTCCTATTCGCCCTTTACATTCTCCTTCTACAACAATCTCCCTTCCCCTTGGAAATACCATGGCGATAGTGCAGCAAAATCTTGCTTGCCTATTTTCCATAGGGACATTCTTTAACTCCCTTAACAACTTTTCATTATTAGCTTTATCATTTCCATGTTCTCCAGCATATCGAGCAGAATATATTCCAGGAGCATTGTTTAATGCCTTTACTTCTAATCCAGAATCATCCGCTAGTACTATTTTGTTGGTAAGAGTCCCGATAGCCCTAGCTTTTATTAAAGCATTTTCTTCAAAGCTTTGTCCTTTTTCCTCGATCTCTATATTTACTCCAGCTTCCTTCATAGATTGAATCTCAAAACCAAGGGAGGATAAAATAGCCTTTATTTCATCCACCTTATGTTGATTGCCAGAAGCAACAATTAAATCTCTATCTTTCATTCTTTGCCATCTCTCAATCTTCTTATCATTATTTTTTTATCCTAAAATCCTACTTTTAATCATTTTTTACTATAAAAATATCCCCTATGACTTCTTTTTGCCTTGTAATCAATTCTCGAATTCCCTTTTCTCCTAATTCTAATAGTATCGATAAATCTTCTTTAGTAAAAGGGGATTCTTCCCCTGTCCCTTGTATTTCTACATATTCTCCAGCATCTGTCATAACTATGTTCATATCAATTTTGGCATTGGAATCCTCTTGATAGCATAAATCCAAAAGATGCTCTCCTTGTAACATTCCTACACTTACTGCAGCTACATAATTTTTCACTGGAATCTTTTCAAGCCTTTCTTCCTGCACTAGTTTGTGTAGGGATTCTACTAGAGCTATAAAGGCTCCTGTAATAGATGCAGTTCTAGTTCCTCCATCGGCTTGTATTACATCACAGTCAATCCAAATGGTACGTTCTCCTAATTGTTCTAAATCTACAACAGACCGTAAAGCCCGTCCAATCAATCTTTGTATTTCTTGGGTACGTCCTTCTACCTTTCCCCTACGGGACTCTCGTACTTTTCTACTTTGGGTAGATGCAGGAAGCATCCCATACTCAGCAGTGACCCATCCTTGCCCCGTTCCCCTTAAAAAAAAAGGTACTTTTTCTTCTATGGTAGCTGTACAGATTACTTTTGTTTCTCCAGTTTCTATTAGTACAGAACCTGTGGCATTTTTAATAAAGTCCTTTTTAATTTTTGTTTTTCTCAGTTGATCCTTTTCCCTTCCATCGATTCTTGACATCTTGTCCACTCCTTTATCATTGGTATAGGCAATAGGGAAGTCATTTTTACCTATTGCCTGATAAAAATTAATCATTTAACCCGTTGTGCTAATTAATTTAAGATAGATATCTTCACTGCGCTACTTAAGCAAATGCCCTCCTTTTTTAGGATAACAAAATCTAGGTAAAAAAGAAGGCACTAAGTCGCCTAACGTGAAACATCTATCCCTCAAAGTAGAATAACTTTCTAAATCATAATAACTTAACTAGCACAATAGATTCATTTAAATTTTTCAAGTTGGTTCACTGTGCTAAATTAATGTAAATTCACCTTATAAAAAGGCTTGTAAAGCTCGTTAGCGAAACGAAATTAACTAATATAATGAATCAAGTTATTCCTAATAAATATACAAAGTAACGGCTTAATTATTTCCAATAAAAAATACTACACGATCACTTGACAGCTGATGACCAAATCTAGTAAGTATTTACAAAAGTAGGAACTGCAACAGTTTCACTACTTATGTCACTATTTTCCCCATCAATCACTAAATTTACACCATCTATTCCACCAAATTCTTTTAAGGTTAGTCCAATGGCCTTTGTAAGATTATCAAGTTCTTCTTTATCTGTAATTTGTGATAGATGTTCTGAAAAATGTACATAGGCAACTCCAGATTCTACATCTACTCCATAAACCTGGGTGCCATCTGGAATATTTAATTTCAAATTGTCTACTTCTCCCTTTGTAGCTATTAACTCTTGTACTGCGGTTTCCACATTTCTTGCATTGGTCGAAACATTTTTGGTAATAGGAACAAAATAGGTATATTCACCTGTTGGATTATTATACATATATAAGGTGAGCTTTGCTTGTTCTCCTTCTGCTGTATTACTCATAGAATTCATATTTCCTCTAGTAATAGGTTTGCTTACATCTGTACCATAGGTCAAGGTCTCTCTTACCTCATTATCTACTATTATCTGAACCTTATCGATATTTTCGAATTCAGTAAGGGTATAAACAATTGCGTTTACCATATTCTGCTCTTCTTTTTTGCTTTTCACATCTAATATCTCTTTGCTAAAATTAGCCCGAATAAGGCCATCCTCTTTAATGGCTAATTCTATTTGAGTGTTGGCTGGTAATACCGGCTGTAAGCCTAAAGCCTTTAAATCATTTCTATTTTCTATAGTATCTACTAAAGCAGATAGCACTGCCTTAGCTGCTCCCTCTACTTTAGGCATAGTACGAACTACAGGTACAATATAACCTCCACTATCCTTATAATAAAGGGTTACTTTTTTGGTTTCTCCTTGAACACTTGTCACCTTTTCTTCTTTCGTATCTCCCTTGTCCTTCATAGAGATCCTTTGATCTTTAGATAAAGGATTTTCTTCTTGCTTTGTTTGAAGCATATTGCATCCTGAAAACAAGAGCCCTATGATTAAAAATAATGCTACCATTGTCCTCTTTTTCATCTCTTTCCCCCCCCTAATATGATTACAAATAATTAGTACATATATATTATTAGAGGGAGGTAAGTATGATTGAAACTGACATTTTGACTCCTGTTCTATTTTATCATAAGTTCAAGAGCTTTCAAGGAAAAACTAAATAAGAAGAAAATATAAAATTTCCCAATTATCTATAAATACCATTGGAGGAACGAATATTTTATTAAGACTTATACTTCTATCTTCTCTATATCATACATATTTCCCAATACTGACCAACTTTGGGGGAAATCATATCCTAGTATCCAATAACTAACTCCCTTTAGTCCGTATTCATCTACTAAATATAATTTTGCTTGAATGCTTCGGGCATCTTCAAACCAGACCTCATGTTGAACGCCATCAACCCAATAATAGAAATATGGAGATTGGGTAACATTATCGTACTCAATCACTGCACCATATTGAGCTGCCAATTGTAGAGCATACTGGGGACTAATGCTAGCGGCCCACTCTCCTTCAGGATCATAGGGAAGGGTCCAATCGTATCCATAAAGCGGCATTCCCATCATGATCTTTTCTGGTGGAATGACAGAGGTGGCATAGTCTATTACGGAACGGACCTCGTTTAAAGGAGCTACTGCCATTGGCTCCCCACCAGCCCATCCATACTCATAGGTCATAATAATTACAAAGTCTACAATTTCTCCATGGGCTTCATAGTCATGGGCCCCATGCCATTCTCCCTGTTCAATTTCATAAGGCTTTGGAGCTAATGCTGTGGATACAGGATATTCCATAGGTCTCAGTCGACCTACTACCTTTCTTAAAAAGTCATTATACAATTCTCGATCCTCCGATGGTACCCTTTCAAAATCAATATTCAATCCATAATAATTCTTATTCTCTAATACTTCTAGTACATTTTCAATAAGGATATCCTGTATATTTTCATCTGTTAAAATGGTATGTGCCAACTCCGTGTCAAAGTTTCCTTCCCTAAAGTTTGTAATTACCATAAGGGGGGCAATGTTATTGTCCTCTGCTGCTTGTAATACGAGATTATCCTGTGGCTGAGTTAATGTACCATCCCCATTGACTTGATAACTAAAGGGAGAAATGTAGGTAAGATATTCTCCTACGGAATTTACCTCCTCTACATCTTGCTCATTTCCTATTGGGTTGATATAGGCATTTACTTCTATGGTACCAAATTTTCCTGGTTCTCCTATGGGAATTCTCAATACCATGCCTGGGTAGATTAAATTGGGATTTTGGATATTGTTTAGAGCAATTAATTCTTGAAGAGATACATCAAATTCCATAGCAATACTCCAAAGGCTATCCCCTTGTTGTACAGTATATAATTCTTCGGTAATAGGTATAATCAAAGCTTGCCCGGGAACTAGATAAGGAAGCTCTTCTAATTGATTGATCTCAATAACACTCTGGGGATCAACTCCATAGGCAGCTGCAATGGTAAAGATGGTCTCTCCAGGTTGTACTACATGGATTTCCATTTCTTTCCCTCCTTTTTCACTCTTACTAGTTCAGTATATTCATAGACAGAGAAAAAGGGGAATAAAAATAAATAGATAATCAAGCTTTTTACGGATTTTCCATCTACATTCATTGGATGCTATAACCATGCGGTGCCAAGTCGAAACCTAATATTTTTTATGAATCTATCTATGGGGAAACCCATATTTTGTTTAAAACACTCTTATTTCAACCCTCTACTTCCTGGCTTTATTGCAGGAAGACCTTCTTTACAAAGGAGGCAATTTTCTGGCTCATAGGATTGGATTTCTTTAGAGAAAATTCTATAGGTAGGTACCCCAAAATCCATTTTTCCTCCAGTGCGATCCACAAGTAACCCTATTGCTACTACTTGCCCACCTTTTTGTTTTACAACATCTAATACCTCTTGTACCGATCCCCCTGTGGTAACTACATCTTCCACCACTAGAACCCTTGCTCCCTTTGGAATTTCAAAACCTCTTCTTAGAGTCATCTTCCCATTTTCTCGTTCTGTAAAGATGGCATTAACCCCTAGTTGTCTTCCTGCTTCATAGGCAATGATAATTCCTCCTGTGGCAGGTCCTATGACCAAGTCAATCTCTAAATTCCCCATCTTCGTTAGTAATTCAGAAATGAATAGAGATGTAGTCTTGGGATCTTGTAAAATTCTAGCACATTGAATATAGGTATCCGCATGTCTTCCTGAAGTGAGAATAAAATGTCCCTCTAATACCGCCTGTTTTTCTTTTAATATCGATAAAACTTCCCTTTGATCCACTCTCATTCCTTCTTTCTATTGTAATTGACCGACTATTTCTTTGATAGATTTGATCCTATACCTTTCCATGTACTCTTCTATGGCTTTTAAAACCTTTAAAGGGCACATAGGATCGATAAAGTTTCCCGTTCCAATGGAAATGGCTGAGGCCCCAGCTAGTAAAAACTTAATGGCATCTTCTCCGGTCATAATGCCTCCCATGCCAATCATAGGAATCTTCACTGCTTGAGCTACTTGATATACCATCCTTAGGGCTACCGGTAGCACTGCTGGTCCTGATAGTCCTCCCATAATATTTCCTAAAATGGGTTTCCTTTTATGGATGTCAATTTCCATGGCCAAAAGGGTATTGATTAGAGATAAAACATCTGCTCCTGCCTCTTGGGCTGCTAAAGCAATTTCTTTAATACTAGTGACATTTGGAGTTAGTTTTATAATTAAGGTCTTATCCCAGTTCTCCCTTACAGCTTTAGTCACTTGGTAAACACTATCGGGTTGAGTACCAAAATTTAATCCCCCTTTTTTTACATTGGGGCAAGAGATATTTACTTCCACTGCTGCTATCTTAAAGCCCCTTAAATGCTGTACAAGTACAGCATAGTCCTCCACTGTATTTCCAGAAATATTTACAATGACAGGTACCCTTAACTCCTCCAAATAGGGAAGTTCCTCTTCTATAAATCTATCTATTCCAGGATTTTCAAGACCTACACTATTGAGAATTCCAGCAGAGGTTTCAACGATTCTAGGAGAAGGATTTCCAGCCTTTGGCTTTAGGGTAATGCCTTTGGTAACAATGGCTCCTAATTGATTAATATTGTAAAATTGTCCATATTCTCTGCCAAACCCAAAGGTTCCTGAGGCAGTGATCACAGGATTTTTCAATTCTAATCTTCCTAATTTTACCTTTAAGTCTAAATTACTCATCCCAAACCACTTCCTTTGCCCAGTAAACTGGCCCTTCTTTGCAAACCCTAGTGTATTCATTTTTCTGATCCTTCTTTTTTGTCTTACAGCTACAAGTTAAGCAAGCTCCAATTCCACATCCCATTCTTTCTTCTAGGGATACTTGACAGGGAATCTCTAATCGGTCACAGATTTGGGCCAAAGCCTTCATCATAGGTTTAGGACCACAGGTATATACCATATCTGGAGGATTTTGTCTGAATTGCTCTAATAAATCCTTTGTTACCAACCCCTTTTTTCCCACCGAACCAGTCTCGGTAAAGACCTCTAATAGGGAAGTATATCTTTTGATTTCCTCTTCTAAAATAGGTTCCTCTAAAAACCCCAAATAAATCCTAGACTTTTGCTTATAATATTTTACAATCTCTAAAACCGGCGCTGTGCCCAATCCTCCTGCTACAACAGCCACATTTTCATAGGAATCCTCTAGGATAAAGCCATGTCCTAGAGGCCCTAAGGCAGAAATTTTCTCCCCTGCTTTCATCTCAGCCATACTTTGGGTACCTTTGCCTAGCACCCGATAGACAATGATAAGTTCATGATTTTTTGAGTCAATATTTGCTAGACTAAAGGGACGTCTTAAAAAAGCCCCATAATCTTTTTTACAAAGTAAATGAACAAATTGTCCAGGCTTTGCCTCTTGACTGATAAAAAAGGATTCTAATTTCATGGCATAGATTTGATCTGCAATTTTTATATTGCTTTTTATCTTTAGAGTTTCTTCTTTACTCACGGTTCCACTCTCCTAATTCATAAATGGGTAAATCCTGATGGAATCTATCTCTTTGTATCACATCAATCACAGCTTTTACCGTATCTAAGCTAGTAAAGCAAAGAATTCCCCTTTCCATTGCCTTTCTTCTAATTTGAAAACCATCCCTATGGGCATCTCTCCCTCTAGTAGGCGTATTGACGATCCAGTCAATCTCACGGTTTTGAACCACATCTAAAATAGTATGATCTCCTTGCTCGATTTTTGCCACCTCAATACAAGAAATTTGATGCTGCCTTAGAAATTTGGCTGTCCCTTGGGTTGCAACAATCTCAATTCCTAAATCCTGTAGTCTTTGGGCTAAGGGTAAAAATTCTTTCTTATCGAGATCCCGAAGGGTGGCTAACACTCTAGTAGTAGGAAAAATAGAGAACTTTGCTGCAAGCATTCCTTTATGAAGAGCTTCCTCTAAATCCTTTCCCACTGCCATAACTTCTCCAGTAGATTTCATTTCTGGCCCTAAGCGAGTTTCTACCCCTGGTAATTTTTCTAGGGAAAAAATAGGTACCTTCACTGCTACCTTTTTCCCTTCCCTATACAATCCTGTTCCATATCCTAAATTCTCTATGCTTTCCCCTAATATTACTCTAGTTGCTAAATCTACCATGGGCACCCCTGTAATCTTACTTAAATAGGGAATGGTTCTACTGGCCCTAGGATTGACTTCAATAAGATATAGTTCATTCTTCCATAGTAAATATTGAATGTTTACCATTCCTATAATATTTAATTCTTGGGAAAGTTGTTTGGTACATTCTAAAATTCTTTCCTTCATATCCACAGAGATTTTTTTAGAGGGATAGATGGAAATACTGTCTCCTGAATGAATTCCTGCTCTTTCTAAATGTTGCATAATCCCTGGTATTAAAACTTCTTCTCCATCAGAAATAGCATCCACTTCAATTTCCATTCCAGGTAAATATTGATCCATCAAAACAGGATGGGATGGATATTGATCATATAGTAATGGAAGATACTTTTTCATCTCCTGTTCATTATGGATAATTTCCATTCCCTGCCCACCTAATACATAGGAAGGACGGATCAAAAGAGGGTATCCAATTTCTTTGACTGCCCTGTATCCCTCTTCCAAGGAGGTGATGGCCTTTGCCTTAGGTCTAGCAATCCCTAATTTGTCTAAAATCTCCTCCATTCTCTTTCGATCTTCGCTCCCATCGATTCCCTCTAGGGAGGTTCCTAAAATAGGGATATTCATTTTGTCTAAAATATGAGCCATTTTAATGGCTGTTTGACCACCGAATTGTAAAATTACACCTTTCGGTTGTTCCTTTTCGATAATGTGTAATAAATCTTCCCCTGTAATAGGTTCAAAATATAGATGATAAGCTACATTAAAATCCGTACTTACAGTTTCTGGATTATTATTTACCATAATGGTTTCATAGCCTAATTTCTCCAATGCCTCAATACAATGTACTGAAGAGTAGTCAAACTCGATTCCCTGGCCAATTCGAATAGGACCTGCGCCTACAACCAATATTTTATTTCCCTTCTCTACCTTGACCTCATCCTCTTCATCATAGGTGGAATAAAAGTAAGGGGTTTGGGCATCAAATTCTCCACTACAGGTATCCACCATCTTATAGGAAGGACGTAAATGATGTTCTTTTCTCCACTGCCATACATCTTCCCAGCTACATTGAAGCAATTTGGCTAAAATATGGTCAGAGAAGCCCATTTTCTTTGCTTGCTTGATTTCTTCCAGGGTAATACTGTGAAAATCTTTTTTAGAAAGAACCTTTTCCATTTCTATAATGTGATTAATTTTATCAATAAAGAAGGGATGAATCCCTGTCAGTTCTCCAATTTTCAAGGGAGAAATCCCCTTTTTAAGAGCTTGTGCCATAACAAAGATCCTCTCATCATCTCCCTGACAAAGCTTTTTCTCTATTTGTTCTACCTCTAGATTCTTTAACTTTGGTAACTGCAAAGCTTCTAATCCTAAATCTAAGGATCGAATTGCCTTTAATAGGGCAGCTTCAAAGATATTGGCTATGGACATGACCTCTCCAGTAGCCTTCATCTGGGTTCCTAGCTTTCTTTCCCCTTCTACAAACTTATCAAAGGGCCATCTTGGAATCTTTACCGAAACATAATCTAAGGTAGGTTCAAAACAAGCCAAGGTTTCACCAGTTACCTGATTCAGAATTTCATCAAGATGGTATCCTAAGGCAATCTTTGCCGCCACTTTGGCAATGGGATATCCCGTTGCCTTAGAAGCTAAAGCACTGGAACGGCTTACCCTAGGATTTACCTCAATAACATAGTAGTCATTGGTTTGAGGATGCAAGGCATATTGTACATTACACCCTCCTTGAATCCCTAGAGCAGAAATAATTTTAATAGCTGCTCCTCTTAGTATCTGGTACTGCTGATCGGTTAAGGTCTGAGAAGGAGCCACTACAATGCTATCCCCCGTATGGACTCCTACAGGGTCGATATTTTCCATATTACAAATGGTAACGATATTGTCGTTTCCATCCCGCATAATCTCATATTCAATTTCTTTCCAACCTAACAGACTTCTTTCTATAATAACCTGTCCTACACTGCTAGCTCTACATCCCCTTTCTACAATAGTTTCCAGCTCCCGTTCATTATAGGCAATCCCTCCACCGGTACCCCCTAGGGTATAGGCTGGTCGGATTACTAAGGGAAATCCTATTTTCTGTGCAAATTCCTTTGCCTCCTCTACTTTGTGTACGATTCTATTTTCTACAATAGGTTGCCCTATTTCTTCCATTAAAACTTTAAAATTTTCCCGATTTTCTGCCTTGGTAATGGCATCTATTTTGGTACCAATTAGATTTACCCCATATTTTTCTAATATTCCTGCTTGGTTAAGTTCTACCGTAAGATTTAATGCCTGCTGCCCCCCCATAGAGGCCAAAAGGCTGTCCGGTCGCTCTTTGGCAATGACCTTTTCCACAAATTCTAAGGTAACTGGCTCAATATAAACCTTATGGGCTGTTTGGACATCGGTCATAATGGTTGCAGGATTGCTATTGATTAAGACTACCTCTACCCCTTCCTCCTGTAAAGCTTGGCAAGCCTGGGTACCGGAATAGTCAAATTCTGCTCCTTGTCCTATGACAATAGGACCAGAACCAATTACTAATACTTTTTTTATGCAATCATTTTTAGGCATGAGTTTTCACCTTTCCTTCTTTCGTCCCCTTTATCATTTCAATAAAATCATCAAAGATATATTGAGAATCATGAGGCCCTGGACCTGCCTCTGGATGAAATTGTACTGATAAAATAGGAAGGATATTATGTCGAAACCCCTCTAAGGTGCCATCATTCATATTTACATGGGTAATGGTCATCTTATTTTTATCTAAACTCTCTGCCTTTACTACATATCCATGATTTTGAGAGGTAATATAGACTTTATTTTTATCTAAATCCTTCACTGGATGATTGCTCCCTCTGTGTCCATACTTAATCTTTTCTGTTTTTCCCCCTAAGGCAATAGATAAAAGCTGATGTCCTAGGCAAATTCCTAAAATAGGAATTTGGGTAGCAATTAATTTCTTTATATTGGGGATTAAAAACTCTAAATCGATGGGATCCCCCGGACCATTGGAAAATACGATACCGTCGGGATGGACCTTTAAAATTTCCTCTGGTGTTGAAAATGCTGGAAATACATGTACTAAACAATTTCTATCCTGAAAGGATTTTAAAATATAAGCTTTTACCCCATAGTCTATCACTGCGATATTGAGTACCTCTGGTTTTAAATAATAGTATTCTTTTGTAGAAACTTCTGCCACCGCTTTTCTATTCTCATAGGATAATATCTTCCCTCTTATATTTTCTTCCTCTAGGTCCTGGGAACAGCTTATCATTCCTTTCATAGTGCCCTGCTCTCTTGTCTTTTTTGTAATTGCTCTAGTATCTATTCCTTCAATGCCTATGATTTTATTTTCCTTCATATAATTTTCTAAGGTATATCCTTTTTGCCAGCCTAAATGATCCTTATAACATTCCCTTACAATCAAGCCATTAATGGTTGGTTTTTTAGATTGATTAAAAAGCTTCTTTACTCCATAATTTCCTATCAAAGGATAGGTTAATAAAACAATTTGGCCTTTGTAGGATGGATCGGTCATCATCTCTTGATACCCTGTCATTCCAGTATTAAAGACCACTTCTCCTACGGTCTCTCCAGTATAGCCAAAGGCATGCCCTTCATAGATACTACCATCTTCCAATATTAATTTAGCTTTCATAGACATATTCCCCCTTAATCAATTTTCTATTTTCCACTCTCCCTTAAAGCCTTCAAAAGTTTCCTTTGCATTTTTTCTACCGCTTCTCGAAGGAAACTTTGAAAGTCTTTTAAACTCACATCTTTTCCTTCTTCCTTTAGATGGGCTCCAATGATTCCCCGGGAAGAATTAATAATAGCTCCTAGCCCTCTCTCATCAAAACAGGATACAACATCCTCTGCCTTTGCCCCTTGGTCCCCAAAACCTGGTACCAAAAAGAAGGTATGGGGCATAGCTTGTCGTAATTCTTTGGCTTCTTGAGGGTATGTTGCTCCTACTACAGCACCTATAGAACTATAACCATATCCTCCTACTAATTCTGCACCCCAATCTTCTACCTTGTGAGCAATGTAAAGATAAAGAGGTTTTTCCCCTATCAATAGGTTTTGAAATTCTTTTGAGGAAGGATTAGAGGTTTTCACTAATATAAAGCCTCCCTTTCCATGCTCTTTACACATATCTACAAATGGCTCTATAGAATCTGTTCCCATAAGGGGGTTTAGGGTGACCCCATCACAGGCAAAGGGTCCACTTAAATGGGCTGTAGCATAGGCTTTGGCTGTAGAAGCGATATCTCCCCTTTTAATATCTCCTATAACTATTAAACCTTTCTCTTTAGCATATTGAATGGTTTTTTGGTAGGCCTTTAGTCCTTCTATTCCCCATCTTTCATAGAAGGCAATTTGTAATTTTACAGCAGGTACTAAATCTGCAACTACCTCTATAATTACCTTATTAAACTGCCATAGAACCTCTCCCATGGACTCTTCCCCATGGTAATATTCATCTATAATACATTGGGGAATGAGATATTCTTGGGGATCTAAACCCACCACTGTGGGATTTCTTCTTTCTATTATTTTCTCTATCAATTGATCTATAAACATTGAACTATTCTCCCTTTCGTATAGTCTTGGTATCCTTTATCACCTTACCGTCTACTATGGTATAAAGGACCTTCCCATATAAATTCATCCCATGAAAGGGAGTGTTCTTTCCTTTAGAATAGAATTGATCTTTATCTACAGTTTCTTGAGTATGGGGATCTATAATTGTGATATCTGCCCATTTCCCTACTTGTAAAGTTCCTCCATCTAAATTTAATATCTTAGCAGGATTGAGGCTCATTTTTTCTACCAATTGCAGTGGAGTTAGAATGTTTTCCCTTATAAGATTGGTAATGGCTAAAGGTAAGGAAGTTTCTAAACCAGAGATCCCACTGGATGCTAGAGCATATTCTACTATCTTTTCATCTTGGTGATGAGGTGCATGATCGGTGGCAATAGCATCAATTGTTCCATCTTGCAATCCTTCAAGAATGGCATCTACATCCTCTTGAGATCGTAGAGGTGGATTTACCTTGGTCAGAGCATCCCAACCATTTTCTGCCTCTTGTGTTAAACTAAAGTGATGGGGCGTTACTTCACAGGTCACCTTTATCCTCTGCTCCTTTGCCTGTCTTATCATCTCTACAGAACCCTTTGTGCTTACATGGGCTATATGCACTCTGCATCCTGTATACCTTGCTAGGGCAATATCCCTTGCCACCATAATATCCTCTGCTACCGAAGGAATTCCTTGCATTCCTAAAATGGTGGATCGTTCTCCTTCATTCATCAACCCACCTTTAGATAGGCTAGATTCTTCACAATGATCTATAATTACTTTATCCCACATGGAGGCATATTCCATGGCCTTTTTCATTAAGCTGCTATCAGAAACAGGATGACCATCATCAGAAAAAGCAACGGCTCCAGCTGTGACCATGTCACCTATTTCTGCAAGAGTCTCTCCCTTTAGTCCTTTGCTCACTGCTCCAATGGGTTTTACCTTTACAAAGCCTTCCTTTTGAGCTTTAGAACTCACATATTCTACTAAAAAGGCATTGTCAATGACTGGATTAGTATTGGGCATGCAAGTAATGGTGGTAAATCCTCCATTAGCAGCAGCCTTGGTTCCACTTTTTATGGTTTCCTTATATTCAAAACCTGGCTCCCTTAAATGGGCATGCATATCAATCAGTCCTGGTACCACCCAAAATCCCTTTGCATCAATCACTTTTGCATCTTCGGCCTGTATATTTTTTTTCATCCTAACAATCTTTCCATCTTCTACTAAGATATCTAAAATAGCATCTATTTTGGCTTGAGTATCTAATACTCTTCCCCCTCGAATCAGCAACTTTTTCATTATAGATTTCCTCCTCTAGTCATAAGATAAAGAAGTGCCATACGAATCGCTACTCCGTTAGTAACTTGTTCTTCTATCACAGAATGTTCTTCGTCGATTATCTGACTGGTTAATTCCACTCCTCGGTTAACAGGTCCTGGGTGCATAACCAAAGCATCTGGTTTTGCATAACTTAGTATTTTCTCATTGATACCAAAGAACTTATGGTATTCCCTAAGAGAAGGAAATAGTCCACTTTCTTGTCTTTCTTTTTGAATTCTTAAGGCCATGACCACATCTACATCCTTAACAGCCTCTTTTATATTGTAGGATACTTCTACCCCCAATTTTTCTACCCCCCTTGGAATTAAGGTAGAAGGTCCTGTTAAAACTACCTTTGCCCCTAATTTAGTAAGCCCCCAAATATTGCTACGGGCTACCCTAGAGTGCAAAATGTCCCCGGCGATTACCACCTTTAGATCCTTGATTCTTCCCTTATTAGTTTGCATGGTGTAAAGATCCAATAAAGCCTGGGTAGGATGTTCGTTGATCCCATCTCCTGCATTAATGACTTTTACGTCGACATGCTCTGATAATATTTTCGGTGCCCCGGTCATAGGATGGCGCATAATAACAATATCTACCCCCATTGCCTGAAGAGTTCTTACGGTATCAATTAGGGTTTCTCCTTTGTTAACACTACTGGTTGCTACGGAAATATTGGTAGTAGTAGCTCCTAAATATTTCGCTGCCAATTCAAAGGATACTCGGGTACGAGTGCTATTCTCATAAAAAAGCGTCACCACATTTTTCCCTTGAAGATAAGTGATTTTTTTATTTCTACTATCCATCAGTGGTCTCATTAAAGTTGCTGTATTTAAAATCTCTTGTATCTCCATTGCAGATAAATCCCTTAAACCTAAAACGTCTTTATTGATCATAAAAACACACCTCCTATAGTTTTGGCTGCCTTGCTTAATAAAAAATACCTTTTTTAAATTCATCTGTTATGCTAGTTCATTTCGATTTTCTCATGTTTCAAGGCTTAGAAATTTACATTGATGAACTAGCATAATGGGTTATATTAGGTTTAAAGGAATGGTTTTTAAATATTTTTTATACCCTGTATTTTTTATTAAGCTTATGCATAAATATAAATTTTCTCACAAAAAAGAGTAATATAAAATGGAAATTATAATTATACATTATATCCCAATTATATTACTCTTTATTCCCTTTTTACAAGGTTATTTATGAAATTTTTTGTATAAAAATTCAGTATTCTTTTTAAAGTCTCCATTTCTTTTTCCTCCTTCTCAGCCTCACTGGACTAAATTTAAAGAATTAAAATTCATTATTTATTATATTTATTCATTTTCACAAATGACAACAGAATCTTTTCCATCTGTTTCCTCAAGATTTACTTTAATAATTTCTTTTCGGGAAGTAGGTACATTCTTTCCTACGTAATCAGCTCGAATAGGTAATTCTCGATGTCCTCGGTCCACAAGAATCATTAATTGGATAAATTCTGGGCGGCCTAAATCTAGTAAAGCATCTAATGCTGCTCGAACGGTTCTTCCAGTGTAAAGTACATCGTCTACTAAAATTACTTTTTTATCGTTAATATCAAAATCAATTTTTGTACCATTCAGCACCGGTAGTTTTGCGATAGTACTTAAGTCATCTCGATATAGAGTAATATCCAGTTCCCCTATCATCGGAGCTTTTTCTTCTATTTTTTCTATTTGCTTTGCCAGTCTGTTGGCAATGGGGATTCCCCTTGTATGGATCCCAATCAGTACTACATTGTCGATTCCCTTATTTTTTTCTAAGATTTCATGGGATACCCTAGTAATAGCTCTTCTAATGGCTCCTTCATCCATAATCATAGCTTTTTCTTTCATCCTATCACCATCCTTTGCCTTTTTATGACTCCCTTATTTTAATTTTTACATAAAAAACTTCTTGCCGAAGCAAGAAGTCATTATAACAAAATAAAGATAGACTTATCCTATTTTCATTCATCTCCTTGCCAGTCTCTCTGGACCTCATTAAAGGAAGTTTTTTGTTTTTTCTAGTGTATCATAAGTGCAGGGTTTTGTCTATAGTTTTTTATTTTAACTGCTTTTGATTCATTTAAGGCTAGATGTCTTCACTACGCTGCTCCACAAATGTCCTCTTTTTTACAATAATAAAATCAATCTATTACTTTAAATAATTCATCAGCCTCTGGGGGAGTTAAGGGAATCCTCTCTCCATCCTCGATCAATACCGATTGCCCTTCAACTACCCTTCCAATTTTAGTAACTTGCATTCCTCTTTCCCTAAAGGCGGATAGTAATTTTTCCGTATTATGGGTGGTAATCAACATTACCCCACTGGAAATTAGACCCAAAGGATTGATTTTAAAGTACTCACAAATCTTTCGGGTAGCCTCTGTAAGGGGAATGAGGGTTTCTTCAATCTCTACCCCTATCTTCGAGGCTGCTGCTATCTCCCATAGAGCTCCTAAAAGCCCTCCTTCGGTAACATCATGCATAGCAGTAGCTCCTATCCGACCTGCCAGCATCCCTTCTTTTAGCACACTGATATAACTCATATAGCCCTTAGCCTCTTCTAATAGGTCGGTGGAAAGCACTTCTTTTAATTCCTCTTCCCGGTCTTGAGCTAAAATAGCAGAGCCTTCCAATCCCACCCATTTGGTCATCAAGACATCGTCCCCTGGCTGGGCCCCATGGCTGGTAACCATAGATTGCTTTTTCCCTTTTCCTATACAAGTGGTAGATACAATCATTCGATTTACGGCAGCAGAAACTTCGGTATGTCCTCCTATAATTTCTACATTTAATTGAGCTGCGGTTTCCTTAGCTTCCTCTAACACCTGGGCAATCTCCTCTAATCTTGCACTTTCAGGAGCTAAAATGGTAAGTAGGATAGCAATAGGTTCTACTCCATTGGAGGCTACATCATTACAAGAAATATGTATGGCTAATTTTCCGATTCCCTTTGAGGCTCCTGTAATAGGATCTGTAGACAATACACATACTTCGTCTCCAAAGTCTATGACAGAACAATCTTCTCCTACTCCTGCTCCGACTAGGATTTCTTTTCTACTGGGCCTTATTTTTGAAAGTATTTTTTGTTCTAGAAGTTCTGTTGGTAGTTTTCCAACCTCCATTTTCATCGTCCTTTCCCACGTTTACTATTATTATACTATAAAGGGGAAGATAAGACATTGATTTCAAAAGCTTTTTCTTTTAAAAGTTACTTACATAAAACTTTCACCATTACTTTAACTAACTAAGCAAATTTCACAATTTTAAATCATTGAATTTTGCTAAAAATCAGAAAAAGTTTCACCCCAAAATGTCGAATTAATTAGATGCAACCAAAAATCATCAGTGAGGAGTGAAACTAGATAATTCAGTATATTATATTTGACAAACTGCTTCATTGTCACAGATCCATTCTTTATCAACATCATTTGATAAATAGTCATTCAATTTAGATCAAATTTTTTTCTTCTGCTATATGATTATGCATTTGTTATTACACTTTTTTCTTCCTCATCTTTAACCCGAAATGTAGCAAATCCTGTAATGGCAAAAATTATTGCGATTATCGGTGCTAAAAATCCTAAAAATGCATATGGAATATATTCTAATCCAACTCCTAAAACCCCTCTAGCATATACCGAAACAACTCCCCATGGTAAAATACCACATCCTAAAGTAGCTGCTGTCTCTAATGTTCTAGATAATACTGAGCTGTTTACTTTTAGCTTTCTATAGGCAGGATCTAGGGTTCTTCCAGGTACGATAATGGATACCATCATTTCACCGGTGGCTAATAACATAACATATGTAGAAGCTAAAGTTACAAAGATTAAATCTCTTGGCTTCTTTACACGTTCCATCATTGCATTTAGTAATACTTGAAGTACGCCTATTTTCTCTAATATACCACCCATTGCTGTACCCACAGTAATTATTGCCACTGTACTCATCATTGATAAAATACCGCCTTGGGTTAATAATCCATCTATTAATTCATGTCCTGTTTCAGCAACATATCCAGTTGCTCCAACATTTATGATGTCTTCAAATCCTGCACCTTGGGTTAATACTGCAAATATACTTGATGTTAAAAAACTAACAACTAATGCTGGTATAGCAGGTACTTTCTTTATAGATAGAATAATAACTATTGCTGGTGAAATTAGAGTTAGCGCACTTATATTAAAATTTGATTTTAAGGTGGCTAAAATTTCTGATACTAATGCATTATCCATTTCTCCGCCAGAAGCATATGATCCACCCATTATCGCATAGACTGCTATACTTATAAGGGCAGCTGGCCCCAAAACATAAAGCATGGATTTTACATGACTAAATAAGTTTGTTCCTGCCATTGCGGCAGTTAAGTTTGTAGAATCTGACATAGGGGATACTTTGTCTCCAAACATTGATCCAGCAACTATTGCACCGGCAGCCAAACCTTTTGGTATCCCTAACCCTTCGGAAACTCCTATAAGTACAATTCCCATTGTAGCCATTGTTCCAAGGGAACTACCTATTAATAAGGAAGTTATTGCACAGAGAATGAAGGCTGCAGGTAAAAATATACCTGGTGATAATATATTCAAACCATAGTAAATCATTGTTTGTATGGTGCCCCCAAGAATCCAAGTTCCTATTACCATCCCTATAACAATAAGTATTAGAATTGCTCCCATACCATTCTTGATTCCCTGTATCATTCCTTCTTGTATAGTATCCCATTTATTTCCTAAATAGAATGCAACTAAGGTCGCCATAATAGTACCAAAAACTAAGGCTATTTCTAACACAAGAGCAGTCTGCAAGGAAACTAAAATAGCTATGATTACTAATATTAAAGCTATAGTCGCTTCTTTAGTACTAGGAATCCTACCACTTTTTTCTTTGTCCATCCTTTTTTCCACATCTCCCTCCAGTAGTATTATTGTCTATCCTATAAGTAGTGTGTAATACTCAAATATAATTCATTACATTGATTGAGATTTTTATAAATTTTCTTTTCAGATAATAAATCTTATTGGATAGATATTTTTATCTATCCAATAAGTCTTTAATTTTCTACTCCCTTAAATCTAAATTTCTTCAAATCTAGCCGTAAAGAATCTTAGTTGCTTTGGCTCATAAACAAATTTTAATCCTTTTATTTGGTCACGTTTGTTATAAAGATCAATTACAGCATCTGCTACTACATCCATGTGTTTATAAGTATATACTCTTCTAGGAATAGTAAGTCTTACGGTTTCTAATTTTGGTCTATTATGATCTCCAGTTTTTATATTTCTACCTGCTGATATAATACCTCTTTCCATAGATCTTACACCTGATTCTAAATATAAGTTTGCTGCTAATGATTGTGCTGGAAACTCATCTTGTGTTAGATGTGGACAAAATCTTCTTGCATCTAGGAATACCGCGTGTCCACCTACAGGTTCAACGATTGGCACGCCAGCTTCTTTTAGTTTTTCACCTAAATATCTTACTTGCTTAACCCTATGTTCGATATACTCAAATTGCATTGCTTCATTAAGTCCAATTGAAAGTGCTTCCATATCCCTGCCAGCCATACCGCCGTATGAAGGCATACCTTCAAATACTACTACTAGTTCTTTTGCATCTAAGAATAGGTCTTCATCATTCATTGCTAAAAATCCACCTATGTTTACTATCCCATCTTTTTTACCACTCATTGTTGCACCATCAGCATAGCTGAACATTTCATTCATGATCTTTTTTATAGATTTATCTTGGTAACCTTCTTCTTGTTCTTTTATAAAATATGCATTCTCCACACATCGTGTAGCGTCGAAAAATACTTTTATTCCATGTTTTGCTGTTAATTCTCTTACTTCTCTCATATTTTTCATAGAAACTGGCTGCCCGCCTGCTAGGTTTACAGTTACTGCTAAGCAGACATAGGCTATGTTTTCTGCACCCTTTTCGTTAATTAGCGTTTCTAACTTATTTAAGTCAATATCGCCTTTAAAAGGTACATTTAGTGCTGCGTCATGTGCTTCATCTCTTATTACATCAACAAATATTCCACCATTTGCTTCTTGATGATATTTTGTAGTTGTAAAATACATATTCCCTGGAACATATTGTCCTTCTTTTATACAAATTCTTGATAGTATATTTTCTGCGCCTCGCCCTTGATGAGTAGGTACTAAATGTTTAAATCCAAAAACGTCTTTTACAGTGTCTTCTAGATGGAAAAAGTTTTTACTTCCAGCATAAGCTTCATCACCTACCATTATTCCAGACCATTGATTATCACTCATAGCATTTGTACCACTATCTGTTAATAAATCAATATATACATCCTCAGAATTAATCAAAAATGTATTATAGCCTGCTTCTTTTATAACTTTCTCCCTCTGTGCTCTGTTAATCATCTTAACTGTTTCTACTGATTTGATTCTAAAAGGTTCTGCTGGATAATTTCTTAAATCCATTATAAATTCCTCCTCTTTTTATTTATTATTTTTTAATTACCTATGTATATTGCAATAAGCATGCCATAAAAATAAAGCATAGAAAATCTACATTCTACGCTTTATTCTATGAATCCGATTACATAGCTGTAAACATATATTCCACTACTTGTAATCATACTTTCCAAGCTGTAAACATCATTTACAACTATAATCTATACTGCTTTAGTTTTTTTATCACAGTTGTATGAGATATTCCTAAAGCTTTAGCTACCTCTCTTGAAGAATGAAACTTCTTATTTGCCTCATTAATATATACATACTCAATATCTCTAATTATTTTGTATAACTCCACTGGTAGCTCAATTTTATTATCATCTTTAGTAAAATTTTTCTGTAAATCTTCTTTATTTTTATTTTGTATCATCAAATGTTTTGATTGTATTTTATCCTTTGCAAAGATACTTGCTCTTTCCATAATATTTTCTAATTCTCTTACATTTCCCGGCCAATGATAATGTATTAGTTCATTTAAAGCTTCTTGTGTTATTTCCTTGATACTTCCTCCTCCCATCTCTTCACTTAACGTACGAATAAAATATCTTGCTAATAAAGGTATATCTTCTTTTCTTTCCCTTAGGGGTGGTATATGGATTGGAACGACATTTAAACGATAATACAGATCTTCCCTAAAGGTTTCTTCTTTGACCATTTTTTGTAGATTTCGATGGGTTGCTGATATAATCCTCACATTAATAGAAATTTCTTTTTGCCCCCCTATGCGTCGAATCTTTTTTTCTTGAATTGCCCTTAAAATTTTAGCCTGCAAATGAATTGGTAAATCTCCTATTTCATCAAGAAAAATAGTTCCATTAGTTGCTAATTGAAACAATCCTTGTTTCCCGGAACTTCTGGCTCCCGTAAAAGCACCTTTTTCGTATCCAAAAAATTCACTTTCTATTAGACTATCTGGTACAGCTGAACAATTTATCGCCACAAATGGACCATCTGCCCTATTACTACTTAAATGTATTGCTCTTGCAAATAATTCTTTTCCAGTTCCACTTTCCCCTAGAATCATTACATTAGAGTTGGTTTTAGCAACTAATTTCGCTAATAATTTGGTATCTTTAATAGATTTTGACTTTCCTATGATATCTTCAAAGTTGTTCATAAAAGGTCTTGACAATGATTGTACTAGTCGTCTTACTTCTTCCATCTCTCTTAATATGAATAAAGCTCCCGTTTTATTTTCCTGTTGATCTTTAATAAGCTTGATATCAATAATCAAATTCAACTCTTTATTTTTCATTTTCTCTGTGAATTCTATTCCTAATTTATTTTTTTATCTATTTTAGGATTATATATATCTTTAGGAATTATTTTATTTATGTTAATACTATTCTCTTCGGAAATAATATTAAATAAATTTGCAGCTTTACTATTGTAATATAATATCTCTCCATTTTTTCCAACAGCAATCACTCCAATATTCATACTATTAATTACTGTTTGAAGTTCTTTTGCTCTTCTTTCAAAATCTAGCAAATCTAATTCGAAGACATCTAAAATTTCTTCAATTTCTTGTTTTATCCACCTTCCAAAATCCAGTCCAATATTTTTCTTTCCTTCTATCTCTACTGATATGTATGGTGGATTTATTTCCATTTTTAGTATATTAATGTTTTTTAGTGTTAATATATCTACAAGTTTTTTAGCAATTCCTATTTTGTTTTCCGCAACTAAAAATTTCAATCTTTTATTAAACATTTATATCACCTACTAACTAATAATAGTGAAAATTTTAACTTCTATAATTAAAAGTAATAGCATGCTATTACTTCTGTCTCTTATACACATCTGACGCTGCCGACGATCTTACGCG
>USMD01000016.1 GCA_900555725.1 uncultured Garciella sp. | reverse complement strand
CGTAAGATCGTCGGCAGCGTCAGATGTGTATAAGAGACAGGTGCTACATCATATACTGTATAGGACTATCCTATTACGTCCATTGTGCAATTTTTTTCAAGTATTAATTAAAAAAAAAGATTGATAAAAGATTTATGGGGTAAAAAATAAACATGTTAGGAAAATGGGGAGGTAAAAAAATGGAAAAGAGAAAAAATGTAGTTACAATGGGAGGAAATCCAGTGACCTTATTAGGACCTGAAATAAAAGTAGGCATGAAGGCACCAGATTTCACAGTGGTAGATCATAATATGCAAGAGGTATCAATGAAGGAGGGAAGTGGAAAGGTAAGAATCTTTAGTGTAGTGCCCTCTATTGATACAGAGATATGTTCTTTACAAACAAGAAGATTTAACCAAGAAGCTGTAACCTTGCCTGATGTAGAAATCTGGACCATCAGCGTGGATTTGCCCTTTGCCCAAGATAGATATTGTGCAGCAGAAGGGATTGATCAGGTAAAACTTTTCTCAGATCATAAGTATTTATCCTTTGGACAAAATTATGGATTTGTGATGGAAGAGCTAAGACTTCTTGCAAGGGGAATTGTAGTTGTAGATAAGGATGACACCGTAACTTATGTAGAATATGTTCCTGAGGCAACCAATCATGTAGATTATGAAAAGGCCTTAGAAGCTGTAAAAAAGCTTGTTTCCTAAAAATAAGGGCTGATTGAAAATCAGCCCCTATTTTGCTAATTCTGTTAACAAAAGATCCCCTACTTGATTAATATTTCCTGCCCCCATGGTAATCACCATATCTCCAGGTTGTAAATTTTTTAAAAGATAGGCCAGGATGCTGGAAAAATCTCCTAGGTATTTTGCAGCTTGTCCTGTAGATTCAATGGCTTTTACCAAATCTTTGGAATGGATGAGCCCTAAATCTTTTTCTCGAGCCGCATAGATATCTGCAACAATGACCTCATCGGTCATATCAAAGGCTTTAGAAAATTCATCTAATAGGGTTAAGGTACGGGTATAGGTATGGGGTTGAAATATACACCATAACTTTTTATGGGGATATCTTTTTGCAGCCTCGAGAGTTGCCTTAATTTCAGTGGGATGATGGGCGTAATCATCAACTACCGAAATGTTTTGGATTTTTCCCTTTAGTTCAAAACGCCTATGGGTACCCTTAAAAAGGGTAAGTCCTTCTCTAATTTTAGAAAATGGAATATTTAAATAATGGGTACAGGCAATGGCTGATAAGGCATTGATCACATTGTGTAAACCTGGGATTGCCAAATAAAATCTTCCAATATTTTCCTCTTTATAGATGACATCAAAGGAGGCACAACCCATGTCATCAAAGTTAATATCAATTGCTTGCCAATCACAATTTTCTCTAGTTCCAAAGGTGATAATGGGGCATTTAATATCTTTCAAAATAGATACTACATTTTCATTATTCCCATTGGCAATGAGATATCCATTTTCCGGTATTAAATTAGCAAACTTATAAAAAGCCCTTTTGATATGATCTAAATTCTCAAAATAATCCAAATGATCTTCTTCAATATTTAGTATAATGCCCATATAAGGATGAAAGTGCAAAAAGCTTTCTACATATTCACAGGCTTCAGTAATAAAATACTCACTATTTCCAACCTTTACATTGCCTCCGATGGCATCTAGCTCTCCTCCTACTAATATAGTAGGATCATATTGAGCGTGTTCTAAAATCACAGAAATCATTGAAGTGGTAGTGGTTTTTCCATGGGTTCCAGATACAGCAATACATCTATCATAATTTTTCATAATATTCCCTAGAAATACTGCCCGTTCCATGGTAGGGATATTTAATTCGTAGGCTCTTATTAGTTCTTCATTATCTGCCTTTACGGCAGCAGTATAGATGACCAGGTCTACATTTTTTATATTTTCACGGCTATGGCCAATATAGATAGTAGCTCCTTTAGACTCTAGTTTTTTGGTTAAGGAAGAGGATTTGATATCTGAGCCACTTACTATGTAATGGTTATATAATAATATTTCTGCTAGACCACTCATGCTTATACCACCGATTCCTATAAAATGTACGTGTTTGTATTGGGATAAGTCAAATTGTGACATTGTATCCTTCCTTTCTATAGAGAACTTAACCTAGTTATTTTATTATATTAATAAGTATAACCTTGGGTTCCTCATTTCATAATAAAAATCATTTTTCATTATAACATAAAATAAGCAGGATAAAACCAAATGCTATAGAAAACTTATTGGAATTGATTAGCCCAATAGATTATATTATTACCAAAAATGGAGTACAATATAGGATAAAATAAAAAAAATTATTGCAAAAAATAAGAGATATGAATAAAATAAAATTCAATAGAAAAAATATTCGTGTTTCTAAGGAGTGTAAATTATGGGGAATAAAAAAAGAAAGAGGACAGAACGGATTGGTGTTTTAATAAAAATGTTAAGTGATCAACCGAATAAAGTTTTTACCTTAAATTATTTTTGTGAACTATTAGGAGCTGCAAAATCTAGTATTAGTGAAGATATTGTAATTGCTAAAAATATTTTAGAGGATTTACAATTGGGAACCATTCATACCATTGCAGGGGCAGCAGGAGGAGTGAAATATCTTCCCATTATTTCCAAAGAAAGGACAATGGAATTTTTGCAGGATGTTTGCTTAAAATTGGAGAATGAAAATAGAATGATATCTGGAGGCTTTATTTATATGACAGATATTATATATTCACCAGAAAATGCAGAAATGATAGGAAAGATATTAGCTACTCAGTTTATGGATAAAGAAATAGATTATGTTTTAACTATGGAAACAAAGGGAATTCCCATTGCTATGATGAGCGCAAAGGCCTTAGGGGTACCTTTAGACATTGTAAGAAGAGATAATAAGGTCACAGAGGGATCCACTGTAAGTATCAACTATGTATCAGGTTCTAGTAAAAGAATTCAAACCATGTTCTTGTCTAGAAGGGCTTTGCCTAGGAGAGCAAGGGTGCTGATTATCGATGATTTTATGAAAGCAGGGGGAACTGCAAAGGGAATGACGGATTTAGTAAAGGAATTTGAAGGGGAAGTAGCTGGAATAGGGGTACTCATTGCTACTAGGGAACCTCAAGAGAAGGTAGTAAAGGAGTATACTTCCCTTCTTTATTTAGAAAAAATAGATACAGATAATAGAAAGATTTCCATTACTCCTAATGAAAATCTGGTCTAGAAGTCCTTTATCCGATAACTATCTGCCGTAAGACTCCCACTTCTATCAAAGTGGGAGATAACGGCAGCTATGTCCCTGGATAACGATTTCTAAGCTTCACCTGGAGTAAAAACTCCATCTGAAGCCAAGAACTCTGTTTATGCAATTTCTCTGAAGAAAAAATTTAAAAAATATCATATTTTTGAAAATTTTATAGGAAAAGAAGGAAATTTGAAATAAATGAAGAATAAGCATATTTAAAGATTAAATTTATTCAATATTTACTTTAATTATATAGTTTTATAGACAGGAAAGGTGGTGAGCAGTGTGCAAATTACCGATGTACGTATTCGAAAAATTAATACAGAGGGCAAAATGAAGGCCATTGTATCGGTAACTTTCGATGATCAATTTGTTGTACACGATATCAAAATTATTGAAGGTCAAAATGGCTTGTTTATTGCTATGCCAAGTAGAAAGACTCCAGAGGGTGAGTTTAAGGATATTGCCCATCCTATTAACCCAGAGACTAGAAGTATGATTCAGAATGCGATACTTAAGGAATATGAACTTACTTTAGACCAAAGTACTATTACGGCTATTGAATAAATTTTGATCATTAGGGGTGGTTCATCTTCTTTAGAATCATAGGTTAGGATCTTTAACTGCATTCAAAGCTTTCAGTGGGGGAAAGCAATAAAAACCAGTGATCCATGATAGATTTGCTGGTTTTTTTTGTTTATAAAATAAGGGGAAGAGATTGATACAATAGATGATTTTTAGAGTATAATAGATGTTTTTTAGAGGGAAGTATATACAAGAAGGGGCAAAAGCTATATAATAGAGAATGAAATTGGAGAGCTTCTATTAGGAGAGCTTCTATTATACAATAATTAGAAATAGGTGATTGCATGGAAAAGAGCAAAGGCAATATAGCCCTTATTCTAGCAGCAGGAGCTGGCACTAGAATGAAGTCTCAAAAGCCTAAGGTATTACATAAAATATGTGGAAAACCTATGCTTCAACATGTTATTGATACAGCCCATGAATTAAATGTAGATCAAATTGTGGTAGTAGTCGGTCATGGAGCAGAAAGGGTTCAAGAGGCAATTGAGGACAATGTTGACTATGTTTATCAGGAGGAGCAACTTGGAACAGGACATGCTGTAATGCAAGCTAAATCATTTTTTGAAAATTACAAAGGGAATGTTCTAGTATTATATGGAGATACACCTTTTATTTCAGCCAAAACACTTCAAAAATTTATGGAATACCATAAAGAAAACCATTTAGATGCAACTATTTTAACGGCAAAAATAGAGGATCCTACTGGCTATGGTAGAATTATTCGAAATAAAAAAGGCCAGATAAAAGCCATAGTAGAACATAAGGATGCCAATGCAGAACAATTAAAGATTAATGAAATCAACTCGGGAATGTATTATTTCAAAGCTGATCTACTTTGTCATGCTCTAAAACAGATTACCAATGATAATGTACAAAAAGAATATTATTTGACCGATGCCATTAGTATTTTAAGCCAAGAGGAGTATAATATTGGTGGATATGTTGCTAAGGATTATACAGAAGTCGAAGGAGTAAATTCTAGAGTCCAATTGGCCCAAGGGGAAGCTTATATGAGAGAAAAGATTAATAAATATTGGATGAATCAAGGAGTTACCATGATTGATCCTAAAACTACCTATATTCAAAAAGATGTTATAATTGGGCAAGATACGATTCTTTATCCTGGGGTACAATTAGAAGGAAAGACTGAAATTGGAGAAAATTGTATGATCGGTGCTAATAGTAGAATTGTATCTTCTAGAATTGGAAATCATGTAGAAGTACAATACTCTACGATCTTAGATAGTGTAATAAAAAATCGGGCAAAGATTGGTCCTTATGCCTATATTAGACCCAATAGTGAGATTGGAGAAGATGTAAAAATTGGGGATTTTGTAGAGGTTAAGAATTCAACCATTGGAAATCATACTAAGGCTTCTCATCTAACCTATATAGGGGATGCCCAGGTAGGGGAAAATGTAAATTTAGGCTGTGGAACAGTCTTTGTAAACTATGATGGAGAGAAAAAACACAAGACCATTGTTGGAGATCATGTTTTTGTGGGATGTAATGCAAATTTAATTGCACCTGTAAAGGTAAAGGAAGGAGCCTATATTGCGGCTGGTTCTACAATTACTGATGAGGTACCTGCCAAGGCTTTATCCATTGCTAGAGCAAGACAGGTAAATAAAGAAGGCTGGGTAAAAAAGAAAAGGGAATCAAAGGATAAATAGGAGGAGAAATTTAAATGAATGGAAAGGCAAAAGGAATGAAAATTATTACAGGTAATTCCAACCCAACTCTCGTTAAGGAAATAGCGGACATTTTAGAAACACCTATCACCCAAGCAGAAGTGGGAACTTTTAGTGATGGGGAAATTACAGTAAAAATTAAAGAATCTGTTCGGGGTAATGATGTGTTTGTAATTCAATCCACATGTGCACCTGTAAATGACAATTTAATGGAATTACTCATCATGATTGATGCCCTAAAAAGAGCTTCTGCAGCTAGAATCAATGCGGTAATTCCCTATTATGGTTATGCAAGACAGGATAGAAAGGCAAGGGCCAGGGATCCTATTACAGCAAAACTTGTTGCAGATCTTATTACAGCAGCAGGAGCAGATAGAATACTTACTATGGATTTACATGCTGCCCAAATACAAGGTTTTTTTGATATGCCAGTGGATCACCTTTTGGGAGTACCAATTCTAGCAGAATATTTTGCAAAGAAAAATATTGAAGATTTAGTAGTAGTTTCCCCCGATTTAGGGAGTGTTACCCGCACACGAAGCTTTGCGGAAAGATTACACGCCCCCATGGCAATTATCGATAAAAGACGACCTAAGGCTAATGTATCAGAGGTAATGAATGTAATCGGAGATATTAAAGATAAGAATGTTATTTTAATCGATGATATTATTGATACCGCTGGAACTATTGCCAATGGAGCCAACGCTTTAAAGAAAATGGGGGCTAAGGAAGTATATGCTGCTTGTACCCATTCAGTGCTATCTGGGTCAGCTATAGAATGCATTAATCAATCGGTGATTAAAAAATTAGTAACCACGAATACTATTCCATTATCACCGGAAAAACAGGTTGATAAGATTACCACCCTATCAGTAGCACCCCTGTTTGCAAAGGCCATTACTCGAATTTATGAGGGCCTTTCTGTAAGTAAGCTATTTGATTAATAATAAAATATGGATAACCCTAAAGATTCATTTTCATTGAAATTCTAAAACTTGGAAACTTCTTTCGGTCCAGCAGTCTAAGCTTTTTCACGAATTTCAATGCCCATTTATCACAAGAGCCAGGATTTCCCTGGCTTTTTTTTATTTTTCTCGGGGAAAATAATCCTACAGAAAAGAAAGGGGAGATAAAATTGAAAAAAGTATTGAATGGAGCTAGAAGTTATTATATATTTTTTTTATTGCTTACCTTTATAAGTGGAATAAGCCTTGGAAATCTAATGTATTCCATAGAAATCAATACCAGCCAAATGGCCACAGAAAATAAGGTACAAGAGAAAAAAATTACCGATATTGTAAAAGAGAAACTTCCCTGTATTGTAAGAATTGAAAGTCATTTTTCTGATGGGAAGCTTAGTGCCTCAGGGATTATATTTCGTGAGAATGGATACATTATTACCAATGCCCATTCGGTAGATGGTGCAGTTAAAATCTATGTTTATTTCCAAAATGGGGATAAGAAAAAGGCAGTTTCAGTAGCGAAAGACAGTAGCAAGGATTTGGCAATTATAAGGGCTGATCAATCAGGATTGCCTTTTGTCACTTTTGGAGATTCTGATAAGATAGAAATAGGGGAAATGGCCATTGCTATTGGAAATCCATTAGGAGAGCAATTGTCCGGTACTGTTACAGTAGGAGTAATCAGCGCCCTAAATCGGCAATTAAAAATTGATGGTCGTTCCATGGACTTAGTCCAAACCGATGCAGCTATTAACAAAGGAAATAGTGGAGGTGCTCTCATAAATAGAAAGGGAGAAGTAATCGGAATGAATACTTTTCACATTTCTTCCGATAAAGCAGACGGAATTGGTTTTGCGATTCCTAGTAATACCATTATAAAGGCTATTAATGAAATGATGAAAGAGAAAGAAAGAGATTTTAGATAACAGAACTTATTGTGTTTGTTCCTTTGAATGTTCTATAGTTGCTATTTTTAAGGTTTACTTCTTTGAAAATTGAATTCTTTCTACTTTAATTATAACATATAAAAAATTGTAAATATAGACTATTTATTTTACTGTATTGGTATGCGATTGCCCAAAATGATTAGGGAGCTTAAGAGAATAGATTTTAACTAACACATATGTTATGATAGTTTAAAAGAAATATGCTAGCAAATATACCCTTATCCAAAGAATCTTGTGACTTTAGTTATGAGAGGTTTAAATAGGTATGGTATACTTTGAAAGAATGGATATGCTCATAAATGAGGAGGGTGTTATGTTTTATTTTAAAAGGTTTAATAAAAAAAAGGCAGTTCTTTTCATAGTTATTTTTTCCTTGATTTTTATTTGGACAGCTTGCGGTACTAATGAAATAAAAGGGGAATCTGAGAAGGTGGGAGCTATTCCATCTACGGAAAAGTCTCCTAGGACAGAAGAGGTGACCATTGCTGCAGTGGGGGATATTATGGTTCATTCTCCCCAATTTCGTTCAGCCTATGTAGGTGGGAAACAAGGATTTGATTTTTATCCTGTATTTCAGCCTATTGAAAGATACATTCAGGGAGCAGATATTGCAGTGGGAAACTTAGAAACCACCTTTGCAGGAGCAGATCAAGGGTACTCAGGTTATCCTATGTTTAATAGTCCTGAACAATTAGGGCAAGCCCTTAAGCAAACAGGTTTTGATGTGCTCACAACGGCAAATAATCATTCTTTAGATAGAAGAAGTGATGGGGTAAAAAGTACCTTGAATTTTTTAGATGATTATGGTTTAGATCATACTGGGACAGGGAGAAATCAAGAAGAAAGAGATCAAATATTAATAAAAAATATAGATGATATTCATATAGCATTTATGGCATATACCTATGGAACCAATGGAATGTCTGTTCCAGAGGAAGAACCCTATTTGGTGAACTTAATTGATAAGGAGCAGATAGCCTCAGATATTCAAAAGGCAAGGGATCAAAAAGCTGACATTATTGTGGTGAGTATGCATTTTGGAAATGAGTATCAAAGAGAAGAAAATGAAGAACAAAAAGAGTTGGTAGATTTTCTTTTAAAGCAAGGGGTAGATGTCGTATTAGGCAGTCATCCCCATGTATTACAGCCAATGGAAATGCGAAAGGTTACAACTATAGATGGGGAAGAAAAAGAAGCCTTTGTGATCTATTCTTTGGGAAATTTTGTTTCCAATCAAAGAGAACGATATAAAGATAGTGGAGTAATTTTGCAAATTTCTTTTAAAAAGAATTTTCATACAGATAAGACCGTTCTACAAAAAGTAGAATATACTCCTACTTGGGTGGATAAATCCAATGTAGGGGGAAAGACCCATTATCAAGTCCTCGCTGTAGAAGAGGCTATGAATCAATATCAAGCAGGTCAGAAGGAAATGTTAAGTGACAATGATTATGAAGTACTTCAAAGAACCTGGCAGGATACTACAGGGCTTTTACAACAAGACAACGAAAAAATGGTAATAAAAACATTGCAATAAAGGGAAGGAGAAAAGCAAAAATGTATGCAATTGTTGGACTAGGGAATCCAGGGAAAAAATATGCCGGGACACGCCATAATATAGGTTTTGACGTTATTGATCTCTATGCTCAAAACAAAAATATTGAGATAAAAAAACAAAGACATAGAGCCCTAATAGGGGAAGGTTTTATAGAAAATCAAAAGATCCTGTTGGTCAAGCCCCAAACTTATATGAATCTAAGTGGAGAAAGCGTAGCAGAGATTGTAAACTATTATAAGCTACCCTTAGAAAATTTATTAATTGTCCTTGATGATATTGATTTAGAAGCGGGAAGATTGCGACTAAGACCTAAGGGCAGTGCAGGTACTCATAATGGGATGAGATCCATTGTGTCCAATCTTCAAGTGGATAAGTTTCCTAGATTACGACTAGGAATAGGACGACCAGAAAGGGAGGATTTGGTGGAGTTTGTTTTAGGGAAATTTCCAAAGGAGCAGAAAGAAGATATACAGGAGGCTATAAAAAGAGCAGCCCAGGCCATTGATGTATTCCTTTTTAGAGGAATTTATGAAGCCATGAATCAGTTTAATGGCTAAAACTATGAATGAAAATTTAGTGTATTTTTTTCATTCCTCTTGTCTAAATTATCTATAGAAGGAATTATTTATCCTAAAGGAAAAAATATATGATAGAATTAATTTGTGGAATGATAACTGCCTTGATTGCATATGGTCTAAATGGATTACTTTTTAAGTGGCAAGGAGAGAAATCCATTGTATTTTTTGTGCCCTTTATAGAGGAAATTTCCAAAACTCTAACAGCATTTTTGATAGGGGGAAATCTCGTAGGAGTTCATTTGATATTTGGGATGATAGAGGCTTTATATGATTGGGCATATACCAAAAATGAAAATGCTGCTTGGTTAGCTGCTGTGATTAGTATTATCAGTCATAGTATTTTTGGAATGATGACCTATTATTTATATCTATGGACAAGAAAGCTTTTCTTAGGTATAGTAATAGTAGGAATTGTTCATAGTCTATGGAACTATTTTGTTACACGTTAGTTATAATAGATATAAGAAACGCTGCCCAGGGAAGGAAACCTGGGCTATAGCTATTTATAAAGGGTGGTAGAAGTGGAAGAATCAATATTTTTACAAATGCTTCATAAAATACCTGCCTATAACCTAGGGAAAGAAGCCCTAAGACAAGGGAAAAGTCCCATTGTTTTACACGAAATGGGAGAGACTTCTAGGGCCCATGTGATTTATGGCATGGTAGAAGATATAGCAAAAAAAGCACTAGTGATTACTTATAATGATATGCAGGCAAAGAGACTTTACGAAGATTTAAAGTTTTTTTTAGGAGAACGAGTATTATATTTTCCTGCAGAGTCCATTTCCTATTATTTTGTAGAGGCCTATAGTAGGGAAGTATCCATAGAGAGGCTACGGGTCTTAAAAAAGCTAATAAAAGAAGATAGAGTGGTCATTGTGGCTTCTATCGAGGCCGTTATGAAAAAGATCCAACAAAGAGAAGGGTTTCAAGAACATTGGCATATTCTTCAAGTGGGTCAAAGAATTGAAATCCAGGAATTGCAAAACATCCTAATAGATTGTGGTTATGAAAGGGTAGATGAGGTAGAAAGTCCTGGACAATACAATATTAGGGGAGGAATTGTGGATCTTTATCCAATGATTGAGGAGAATCCCTATAGAATTGAGTTTTTTGATGATGAAATAGATTCCATAAGAAGTTTTGATGTGACCAGTCAGCGCTCTATAGAAAAATATCAGGAGCTAGAAATATTTCCAACGAAAGAACTATTGTTTTCAAAAGAGATGAAAGACCAAGCTTTGAACCAATTCAAAAAGGAAGCTGAGAAATATATTAAGAACCAAAGAAATAAGGGAAAAGAAGATTTTGCTGACAAGGTGCAGACAAATTTAGAAAGTAAATTGGAGCTGATGCAGCAAGGGCAAAGTGACAATTGGGAAATCTTTTTGCCCTGCATGAAAGATGATTTTGTTAGTTTTATAGATTATTTTCCAGCGGATGCCCTTTTATTTTTAGATCAGCCCCAGCGGCTAAAGGAAAGATATGACACCTTTTTATTAGAAGGGAAAGAGGATTTTAAGGGGCTATTAGAAAATGGAGAAGTCCTTCCTAATCAGTTCGGTATTTTCTTTTCCTATGAAGATTTAACCAAAAGAATGTCCATGAAAAATCTTTGTATTTTTCAAGCTTTGCTAAGCAGAAGTGATGCTTTTACTCCTAAATTGATCTTATCTTTTCCTAGCCGAATGATGCATCCCTTTCATGGGAAATTGGATCTTTTGGCTGAAGAAATAAAACAATGGAAAAAGAGGGATTATTCTATTGTAATCTTATCGAGGGAGGAAAAACGGGCACGACAACTGATAAAGAATCTACAGGATTTTGATATGATTGCTAGTTTTCATGAAGATTTTCATACCGAGATAAAGCCAGGAGAAATTCTGTTATTACCAGGTTATCTAAGTAAAGGGTTAGAATATCCAGAGATCAAGGTAGCAATTGTCAGCGAGGAAGAGATCTTTTCCCAAAGGCAAAAGAAGGTCCCAAAGGCAAAAAGGAAAAGAAAAAGGAAGATAGAGTCCTTTGTGGATCTCAATATAGGGGATTATGTGGTACATGAAACCTATGGGATTGGTATTTATTTAGGATTAGAGAAAATTGAAGTAGAAGGAATCTCTAAGGATTATTTAAATATTAAGTATGCCAATGGGGATAAACTATATGTTCCCACCGATCAAATGGACTTGATACAGCCTTATATTGGAGCAGAAAATAAAGCACCGAAATTGAATAAACTTGGTGGAAGTGAATGGAGAAAGGCGAAAAATAAAGTACAAAAAGCCATTGAAGATATGACAGAAGAGCTTTTAAATCTCTATGCCCAAAGACAAGCTATAAGGGGTTATTCCTTTTCTAAGGATACTCCGTGGCAAAGACAATTTGAAGAAAATTTTCCCTATGAGGAAACCCCGGATCAGCTTCAGACCATTGAGGAGATCAAAAAAGATATGGAGTCTCCCATTGCCATGGACCGACTTTTATGTGGTGACGTAGGCTATGGAAAGACTGAAGTAGCTCTTCGAGCCGCCTTTAAGGCAGTTATGGATGGAAAACAGGTAGCAATTTTGGTACCTACTACGATCCTAGCTCAACAGCATTATAATAATATGGTGGAGCGATTTTCTGGATTTCCTATTTCTATCAGTATCTTAAGTCGTTTTCAAACAAGGGCTCAGCAACGGCAGACAGTAAAAGATATTAAAACCGGTATGGTAGATATTGTAGTGGGAACGCATCGTATTGTCCAAAGGGATATTCAGTTTAAGGATTTAGGACTATTGATCATTGATGAAGAACAGCGTTTTGGAGTAAAGCATAAGGAAAAGTTAAAAAACTGGAAGAAAAGTGTGGATGTCCTTACCTTAAGTGCCACCCCTATTCCCCGTACTCTGCATATGTCTCTAGTAGGGATTCGAGATATGAGTGTTATTGAACATCCCCCAGAGGAGAGATACCCTGTGCAAACCTATGTAATGGAGTATAACGAGCCCTTGATACGGGATAGTATCTTAAGGGAAATCGATAGAGGAGGGCAGATTTATTATGTCTATAATAGGATAGAAGACATTGATCGGGCTGCCCATAATTTAAGAAATTTAGTACCAGAAGCCCGCATTGCTGTAGCTCATGGACAGATGACTGAACATAAATTGGAAAAAACTATGATGGACTTTATGGATGAGCAATATGATGTATTAGTATGTACTACTATCATTGAAACTGGCATGGATATGCCCAATGTCAATACCATTATCATTACCAATGCTGATAGAATGGGGCTTTCTCAACTTTATCAATTACGAGGTAGGGTAGGAAGATCCAATCGTTTGGCCTATGCCTATATTACCTATGAAAGGGATAAGGTTCTTACGGAAGTAGCAGAAAAAAGACTTCAAGCAATTAAAGAATTTACAGAGTTTGGATCTGGATTTAAAATCGCTATGAGGGATTTGGAAATCCGAGGGGCAGGAAATCTTTTAGGAGGAGAACAACATGGTCATATGGCTGCTATTGGCTATGATCTGTATTGTAAGCTGCTAGAAGAAACCGTTAGAAAAATGAAAGGGTTACCCCAAGAAGTGAAAAGGGAAACATCGGTAGAGTTACAGATAGATGCCTTTATTCCTAAGTGGTATATCCCAAAGGAGAGCCAGAGAATCCAAATGTATAAAAAAATGGTAGGAATCGATGGGATAGAGGAGCTATATGATTTACAGGAGGAGCTGGAAGATCGATTTGGGGATATTCCCATTTCTGTAAATAATCTTTTGATGATTTCTTATTTGAAATCCCTAGCCCAACAACTAAACTTTCATACCATTCTCCAGAAAAAGAATATGGTCTATTTATATATGAATAAAAATGACTTTGTGGATATGAAAATAATTGGAAAACTGGTGAAAAAATACGGACGAAAAATCATGATCAATGCCAGCGATGAGCCCTATATAGCAATTAAGCTATCTAAATCGGTGGATCATCAATTAAAGGAGATCAAAGAAGTTCTAGAGGAGATTAAAATTTTGAAAGTAGATGAGGATAAGTTATAATAGTTTGTATAAGTCGACACAGAGGAGTGAAAGATTTGTTTAAAAAACATGGTTTCAAAAGGAGCATTTTAGTGATTATTGTATTCATTCTACTTGGTGTGTTCTCTGGATGTAATTTAGTTCAAAAGACTCCAGAGGCAAAGAAAAATCAAGTGGTTACAAAAGTAGGAAAAGAGGAATACACAAAGCAGGAATTTAATTGCTATTTTGCATTGAATGAAATGATTTCTAAGGCGATGTACGGACAAGAATTTCCTACAGGGGAAAAATTAAACCAAGCAAAAAAACAATTCCTAGAATATTTTTCCAATGATCAGCTGACTGTAGAATTGGGAAAGAAGGAAAAAATCAAAGTAGATACAGATAAAAAAAATATTTCCCAACAGGTAAAAAAGTTTAAAGAGTCCTATCAAAAAGCTTTAGGTGGAGAAGAGGCATATAATGCGATATTGAAAAAGAATGGGATTACTACAGAAGAATTTAATCAATATTTAAATAATTTCTTTGTGGATAGCCAATATGCCCAGGGATTACAAGAAAAGGTAGTAAAGGATGTTAAGGTATCTGATCAAGAAATAAAAGAGTATTATGAAAAAAATAAAAAGCAATACGACCAAAGTACGGTATCAGCAAAACATATTCTTGCTGACGCAGATCACAAAAAACTAGCAGAAGAAATTGCTAAAAAGGCAAAAAATGGAGAAGATTTTGATGCCTTAATGAAAGAATATAAAGGGAAAGAAGGAATTAGTGAAGCAGCAGATCTAGGAGAATTTACCTATGCAGATATGATACCGGAATTTTCTAAGGCAGCCTTTGCCCTAGAACCTGGAAAGGTCAGTGATGTGGTGCAGTCTAGCTATGGATTCCATGTGATTAAAGTGGAAGATAAAAATAAGAAACCAGTACAATCCTTTGATAAGGTAAAAAATAGTATTCAACAAGCACTACTATCTAATGCTCAAAATGAAAAGTATCAAAATTATGTAAGCCAGAAAAGGGAAGAAGTAGGAATAAAAACTTATCCAGAAAAACTTTAGTCTAAATCATTTTTCCTTTTGTGTATAAATTTGACAAAATAGATAAATACTAATTTTGACTCAAAATTAAAAGAACACAGAAGGAGGAAAATAATAAATGAAAGCTACGGGGATTGTAAGACGTATCGATGATTTAGGGAGAGTAGTAATTCCAAAGGAAATAAGACGTACTATGCGTATTCGTGAGGGAGATCCTCTTGAAATTTATACGGATCGCGAAGATGAGGTTATTTTAAAAAAATATTCACCTATTGGAGAATTAAATGATTTTGCAAAGGAATATGCAGAAGCGTTGCAACAATCTATTGGACATATTACTTGTATTTCTGATAAGGATAATATTATCGTAGTAACTGGAGCATCTAAAAAAGAATACATGGGGAAAAAAATTAGCAAAGAATTAGAACAGGTAATAGAAAATAAGAAAATTAGGAATTTAAAAGATAATGATAATACCCTTAATATTATAGAGACTCAGAATGGACCATCCCCTTATGCATCACAGGTGATTGCTCCTATTGTTTCCCAAGGTGATGCTATTGGAGCTGTTATTCTCCTATCCAAAGAGGACAATGCAATGGGAGAGATAGAGATGAAGCTTGCAGAAACAGCAGCTAATTTTCTAGGAAAACAAATGGAACCATAGACAGGAACAAGATAACATTTATAAGGTAAAGTAGTTTCCCGATAGGGTTCTACTTTATTTTTTTTAGCATTTCGTTTCCCACAATATTTCTGATATAATAGGCGTTGGAATATTAGAAAACTGGAATTTACTAATAGAATGAATGAGCAGTAATTATCTATCGTAAGAATGTATTATATGGTAGGAGGTAAAGATAGATGAGTAAAAATTCATATTTAAAGGGGGCTGCCATATTAAGTGTGGGAGCAATCTTAGCAAAATTTTTAGGCATTTTTTTTAAGATTCCTTTATCCCATATTATCGGGGATATTGGCTTAGGATTATATGCTTATCCTTATCCTATTTATAATTTTTTTCTATCTATTTCGGTAATTGGATTGCCATTGGCTATCTCTAAATTGGTTTCAGAAAGGGCAGCCTTAGGAAATTATAGGGAAGCCCACAGGATCTTTAAGATTTCCCTTGTGCTTTTAATCATTATTGGGGGGGTTTCATCTTTTTTATTATACGTCCTTAGAAACGTAATCATCCATGTATTAAATTGGCATCCAGATGCCTATTATGCACTGATTGGAATTTCCTTTGCACCTTTTTTTGTTTCCTTAATGTCAGCATTTAGAGGATATTTTCAAGGATTACAAGTTATGACTCCTACGGCAGTATCTCAAATTATAGAATCCATTGGTAGAGTGATTGGAGGATTAGGCTTATCTATCTTATTGGTAAATCTTTATGGAATTCCTGAAGCCGCTGGAGGAGCATCCTTTGGAGCGACGGCAGGGGCCATGGTTGGAAGTGCCTTTTTAATTTCTCTTTATTTATTAAATAAAAAAAATATTCACAGAAGAATTGATCGGTCTCCTAAAGGGAGAAGAGAATCTACCCAGTTGATTTTAAGAAGATTATTGGCAATCTCTATACCAGCTTGTATCTCTGCTACGGTAACTTCTTTAATGGGAATTATAGATACCAGTATGGTACCTGCAAGATTAGCCCAGGCAGGGTTTACCATGAATGAATCTGCAGCTCTCTTTGGTCAAATGACCCAAAAGGCCCAAACTCTAGTAAATGTTCCTTTGGCCTTGAGCACTGCATTATCTGCCAGTCTAGTACCAGCTATTTCAGAAGCCATTGCCCTAAGGGATAGGGAGGAATTAAAAAATAGAGTAGAGCTAGGCATTCGTTCCGTATTATTAGTAGCCTTACCTGCTGCGGTAGGTCTTTCCCTTCTATCGGGTCCTATTATAAGTCTTTTATTTGGGGATAGTGATGGGGGAAGTATTTTAACAATACTAGCTTATAGTGTTATTTTTGTAATGTTAACCGCTACTTTACAAAGTATCTTACAGGGCTTAAATCAAATGATTGTACCCATAAGGAACTTGCTTGCAGGTGCTATTATTAAAGTAATTGTGAATTATATTTTAGTTGCCATACCACAGCTTAATATACAAGGGGCGGCCATTGGAAGTATTGTAGCCTATGCAGTTGCATCCTTTTTAAATTATAAATCTGTAAAAAAATATACTAAGGTAAAGATTCGTATAGGTCAAACTGTCATAAAGCCAGTGATTGCAGTTTTGGCAATGGGAGTAATGGTATTAATGACTTATTATAGTACCCATGGATTATTAGGAAATAGCATATCCACTTTATTATCCATAGGCTTAGGAGCGATTGTATACTTTATAGTTCTCCTATTTATTGGAGGGATTACGGTTCAAGAAATGGAGGTAATTCCTGGAGGAAATAGGCTGACTCCTATTTTAAAGAAATTTGGTTTTTTAAGAAGGGAGAAAAAATAATTTATGGATGTTAAGATTAGCATTGTAGGATTGGGGCCAGGAAGTATCCAGGATATTTCCTTAGGTGCCATAGAAAAAATGAAACATTGTCGGCATGTTTATTTACGTACCCTCAAGCATCCCAATGTTTCTTATTTGAAGGATATGGGGATTGCTTTTGAAAGCTTTGATTCTGCATATGAAGAGGGAGAGGATTTTCAGAAAGTTTATCATAAAATTGCTGTAGAAATCATTGAGAAAGCAAAGAAAAACAAAGAAGTGGTATATGCTGTACCAGGGCATCCACTGGTTGCAGAGGAAACGGTAGAAAGAATCCTTAAATTTGGGCCAGAGCAAGGGGTTAAAGTAGAAATTTTTCCTGCAATGAGCTTTATAGATACTCTTATTTATAGTTTAAAAATAGATCCGATTCATGGATTAAAAATTGTGAATGGATTAGAGATTTCTTCCCAAGGAGTGGATCCTAAGGTAGGGAATATTATTACCCAGGTTTATAGTCCCTTGGTTGCATCAGAAATAAAATTAAAACTTATGGAATATTATAAAGATGAGACTATGATGTTTATGGTAAGGGCTGCTGGGGTAGAAGGAAAAGAGAAGATAGTACATATTCCTTTATATGAGTTAGACCGACAGCCTTGGATTGATTATTTAACCAGTGTATATATTCCTCCTGTGAGGACAGAACAATTATCGGGGGGACAAATAAAGCGGCTACAGGATATTGTAACTATCCTAAGGGGAGAAAATGGCTGTCCATGGGATAGACAGCAGACCCATGAGAGTCTAAAGCAAAATTTTATTGAAGAAGCCTATGAAGTGATAGATGCCATTCATCAAAAGTCTATGGTAAGTTTAGAAGAAGAATTAGGGGATGTTTTGCTGCAAGTAGTATTCCACTCTCAAATAGCTGAGGAAAATGGCCATTTTCATTTAGAAGATGTGATAAAGGGAATTTGTGATAAATTAATATATCGACATCCACATATTTTTGGAGATGTGGATGTCAAAACTAGTGAAGAAGTATTGAATAACTGGGAAAAGCTTAAAAAAGTAGAAAAGGGTATGCAAACCCAAACAGAGGTACTAAAAGCCGTACCCAATTCCCTTCCAGCCTTAATGAGAGCCTATAAGGTACAAAAGAAAGCAGCAGATGTAGGGTTCGACTGGGAGAACATAGAGGATGCAATAAAAAAGGTAAAAGAAGAGTTCGGGGAGTTTCAGGAGGTATATTTTACATCAAGTCAGGATAAAATAGTAGAAGAACTAGGAGATTTATTTTTTTCTATTGTAAATGTAGCAAGGTTTTTAAAAATACAACCTGAAATGGCCTTAGGGCAAACCACAGAAAAATTCATTCATCGTTTTTCTTATATAGAGGATGAAGCAAAGAAGCTAGATAGAAATTTAGAGGACATGTCCTTAGAAGAAATGGACAAGTTGTGGAATCAGGCAAAAGCACAAGAATAAAAATAAAAAATATGATCTGAAAATCCCATTCTTCTATCGAAGATTTTGATAGTAGTCTCAAATTACGAATTGCAGAAACAAATAGGTAGGAAATTGCATAACCAATTTTAAAGACATTCATAAAAAACTATGAAATAAACAGTTTTTAGTGTATAATGGTTATGAATTTTATTAAATAAATTTCAGATTCATACGAAGGAGGAGAAAAAATGAATAAATCTGAATTAATTACTAGTATGACAGAAAAAAGTGGACTATCTAAAAAAGATGCAGAAAAGGCCTTAAATGCTTTTATTGAAGGTGTGCAAGAAGCTTTAACAAATGGAGATAAGGTTCAATTAGTAGGATTCGGAAGCTTTGAGGTAAGAGAAAGAGCAGAAAGAAAGGGCAGAAACCCACAAACCAATGAAGAAATGGTCATTCCAGCTTCCAAAGCACCAGTCTTTAAGGCAGGAAAAGCTTTAAAGGATAGTGTGAATAAATAATTTATCATTACATAAAAATCAGGTCACTTTCATGGCCTGATTTTTTTAGATTTATCTTACATATTAAATTTTTGATGCATATATTTTAGAGCTTCTTTTCCCCTTTCTTTATCAATGATGCAGGATATCTTTATTTCTGAAGTACTAATCATTTGAATATTAATTTCTAATTCAAATAGGGATTCAAAGAATTTAGAAGCTACTTCTGCATTGTCCAAAACTCCAGTTCCTACTACAGAAAGTTTTGCAACGGCTTTATCATAGATCACTTTATTGGCGTTTACTTCAAAGGCAAATTTTTGAGATATTTCTATGGCTTCTGATAATTCATCCATAGCAACAGTAAAGCTGATGTCATTCACTCCATTTCTATTGACATTTTGAACAATCATATCCACGTGAATATCTGATATGGCCAAAGAACGAAATAGTTGAAAGGCAATTCCAGGCTTATCAGGCACTTCTAATACAGATATTTTCCCAATATTCTCATCTAAAGAAATTCCTCTTATTAATGCCTTTTCCATCTTTACATCCTCCTTTATAGTTGTTCCTTTATTATGGTTAAAACTAGATCTCACCTCAAGGGGTACCTTTTGATCTCCCACATTTATGAATCTATTCGAGCATAAAATAAATCAATACCCTCAGATTGCAATTTTTTGGCTAATGTATTAGCCCTATCGGCATTTAAATTTTCTGTAATGATATAGAGTTTTCCATTGGTATATTCTATTTTATTTTGATGAGAATACTCCGTTACTAGATCCACGACCCTTCCAAAATCTCCTTGTTTTTTTACATTTGCCCGAAAATAGTATTTACCTATAAAAGCTGAAATACCACCATTTTTTAGGGAATTATTTAGGGAGATTTCTTGATGGCTAAGATCATTATTTATAATATAGAGTAGATCTCCAACTACTGCATTGGCTGTGGCATTTTTACCTGCTCCTTTTCCATAAAATTGTAATTCTCCAATGATATTTCCAGTGATGGATACAAGATTGAATTCCTCATTCACATTGCTGATCATATTATTTTTAGATAGTATGGTGGGTTCCACTGTTTCATAATAGACGCCATCCTTTAGAACAGAGTGGGCTAGGTACTTTAATACGCACTCCATGGAATCAATATAATCAATATCTGATTTTGTGACCTCTCGGATCCCCTTTTTATAAATAGCATCCTCTTTAATATGACAACCAAAAGCTAAGGAAGATAAAATGGAAAGTTTTCTAGAGACATCGAAGCCATCAATATCTGCTGTAGGATCAGCTTCAGCAAAACCTAACTCTTGGGCTTTTTTTAATGTATCCTCAAAATCCCAGCCTTCTTGGGACATTTTACTTAAAATATAATTTGTAGTACCATTTAAGATTCCTTTTATCTTAGTGATTTGATTTATTTTTAATGACTGATATAAGGTTGTGATGATAGGGATTCCTCCCCCTACACTTGCCTCGAATAAAAAGTTTACATTATTTTTCTTAGAGGTTTTAAAAAGCACATTCATATGTTCTGATACAATGGCTTTATTAGCCGTAATTACGTGCTTACCCTTTTCCATTGCCTGTAACATATAAGTATATTCTGGTTCCATTCCTCCCATAACACAAATAATAATCCCAATTTCCTTATCATTTAAAATTTCCTGAAAGTCGGTAACTAACATTTTTGATGGGACGTCTATATTACGGGGTTTGTGAGGATCTCTGACGAGTATTTTAGAAATCATAGTATCTTTTTTTGTATTAGAAAAATAATTGCCCTTTTTCTGGTTTATAATTTCATAAATCCCAGAGCCAACGGTACCAAGACCTAATAATCCGATTTTCAAAGTCATTCACCACCTTGTGTTTTCATATAACAAACAAATGATTATATATTGAAAACATTTTATCATAGAATCTTCTGTTTAACAATAAGATTTTTTGGATTAGATAAGCACTACTGTGTGCCTGGATAAAAAGAAAGCTCCATCTGAACCTAAGAATTATTTGATTTCTAGGATTAGTATTCGAAAAATCTAAAGAAAAAATTCCTGTAATAGGTTGACATAAATTTTAAAAAGTGATATATAATAAGTAAAGGTTAGCACTCGAGCAAGTAGAGTGCTAACAAAATATACAATGAGTGTAAAAATATTGTAAAGGAGCTGATTGTATGGCATTGGTACCTTTTAATAGAAGAAGAGAGAATATGCCTAATAATTTTTTTGGTGGATTTTATAATATGCTAGATGAATTTTTTACTGATAATTGGGCGAATTATCCAAGTCTAAGAGGAAATAATTTTAAGGTAAATATACAAGAGAATGAGAAAGAATATGTTGTTGAAGCAGAACTTCCAGGGGTAAATAAAGATGAAATTAACTTAGAATTCAATGACGGAAGACTTACTATTTTTGTAAAAAAAGAAGATACTATCAATGAAGAAAAGAAAAATTACATTCATAGGGAAAGTCGATATAGTTCAATGAGTCGTAGTGTATATCTACCGGATGCAAAACAAGAAGGAGCAAAGGCTAAGTTGGACAATGGGGTATTAAACATTATTGTTCCTAAAGATAAAAATGAAAATGCTAGAAAAATCGATATTGAATAGGGAATAAATTATAAATTTTAGAGACACATCAGTTTTAAACTGATGTGTTTTTTTCTGTTTTCGTATATAATAGAGGTATGAAAGGAGAAAATATGAGATTAGACAAGTACTTAAAGAATACACGGATTATAAAAAGAAGGAACATTGCCAAAGAAGCTTGCAATGCGGGAAAGGTATCTGTCAATGGCAAAGTGGCAAAGGCAGGTACAAATGTGCATCCAGGAGATATTTTAACCATTACCTTGGGTAGTAGAGTCTTCAAAGTGGAAGTACTGGACACATCAGAACACATTACTAAAGATCAATCCAAAGAAATATACCGTAATTTAGATTAAAGTTAACTTCCCTTCCTTGTAAATATTTCCTCTTTATTATTTGGAAATTTGTATAATACTAAGATTAATAAGGAGGGAAAAATATGAAAAAAATATACAAAGGATCTATAATGCTTTTCATTTTTATTTTCTTTTTTTCCACGCTAACAGGTTGTGCCACCGATGAAGAGAGGAGAGTAAGAGAGAAAGAAAAGCGAACAAAGGAACAATCCCAAGAGGGCCTAAAAAAGCCAGCCATCCCAAAACAATTACAGGATGATCGTAATGTAGTAGTATATGTATTAGATGAAGGAGTTAAAAAAGAAGTAGATATTGAAAAGTATGTGGCAGGAGTATTAGGGGGAGAAATCCTCAATGATTGGCCAGAGGAGGCTATAAAAGCCCAGGCTATTTTAGCCCGTACCTTTGTAATGGAATTTTTAATCGATAAGACTTCAAAATACCAAGGAGCAGACGTATCCACAGATGTTGAAGAAGCCCAAGCATGGGCCCCTGAGGATGTAAATGAAAAAATTAATAAAGCAGTGCAAGATACCACCGGGATGGTTGCCGTATATGATGGGCACTATATTAGGGCTTGGTTTCATTCTCATGCAGGGGGAAGAACTGCTACAGCAAAAGAGGGCTTAGCATTTAAGGAGAAGGAGCCGCCCTATATACAAAGTGTAGAATCTCCCGATTCCAAGGAAGCTCCACCAGAGGATGCAAACTGGAGTGCAGAGTTTACAAAGCAGGAAATTATCAATGCAGCTAATAAGGTAGGAGCTAAGATTAGTAGTTGCAGTAATATCAATATAGGGCAAAAAGGACCCTCTGGTAGGGCAGTTACCTTATCTATTGATGACACAGAGGTGTCAGCACCGGATTTTCGGGTAGCATTAGATAGTACCAAAATGAAGTCTACTCTACTTACCAACCTTCAAGTCCAAGGAGATAAAGTCATTATGAAAGGTAGTGGTTATGGACATGGGGTAGGAATGTCCCAATGGGGAGCCTATAAAATGGCGAAAGAAGGAAAAACTACAGAGGAGATTATACAGCATTATTTCAAAGATGTACATGTTGTAAAACTTTGGGATTAAGCGCCATAGATGTTTTCATGAAGCAGCGTAGTGAAACATCTATGGCTCCTTCCACTTGGTATCTTCTTTTACTTAGTCTTGATTTATTTTATAAACAAGTGTAATAAAGTAAGCCTAGTCCACATATAAATGGTACAAGATAAGAAAAAGGGGGCGCAATGATGGAAGGAAATATTTCACCTAGAATAAATGGTCATAAAATCGAACTTTTAGACCGAAAAATATTGAATATACAGGGAGTAAAAGACGTTCATAGCTTTAATGAAGACACGGTAATCCTGGAAACAGAGATGGGACTTTTAACGATAGAGGGAGAGGATTTGCATATTAATAATCTTAATGTAGAGCAGTCTAGTTTAAACATTACAGGGAAAATCGTATCTTTTTCGTATAGTGACAATGTAGATTTTAAAAGTAAAGGAAGCAGTTTCTTAGGGAAAATGTTTCGATAAATACAATAGGAAAGCTACTTTATTACAAAGTTTGCTTTCCTTATTTTATGATTTTAGATAGGATACTTCTAAAAACTTTCCTCAAAGTCATAAGATATAGAGAGTAGCTAAAATAGTGGAGGGAAGACTATGGAAGAAAATATATATATCCAAGTTTATATTTTTTTATTTACCCTATATGGAGGGTTAATGATTGGCATTTTATATGATATGATAGATATATTATTAGGCAATCAAAATAAAAAAAACAAAAGAAGGGGGAAAAAGGACATCCTCTTTTGGATGTTGGCTATTGTTGTTGTTCTAGGGATTTTATTTTATAGCAATGACGGGATTGTAAGAGTCTATACCCTATTAGGCTTTACAGTAGGATGGATTTTATATTTTTGGTTATTGAGTAAATTTATTCGAAAGGTCATTGTTTTTATCATTGAAATGGTTGGAAATATTTTAACAACCATTCTAATGCTTTTTGTGATTCCTTTTAAATGGATAAGATCTATTTTTTATACCCCCGTGATGAAAGTATGGAATAGGGGGACTCATCTAAAAGAAAAACTAATAAAGTATTTCAATATTCCCAAATTGATGATTGCCCAGTTTAAAAAATATAAAAAGTATTTAAATAAAAAAAATTAGTAGAGGAAAGGAGGAAAAGAATCTTTTTTATAGAATATATTTAAAATAAAATATTTAAATTCTTATTACGATTTATACCCTTATTTCTTATAAAAGATTGAGAATAGGAAGCTTACAATAAAGAAAGAAAATTAGGATGATATAAAATGAGCCCAAAAAGTTATAAAAATAGGCCTAAGGGAAATAGGCGGAAAAAGAAGAAAAAATCAAAAAAAGGAACCCTTCTCTTTTTAGTAATTGTATTTGGGTATTTTATCTTTCGTTACATTTCTTTAGAAATACAGTACAATGAGTTAGAGCAAAGGAAAACCCAATTACAGGCCCAAGTAAAAGAGGCTAAGACGAACCGTCAGCAACTATCTGAACAATTAGATAATAGCGATTCTTATAAATATATTGAAAATTTGGCTAGAAAATATTTAGGACTAGTTTATCCTGATGAGAAAGTTTATATTGAAGAAAAAGGAGATACTACAGACCAAAAACCGAAGGAATGATGGTTGACCAAATATGGTTATTTAAAGTATAATAAGATAAAGATTGAAGGGTATTCCCAAAAGCACTTTTTATCCGATGACTATCTGCCGTAAGACTCCCACTTCTATCAAAGTGGGAGATAACGGCAGCTATGTCCCTGGATAACGATTTCCC
>USMD01000015.1 GCA_900555725.1 uncultured Garciella sp. | reverse complement strand
TTCTGCCTGTCTCGTGGGCTCGGAGATGTGTATAAGAGACAGATATATTTATGAACGTTTGCCCTTTGACATTCTTAGTAGTAATATAAAAGAAGAATTCCTTTCCCTTCTTATGATTAATATAGATGATTTCAAAGAAATTAATAAAAACTATGAATATTCCTGTGGAGATAGGATTTTATCTGAATTTGGAAAAATCCTGGAAAAACAAGTAGAGACCAAGGGTCAATGGGTGGCTAGATACAATGCCGATACCTTTATCATTGTTCTAAACCACTATACCCTAAAGCAATCTAAACAATGGGCAGAAAATTTAAAAAATATCATAAAAGAGCTTAGCTTTAATTGTGGAAAAGATTCTATCCATATTACAGCTAGTATTGGGATTTATACCACTTTTAAAGCTGATATTTCTATGGAAGAACTGCTCTATAGGGCAGAGGCATCTTTAAAGAAAGCAAAGGCCAAGGGAAAAATTGTGTAGTAGTCTATTAAAGTTATAATAGAATATATAAACATTCATTGGAACATATATTTCTATCAATGAGTATACTATATCAACCTATTGTGCTAGTTGATTTAAGGGATAGATGTTTCACGTTAGGCGGCTTTAGTGCCCCCTTTTTTACCTATATTTTGTTATTTTAAAAAGGAGGGCATTTGCTTAAGTAGCGCAGTGAAGACATCTATCCTATGAAACATAAAGCTCTATAAATCATAATCATTTAACTAGCACAACGGGTTATATTAGCGTGAATAAATATAAAAAAATGGGAAATAGATAATATATTGAATCAATGTCTAAAACCTTAGAAATTCATAGAAAAATGTAGAATTATATGATATGATAAAAAAAGTTGAGAAAAACCATAAAAAGAAGGTGTATAGTATGGAAAATGGAAAAAAAGTATCATCAAATTTCATACGAAATATTGTGGTAGAAGATTTAAAATCCGGGAAATACAAAGAAATCATTACCCGTTTTCCCCCAGAGCCTAACGGATACTTACATATAGGTCATGCAAAGGCCATTATTGTTGATTTTGAAACAGCTGATGAATTTAACGGAAAAACAAATTTACGCTTTGACGATACTAACCCAATAAAGGAAGACACAGAATATGTAGAATCTATTAAAGAGGATGTAAAGTGGTTAGGTTATGAATGGGATAACTTATTCTTTGCTTCAGATTATTTTGAAGAAATGTATGAACGGGCTAAATTATTGATTAAAAAAGGAAAAGCCTATGTAGATGATCTTTCTGCAGAGGAAATTAGAGAGTATAGAGGGACTTTAACACAACCAGGAAAGGAAAGTCCTTATCGAAATCGTTCAGTGGAAGAAAACTTAACATTATTTGAAGCCATGAAAAATGGAGAATTTGAAGATGGTGAAAAAGTAGTAAGAGCAAAAATAGATATGGCATCTCCCAATATCAATATGAGAGATCCCGTATTATATCGAATTGCCCATGCAACCCATCATAGAACTGGAAATAAATGGTGTATTTATCCAATGTATGACTTTGCCCATCCTTTAGAAGATGCTATAGAAGGAGTGACTCATTCCTTCTGCAGTCTAGAATTTGAAGATCATCGTCCTCTATATGATTGGGTAGTAAGGGAATGTGAAATGAAAAATACACCAAAACAAATCGAATTTGCACGATTGAATATAACCAATATGGTTATGAGTAAAAGAAAGTTAAAGCAGTTAGTAGACAATGGGGTAGTAGATTCTTGGGATGATCCCCGAATGCCTACTATTTCTGGATTTAGAAGAAGAGGGTATACCCCAGAAGCCATTAAGAATTTCTGTAAAGAAATCGGAGTGTCTAAAAGCAATAGTATCGTAGATGGACAAATGCTAGATCATTTTCTGCGGGAAGATCTAAAGATAAAGGTTCCAAGAACTATGGCTATTTTAAGACCTTTAAAAGTAGTAATTACCAACTATCCTGAGGGACAGGTAGAGTATTTAGAGGCAGAAAACAATCCTGATAATCCAGAAATGGGAAAAAGAAAGATTCCTTTTTCCAGAGAGATTTATATTGAACAAGAGGATTTTATGGAAAATCCACCTAAGAAATATTTTCGATTATTCCCGGGAAATGAAGTCCGTTTAAAGCATGCTTATTTTATTCAATGCAATGAAGTGATTAAAGATGAAGAAGGAAATGTAATAGAGCTACATTGTACTTATGATCCAGAGACCAAAAGCGGAACAGGTTTTACTGGAAGAAAGGTAAAGGGTACTCTTCATTGGGTGGAGGCTTCCAATGCCATCCCAGCAGAGATGAGACTATATGAGTCATTAATCTTAGAGGATGAAAAACAAGGGGAAAAAGACTTTTTAGAGAATATTAACCCTAATTCCTTAGAAGTAGTACAAGGATTTGTAGAGCCCAATATGAAAGATGCAAAACTCCAGGATAAATTTCAATTCATCCGTCACGGGTATTTTAATGTAGATCCTAAGTATACTACAGAGAATAAATTGGTGTTTAATCGTATTGTATCCCTAAAAAGTTCTTTTAAGTTGAAAAAATAGGGCAATTAATTGGAAGGGAGTCCCGTGGGATTCCCTTATTTTATTTTACAGAAATAATTTTAAAATATTCCTATAGTTGATTGAGGTTTCAATCCATTGCATTTATTTTGTTTTTTTTGATAGCTACATTTTGCACATATGTTATGATGAAAAAGATAATAGGTTACATAAATGGGTATACTATTATATAGATATAAACAATAGAAGGAGGCACAACATGGCGAAAGTAAAAATAATGGAAACCGTTTTAAGGGATGCCCATCAATCTTTGATTGCGACTAGGATGAAAACCGAAGAAATGGTTCCCATATTAGGAACAATGGATAAGGTAGGTTACAATGCTCTTGAAATGTGGGGAGGAGCCACCTTTGATGCATGTTTAAGATTTCTAAAGGAGGATCCCTGGGAAAGACTCCGAACCATTCGAAAACATGTAAAAAATACAAAGCTTCAAATGCTATTAAGGGGTCAAAATCTTTTAGGTTATAAGCATTATGCTGATGATGTAGTAACTGAATTTGTGAAAAAGTCTATCATAAATGGTATTGATATTATTCGTATTTTTGATGCTTTAAATGATATAAGAAATATTAGAGTGGCTTTAGAGACCACCAAAAAAGAAGGGGGACATGCTCAAGTTGCTATTTCTTATACAACTAGCCCAATACATAACATTGAGTATTATGTAAAGCTAGCAAAAGATATAGAAAATATGGGTGCTGACTCTATTTGTATTAAAGATATGGCTGGTATTTTAACACCATACAATGCCTATGAATTAATAAGTGAGCTTAAAAAGGCCGTGAAGATTCCTCTTGAACTTCATACCCATGCCACGAGCGGAGTGGGTTCTCTAACTTATTTAAAAGGAATAGAAGCAGGGGTAGATATTATAGATACTTCTATATCACCACTCTCAATGGGAACTAGCCAACCTCCAACAGAATCCTTTGTAGCAACCTTGCAAGGTACAGAGTATGATACTGGATTAGATTTAAATCTATTAAATGAAATTGCAGAGTATTTCAAACCTATTCGACAAAAATATTTGGAAAGTGGCCAATTAAATCCAAAGGTATTGGGGGTAGATGTAAATGCACTTATCTATCAAGTACCTGGTGGTATGCTTTCTAACTTAGTATCTCAATTAAAGATGCAAAATGCCGAAGACAAATTTGAAGAGGTGTTAAAGGAAGTACCTCGAGTTCGAGAGGACTTAGGATACCCACCATTAGTAACTCCTATGAGTCAGATGGTAGGAACCCAAGCAGTATTTAATGTGATTTTAGGCGAAAGATATAAAATGATTCCCAAGGAAATCAAAGCTTATGTAAGGGGAGAATACGGAAAACCAACTGTAGAAATTTCCAAAGAAATCCGTAAGAAGATTATTGGAGATGAAAAAGTCATTAATTGTCGACCAGCAGATCTAATTCCACCCCAATTAGAAGAATTTCATAATCAAATGAAGGAATATGAGGAACAAGAGGAAGATATCTTATCCTATGCTCTATTTCCACAGGTTGCCCCAGAATTCTTCAAATATCGTCAAACAGAAAAATACAAAATAGACTATACAGTTTATGATGAAAAAAACAAGGTACATCCAGTATAGGAACAGATAGTAGGATAGGTTTAAATGTTAGTAGTAAATCAATTGTAGGGGCAGGATAATCCTGCCCTAAGATTTTTAAGATTAGATAATATTGATCAAATGATTTTTAGGTTCAGATGGAGTTTGGTCAGTAAGAATACTTTTCTCCACCTAAACCTTACTAACAGAGTTCTTAGTATTGGTATTTTCGATACTTAGAAATCCTTGCCCTTTAGGAGAAAAACTTATCTAGGGCCGTAGCAGTACTTATCTCCCACTTTATAGGCTGGGAGTATTAAAAGTGATACAGCAGTTACTTTTTTATATTAGATTAAGCTTCAAACAATGGAGTTGAAAGGTAGCGTTCTCCTGCATCTGGAAGTAGTGCTACAATATTTTTCCCTTCATTTTCAGGTCTTAGGGCGATTTGTGTAGCAGCCCAAACAGCGGCTCCTGAGGAAATTCCCACTAAGAGGCCTTCATATTTTGCAACTTCCCTTGCTGTAGCAAAGGCATCTTCATCTTTAACGGCAATGATTTCATTATAAATATCAGTATTAAGTACTTTTGGAACAAATCCAGCACCAATTCCTTGAATCTTATGGGATCCAGCGGTTCCTTTAGATAGAACTGGTGATGCTGCTGGTTCTACGGCAATGATTTTTACACTTGGATTTTTTTCCTTTAAGTATTCTCCAACCCCTGTAATAGTACCGCCAGTTCCGATTCCTGCTACAAAAATATCTACTTTACCATCGGTATCTTCCCAAATTTCTGGACCAGTTGTTGTTTTATGAGCAGTTGGATTAGATTCATTTATAAATTGACCAGCAATAAAGGAATCTGGAATTTCTTTTGCCAATTCTTCTGCTTTGGCAATGGCTCCTTTCATTCCTTTTGCTCCTTCTGTTAAAATTAATTCAGCACCGTAGCCCTTCATAAGCTTTCTACGTTCTACGCTCATGGTTTCAGGCATGACGATGATTACTCTATATCCCTTTGCCGTTCCTATGGAAGCCAGTCCAATCCCTGTGTTTCCACTGGTAGCTTCAATGATAGTGGAACCTGTTTTTAAAATTCCCTTTTTCTCTGCGTCTTCAATCATAGACTTGGCAATTCTATCTTTTACACTCCCAGCGGGATTAAAATACTCTAGTTTTGCGATAAGAGTGCTTTTTATTTGTTTTTCTTTTTCATAGTTAGACAACTCTAATAAGGGTGTTTTTCCAACTAAATCTGAAAGACTTTTAGGAATCTTCATAATATCTCTCCTTTTATTCTTAAAAATTAGTTTTAGTTTTTCTATTATTACTATATCATATACCTTTATTTATTTCAATAAATTCCTATAAGACTAGTAAGAATTAATTTTTATTTTTTGTTGACAAATCAAAATATTCCGTATATTATAATGATTAATTATTAGGAAAATACATAAAAATACTATGTATGGATTGGAGTGAAACACATGGAAAATACAAATTTAAAATTTGAAACCTTACAATTACATGTTGGTCAGGAAAAGCCTGATCCTGCAACAGATGCCCGAGCTGTCCCGATTTATCAAACAACTTCCTATGTTTTTGCTAATTCTGAACAGGGTGCAAACCGCTTTGGATTGTCAGAGGAAGGAAATGTTTATGCAAGAATTATGAATCCAACTTCTGATGTTTTTGAAAAGAGAGTTGCTGCATTGGAAGGAGGGGTGGGGGCTCTAGCTACTGCCACTGGATCCGCTGCTATTACCTATGCTGTTTTAAATATCACCGGTGCAGGAGATCATATTGTTTCTTCTAACACGATTTACGGAGGCACTTATAATTTATTTGAAAATACTTTAGCAGATTATGGGATTACAACAACTTTTGTAAACGGAGATGATGTTTCTAATTTTGAAAATGCTATTCAAGAAAATACGAAGGCAATTTTTATGGAAACCCTAGGGAATCCAAATTGTAATATCATTGATGTGGATGCAGTAGCAGAGGTTGCTCATAAGCATGGAATCCCCCTTATTGTTGATAATACCTTTGCTACGCCTTATTTATTCCGCCCTATTGAACATGGAGCAGATGTTGTAGTACATTCTGCCACCAAATTTATCGGAGGCCATGGAACTACTATGGGCGGTGTAGTAGTTGACGGTGGTAATTTTGACTGGACACAAAATGACAAATTTTTAGGATTATCTAAGTCCAATCCAAGTTATCACGGAATGAAATTTACCGAGGCGGGTGGAAAGGCAGCGTACATCTTAAAAATGAGAGTTACTCTAATGAGAGATACGGGGGCTACCATCAGTCCTTTTAACGCCTTTTTGCTTTTACAAGGATTGGAAACCCTATCCCTTCGTGTAGAACGTCATGTAGAAAATGCATTAAAGGTGGTAGATTTTCTATCGAAACACCCAAAGGTAGAAAGGGTGAATCATCCAGCATTACAAGATAACCCCTATCATGAATTATATAAAAAATATTTTCCCAATGGGGCAGGTTCTATCTTTACCTTTGAAATCAAAGGAGGACCAGAGGAAGCAAAAGCCTTTATTGATAAGTTGGAGATATTTTCTTTACTTGCCAATGTGGCAGATCTAAAATCTTTAGTAATTCATCCTGCAAGTACAACCCATTCTCAAATGAGTGAGCAAGAACTTTTAGAATCAGGGGTTAAACCCAATACCATTCGTCTATCCGTAGGAACAGAACATATAGATGATATTATCCATGATTTAGAGCAGGCATTAGGAGAATAAAGAACTATTATAGTGTGACAGGGATTGTTTCAAAACAAATCAAAGCTAAATAAAATAGAGTCGTAGATGTTTTATGGAGCAGTGAGATGAAGACATCTATGGCTCTATTTTATTTGTATGCTGTAAGATTACCATAAGAGGGAGTATTGTGTGAAGAGGGCGCAGATAGTCATCGGATAAATAGATCCTTATATCCTACACTTCTTCTTTCTTTTCATCTTGGACAGATTTCTATATAATAGAGAAAGGAAAGTAAGAATATGTGGAGAAAAGTATTTCTTACAGGCAAATTTCATCTGAACTTAAGAATCATTGGATATGGAAAAGGAAAGGAGCAGTAAGATGTCAGATCTTTTACAGGGATTAAATCCTCAACAGGCCGAAGGAGTGCAGTGTATTGAAGGACCTCTTTTGATTTTAGCAGGGGCAGGTTCGGGAAAAACTAGAGTTTTAACCCATAGAATTGCCTATATTATAGAACAAGGATTTGCCTATCCTTCTCAAATCCTAGCCATTACCTTTACCAATAAGGCGGCTAGAGAAATGAAGGAAAGGGTAGAAAAGTTGGTAGGAGCAGAAAGTGCATCCATGTGGGTCAGTACCTTTCACTCCATGTGTGTAAGAATATTGCGTAGAGATATCGACAAAATAGGATATAATAAAAATTTTGTCATTTACGATACGATTGATCAAAAAAGCTTACTACAAGAATGTTTAAGGGAACTGAATGTAAATGAAAAACAATTCCCATTACCTGTAGTTATTAAAGCAATTTCAGAAGCAAAGGACAAGCTTTTGACTTCGGAGGATTTTAACAATCAAAATGAAGGAAATTATCGTTTAGAGAAAATTGCTACCATTTACCAACTTTATCAGAAAAAGTTGATGAAAAACAATGCTCTAGACTTTGATGACTTGATTTTTAAAACCATTGAACTTTTTCAAGGGAATCCTGATGTACTAGAGTACTATCAAAATAAATTTAAATATGTTTTAGTAGACGAGTATCAAGATACCAACTATGCTCAATATAAATTAGTAAATCTATTATCCCAGGGCTATAAAAATCTATGTGTAGTAGGGGACGATGATCAGTCTATTTATCGTTTTAGGGGCGCCGATGTTAGAAATATTTTAGATTTTGAAAAGGACTTTCCAGAGGCAAAGGTCATTAAACTAGAGCAAAATTATCGTTCTTCCCAAAGAATTTTAGATGCTGCCAATTATGTAATTCAAAACAATAGTGGTCGAAAAGATAAACATTTATGGACAGATAAGGGGCAAGGTAGCCTTATATTTGTAAAAAAAAATTATAACGAATATGAGGAAGGAGATTTTATTGCCCAGGAAATAGAAAAATGTCGAAGGGAAGAAAATCGTTCCTATGGGGATTTTGCCATTCTTTATCGCACAAATGCCCAATCCCGTGTATTAGAGGAATCCTTTATGAGGGCAGGAATTCCTTATCAAATATTCGGAGGACAGAAATTCTATTCTCGTATGGAGATTAAGGATATTGTAGCTTATCTCACTCTATTGGAAAATCCCTACGATGATATTGCTTTAAAAAGAATTATCAACGTACCCAAAAGGGGAATTGGGAAAACTACCTTAGAAAAAATAGAAAATTATGCGGAATTTAAAGAGGAAGGGATGTATAATATTATCCTGAATATTAATGAAGTGCCTGGACTTTCTGAAAGAGTAAAAAACAAGATTCGAAAATTTTCTACTATGATGGCTACCTTTATGACAATGAAGAAAGCCATAGGGTTAACAGAATTGATTCAGCACGTTTTAGAGGATTCAGGCTATTTAGAAATGTTAAAGGAAGGAAAGGTGGAAAAGGCAGATATACGTTTAGAAAACCTAGAAGAATTCATATCAGCTGCTATGGAATTTGAACAAAATAGTGAAGACACGAGTCTACAAGTATTTCTAGAAAACATTTCATTGGTAGCAGATATTGATAATTTAGATGATGGAGAAGGGGTTGTAGTACTTATGACCCTTCACAATGCTAAGGGTCTAGAATTTCCAGTGGTATTTTTGGCAGGAATGGAAGAGGGAATGTTTCCTCATTTTCGATCCCTTACAGATTATGAGGAGATGGAAGAAGAAAGAAGACTTTGTTATGTAGGAATCACCAGAGCAATGGAAAAACTTTATATAACTTATGCTATGCAAAGAACCATTTATGGGCAAACTACCTATTATATAAAATCTAGATTTTTAGAAGAGATTCCATCAGATCTATTGGTAGAGGAGGAAGAACCACACCGACAGGTACAAGAAAAACCTTTGTCCAAAGCCAGTTTTCAAATAGGACAAGACAAGAATATTGGTTTTGGAAAGCGTGATTCCCAGATTGCTGCCACCACCTCTAAGGGCAGTGCTGGTGTACGGGAGATTCAGGTGGGTATGAAAGTAAAACACAATAAATTTGGTATTGGCACCATAGTAGAACGTAAGGAACAAGATGGGGATACCATAGTATCCATTGCCTTTCCCGGTCTTGGAATAAAAAAACTTTCTTTGTCCTTTGCTCCATTGACTATAGTGAAATAGCTTAATCTGTTGTGCCAGTTGAACAAAAACCTTAATAATTAAACAAAGTAGGTGATCAATTATGGATGAATTTCAGAAAGCCCGTGAGAGAGTTGAAGAATTAAAGAAAAAAATCGAATACCATAATTATAGATATTATGTTTTAGATGATCCAGAAATAGAAGATACACAGTACGATAAAATGATGCAAGAGTTAATCGCATTGGAAGAACAATATCCTGAACTTCTTACAGAGGATTCCCCTAGTCAAAGAGTAGGAGGAGAGGCTTTAGAGTATTTTACAAAGGTAGAACATAGTGTACCTAAATTGAGCCTTGCCAATGCTTTTAGTGAAGAAGATATAAGGGACTTTGATCAGAGAATTTTAAAGACCCTTCATCAAGAAGTGGAGTATGTTGTAGAATATAAATTTGACGGTTTAACAGTAGTATTAAAATACGATAAGGGGAAGTTTGTTCAAGGGGCCACTCGGGGAGACGGATACATAGGGGAAGATGTTACTGCTAATCTTAAGACTGTCCGCTCTATTCCTATGAGATTAAAGGAACCAGATTCTTTGGAAGTCCGGGGGGAGATCTTAATTCCTAAAAGGGATTTTATTGTCTTAAATGAAAGACGAGCAAAGGAAGGACAACCTATTTTTGCCAATGCCCGAAATGCAGCAGCAGGCTCTATTAGACAACTAGATCCAAAATTAGCAGCTTCTCGTCCCTTAGATATCTATGTATTCAACCTAGAATCCATCCAAGAGAAAGGTTTTCAAAGTCACTTTGAAAGTTTAGAGCATTTAAGAAAGATTGGATTTAAAGTAAGTAAGTGTTATCTATGTAAGAATATTGATGAAGTCATAGAACAGATCCATTATTGGAGTGAGCATAGACAGGAGTTGCCCTTTGATATTGATGGGATTGTTATTAAAGTCAATAATCTAGCTCAAAGAGAAGTCTTAGGGAGTACCTCCAAAAGTCCTAGATGGGCCATCGCTTACAAATTTCCTCCTCAAGAGAAAAAAACAAAACTTCTAGATATTGAAGTACAAGTGGGAAGAACCGGAGCGTTGACTCCTACCGCCATCTTATATCCTGTTCAACTAGCCGGAACTACAGTAAGTAGAGCTTCTTTACACAATGAGGATTATATCAAAGAAAGGGATATTCGCATTGGGGATATGGTAATGGTAAGAAAAGCAGGGGAGATCATTCCTGAAGTGGTAAGGGTGATAAAGGAGGAACGTAGTGGAGAGGAAAGGGCCTTTAAAATGCCAGAATTCTGTCCCGTTTGTGGAGAAAAGACTCTTAGGATAGAAGGAGAAGCGGCTACCAAGTGTATGAATGCAGCTTGTCCTGCCCAGGTAGAAAGGGGAATCATCCACTTTGCTTCCCGAAATGCTATGGATATTGAGGGGCTAGGGCCTGCGGTGGTAAAACAATTACTACAGGAGCAACTAATTCATGACGTATCAGATATTTACTATTTAAAAGAGGAAGATCTTCTCACCATAGAGAGAATGGGGAAAAAGTCAGTAGAAAATTTATTAAATGCTATTGAAAAATCCAAGACCAATGGACTAGCCCATTTGATTTTTGCCTTGGGAATTCCCTTAGTAGGAGAGCGAGGGGGAAAAATTTTAGCAGCACATTTTAAAAGTATAGAGGAATTATCCAAAGCAACCCCAGAGGATTTAGTAGCTATTAATGAAATCGGACAAAAGATGGCAGAAAATATCGTGGCCTTTTTTCAGGGCCATGAAAATCAAAGATTAATAGAAAGATTGAAAAAAGCTGGGGTTATGACTGAAATAGAAAATAATGGGCAAAATAAAGATGTCTCTCTAGAAGGATTGACCTTTGTTCTTACCGGTACCCTACCTACCTTGACTAGGAAAGAAGCCAGTGCTTTCATTGAAGAAAGGGGCGGAAAAGTGAGTTCTAGTGTAAGCAAAAAGAGCGATTATGTATTGGCAGGAGAAGAGGCAGGATCAAAATTAGAGAAGGCAAAAAAGCTAGGAGTAAAGATTATTGACGAAGAAGAATTTAAAGAAATGGTCAGTGGAAAGTGATGGAATATTAAATGAATTCCAAAAAGTGATACAAGATGTATATATTAAAGTGACAAAATAGAAATTAAATACTAGTATAGTATAAAATAATATAAGAGGAGGGGATTAGTATGCAAAAAAGTAGGAAGGTAAACATACTAACCAAATCCTTTGGATTATTTTTGGCTTTTATTGGTATAGCTTTGCTTTTCATTAAAATCATAAGAAAATACATACCGGCATTAGATCCCTATTCCTTTGGCCTATTTTTGATTGGGCCAAGCTTTCTAATGTTGGGTATTAGTCTATTATGGAAAGATGTAGATATAAAGTTTTTAAAGGTTGGCTCCAGCTTACTGTTGGGGATATCTATTATTTATGCCATTATCTTATCTGCTAGTTGGTTTTGCCTTTATATTGTGTAGCAGCCTAGAATTTCTTAAGCTTACGTTAGGAGGTGCATCATGAAAAGAAATTTGCTAATGGCTATGATTCTATTGCTACTAACTATATTTATCGCGACGGGATGTAAAAATTCTCCCCAACCTGTAAAAATTTTAGATGAGGATCAAGTAAAAAACGAAGTAGAATTCCAAATTAAAGATATTTTACTATCAGATGAACAATTTAAAGGATTTCAGAAATATGCTAGCACGGGAAATGAACAGCTATTAAAAGGCTTGGCCCCAATGGAAATTTTCCAATATTACTATTATGCCTTTAAAACCCAGAATACAAAAACTCTTTATGAACTTTATATCAAAGGAGATGCCTATGGAACTCCTAGTTGGAGGGAATTTGAAGAAAAATTAAAAGAAAAGGATGTTACCCATTTGGTAATGTTGGAAAAACTACAAGAGAAGATAGAAAATTTTTCCCAAATAAAGTATGATGATAAAACCTCCTATATACAAGTGAACTTTAAAGAAGACAGCAAAGGAACCAAAGAACCTTCTTGGAATTTTAAATTACTAAAAAATAGCCAAGGAGTTTGGAAAGTAGACTGGATTCCTTTTGAGTAGGTAAAATTAATTTTAAATGGCCATAGATGTTTTTTAAGAAATACAGTGAAGACATCTATGGTTATATTTTATTATAGATTCATATTTTTCTTTTTTATAACATAATAAATAAACTATCCGCTGCTATTTAATTTAACTGATTATGTTAATTGAATGTAGATTTGCATTGTGAATTTGAGGGAATTAAGCTTGATGCAACCTGTAGTAACTTACAAACTTTAAGCCTTGGAACTTTGGCAAATCGAAATCAATTGGTGTAGGAGATTAAACAATATTTATGAAAAGAAAGGAAAAGGTAAATAGATGAATCATATAAATTTAATTGGCATTATTATATCTTTTATGATACTTTATACTTATGGAATTTATTATTATAGATGGAGCATTAAGAAGGCAAAAGAACTTATAAAAATGGAAATAGGATCTGAAAAATACAGAGAATTAAGGAGACAAAATAAAAAGTGAAAGGGAGGATGCCGATGTCAAAATACAATTTAAAATCTATTCAAGACTCTGTTATCAAATATGCAAAGGTACTTGCTAATGTACTTACAGTAGATGTGGAAATCGTAGATTCAGATTTGAATAGAATTGCAGGTACGGGAATATTTGCGGATAAAATTAATGAGAACATACTTGCAGAAGGATATGTCTATAAGTATGTGCTAGAAAAAGGAACTCACCAAATCATAGAAAGACCCGGCGAACACCCTTTATGTAAAAAGTGTGTAAATTATGGAAATTGCGATGAATATTTAGAAATAAGTGCCCCGATTATATTAAATCATAAAACAATAGGAGTTATAGGATTAGTTTGTTCCAATCCAGAGCAGAAAAAAATATTATTAGAGAAAATAGATTCTCATATAGAATTTTTATACCAAATATCAGACTTTATTAGTTCAAAAGTTTACGAATACATGGAAAATGAAAGAAATAAATCCTTAATTACAGCTTTAAGGAGAATTATTGATCATGTGGATAAAGGGATTATTATGATTAATCATAATAATGAAATCTACAGTATGAATAGTAGCGCCATGAAGCAATTAAATCTTAAATCAAAATATATCAATGAAAAAGTAGAACTAATCCCTAAAAATGAATTTATCATGGGAAAAGAAGAATATTCCATTCAAATAGGGGATAAAAAATACGATCTATTGGGAACGGTAATATCCCTTCCTTTAGAAATGACAGGGTATAATAAGATTTTTATTTTTAATCAGATTAAAAAGTTAAAGTCCGAAGCCTATAACCTTACCTATGCCAATCAGACGATTAAAACCAATGTAATTTTAGGAAAATCCAAGAGCATTATATTATTAAAAGAAAGAATTAAAAAAATAGCTACTTCCAAATCTACAGTCCTTATTATGGGGGAAAGCGGAACAGGAAAAGAACTGGTAGCAAGAACCATCCATTCAGAAAGTGACAGGGCTAATAAGCCCTTCGTTGCTATCAATTGTGGAGCTATCCCCGACACACTTTTGGAAAGTGAACTTTTTGGATATGTAAAAGGGGCCTTTAGTGGAGCCAATCCCAATGGTCGAGTAGGAAAATTTGAGTTAGCAAATGAAGGGGTTATTTTTCTTGATGAAATAGGAGACATGCCCTTGAACCTACAGGTAAAAATATTAAGGGTTCTACAGGAGAAGCGGATTGTAAGAATAGGATCCAATAAACCTATAGATCTCGATATTAGGGTAATAGCAGCTACCAATCAAGATCTAAAAGAGCTTATCAAACAAAATAAATTCAGGGAAGATCTATACTATAGATTAAATGTCATTCCCATTGAAATACCTCCTTTAAGGAAGAGAAGAGAAGATATAGAAACTATCATGGAGGAAAAAATAAAGAAATATAATATTCTATATGATAAAAATATAACTTCCATGGACCAAGAAACAAAGGAGATTTTATTGGAGTACCTCTGGCCTGGAAATGTAAGAGAGCTTGAAAACACATTAGAATATATGATTAATATGGCTGAGGAGAAGGAAGCTCTTACTAAGGATATGATCCCGGAAAATATTCTCCATTATAAATCCGATAGAAATCAAGAAGAGTACAATTTAGATGTTATTCAGCCCTTAAGAGAAATAGAAAAAGAATATATCATAAAAGCTTTGGATGTATATGGATGGGATACAAGTGGGAAGCAGATGGCGGCCCGTAAGCTTGGGATTGGAATTGCTACCCTCTATAGAAAGCTTGGAAAAGAAAAAAACAAGTGATACTATTTTGTAAGGATGAAAACTTTAGATATAAATTTAGCCTTAGTTATCAATTTGATAATAAAGGATAGATAGACTATTTCTAAAGATTGAAATTTAAGGATCTATTCTCTTTATTATCAAAATAATAATTTTTATTATTTTGATAATAAAATGAACCTCTTTTACGGAAATCTCTTGGATGGATAAGTTTTTTATCCAAATGCCTTCACTTTTGATACTCCCAGCGGATAAAGTGGGAGATAAACATCTTTCATTCTGCGTGATTTTTTCTACCAAAAAATCTTAGAAATTTTATAAATGTGGTATGATAATTGCATTCAATATTTTATGACCAGTAGTTATGAAAAATGGGAACGGTTTCCTAACCCTATTCACATTTTAAGTGAAAAAAATATATAAGGAGGAATAGAACCATGGGAGATTTTATGAGACCTATTTCCTTTGAGCATCTTATCAATTGGAGTTTAGAGGAATATGAAAATGAGGATAGCGTATTTGGAATTCATAAAGACAAATTCTATGTAAATAAAAGTGGAAATTACATGACAGATGTATTTGGAGATCAACTATCTTCTCCAGTGGGACCAGCAGCAGGACCCCATTCTCAATTGGCACAAAATATTATTACATCCTATTTGACTGGAGCAAGATTTATAGAATTAAAAACTGTTCAAAAGATGGATGGAGAAGAAATCAGACAAGCAATAGCGAAACCTTGTATTAATGCAGAGGATGAATGTTATAATTGTGAATGGTCCACAGAGCTTACTGTTGAGGAAGCTTTTGCAGAATATATAAAAGCATATTTTGTAATTAAAGTATTGGCAAAGGAATTTAGCATTTCTGATGGAAATGATTTTGCCTATAATATGAGTGTTGGATATGATCTAGAAGGAATTAAAACACCAAAGATTGATCGTTATATAGAGGGATTAAAAGAGGCATCTCATACAGAAGTGTATAAAGAATGCTATGAATATTTAAGCAACAATTTAGATCAATTTGAAAACTTTAATCAAGAGGATCTAGAGAAAATATCCCCTAATATATGTAATTCGATTACCCTTTCTACATTACATGGCTGTCCAGCTGATGAAATAGAAAAAATAGCAACCTATCTTTTAACAGAAAAGAAATTGAATACCTTTGTAAAATGTAATCCAACTATGCTGGGATATGAATTTGCAAGAAAAACACTAGATCAAATGGGATATGACTATATTGCCTTTGACGATCATCACTTTAAGGAAGATTTACAATTTGAACAAGCCTGTGTAATGATTGACAGACTCTTATCCTTAGCAAAGAATTTAGGACTTCAATTTGGGGTAAAACTTACCAACACTTTCCCAGTAGATGTAAAGAGAAATGAAGTACCTGCTGAGGAAATGTATATGTCAGGAAGAGCCCTTTTACCTTTATCTATTCATCTAGCTAAAAAACTCTCTAATGAGTTTAATGGAAAGCTACCTATTTCTTACTCAGGTGGGGCAGATGCCTTCAATATTGTTGTTATTTTAGAGACTGGAATTCAACCGATTACCATGGCAACTAGTATTTTAAAACCCGGGGGGTATAATCGTTTCAAACAAGTTGCTGAGTCAGTAGAATCCCATTTAAGTTCTGAATATCAAGGAATTGATGTTGAAAACTTAAGTGCTCTAGCAGAAAAAATGGTTCGAGACGAGAGAAATCAAAAATTCTATAGGGAAAAAGTAAGATCGAGAAAAACCGAATCTGAGCTACCTTTATTTGATTGCTATAAGGCGCCCTGTAAAGAGGGAGGCTGCCCAATCAATCAACAGATTCCAGAATACTTAAAATTAGTAAGTGAAGAAAAATACGATGAGGCAATTAAGGTAATTACCACTGACAATACAGCACCAACTATCTTAGGAACTTTGTGTAGCCAACCTTGTAGGGAACATTGTACAAGATTAGACTACGACAAGTCCCTTGGCATGAAAGCAATGAAAAAAATGGCTGCGGATCATGCCCAAGAAAAACTTATGGAGGGCCTAAAAGAGGCAGATTTGAAATCCGGTAAAAAAGTAGCAGTAATCGGTGCTGGTCCTGCTGGAATCGCTGCAGCAACCTTCTTAAGAAGAAATGGAATGAAAGTAGTAGTATTTGAAAAACTTGATAAGCCCTATGGGATCGTAAAACATGTAATTCCAAGCTTTAGAATCTCAGAGGAAGAAATTGAGAGAGATTATAGATTGGCCCTTGCCCAAGGAGTAGAGTTTAGATTTAACCAACCAGCTAATTATGATTTAAGAGAATTAAAGAAAGAATATGACTATGTAGTTGTTGCTACAGGAGCTTGGAAAGAAGCACCTTCCCCTGTGAAAGAAGGAAAGGATAAGGTAGAAGATGCACTTAAATTCTTGTGGAATGCAAAGAATGAAAATAAAGTAAATTTAGGACGCAAGGTAGCAGTAATCGGAGCTGGGGACGTTGCTATGGACTGTGCAAGAGTGGCGAAGAGAACTCAAGGAGTAGAAAAAGTTGCTATTGTCTATAGAAGAACAGAAACCTATATGCCTGCTAGCCAAGAAGAAGTAAATACAATCAAAGAAGAGAATGTAGAAATCTATGAATTATTAGCACCTGTTCGCTATGATGGAAAGACTCTAGTTTGTGAAAAAATGAAATTAGGAGCTTATGATGCCAGTGGGAGAAAAACCGTAGAAGGCACTGGAGAAATAGTAGAGCTTGAATTTGATTCTGTTATTGGAGCTACCGGTGCAAAGATAGATACTTCCAGATTTAAAAGAAATGGAATTCATTTAGACGAAAAAGGAAGACCACAACTTACCAATGTTTTCGAAAGTAGTGAAGAAAATGTATACATGATTGGAGACTGTAGAAAGGGACCTTCCACAATCGTTGGAGCTATCGCGGATGCCAAGGTAGTAGCAAAGGATATTTTAAAGAAAGAATCTATTGAAAATGACTTTATAAAATATACTATAAAAGAAGAGGAAGAAAGGATCTATTCTAAGCGAGGGATTTTAGAAAGGGTAAAACCCGGTAATAAAGAAGGGGATAGATGTTTAAAATGTGATCAAATTTGTGAAATTTGTGTGGAAGTTTGTCCCAATAGGGCCAATGCAATGATCCAAGTGGAAGGATTTGAAAAGGTCCATCAGGTGGTACACATTGATGGTATGTGTAATGAATGCGGAAACTGTGGAGTGTTCTGTCCCCATGTAGGAAATCCCTATAAGGACAAAGTAACAGTATTCTGGACAAAGGAAGATTTTGATCTTTCTACTAATGTAGGATTCTTAAAGCTAGAGGATAGGAAATACCTCGTAAGAACAGAAACAGGAAATGTCCTGGAGCATGAGCTAGGGGATGGAAAGATTTCCGAAGAATTAGAGAGAGTTCTCAATGTATTAATCAAGGATTATGAATATTATTTAGAAAATCCTGCTTTAGAATGCCAAAATTAAAATAAGGGGGTCATGAGATGATTATTGGAAATGGAAGAGTCATTACCAATAATATAGAAAATCCATTTATTGAAAATGGTGGTGCTTTAGTAAAAAATAATGTAATAGAAGAAGTAGGCGAGTTTCAGGATCTTAAAAAGAAATATCCTGAGGAAGAAGTCGTAGATGTAAAGGGGAGATTGATCATGCCAGGCATGATCAACACCCACTCTCATATTTACAGTGCCTATGCAAGGGGAATGGCTGTGTCTAAGTCGACAGACAATTTTTTCAATGTTTTGGAAAACCAATGGTGGAGCCTGGATAGAAAATTAACTTTAGAGGATTGTGAATTAAACGCTTATACTACTTATATTGAATCCATCAGAAATGGGGTTACTACCCTTTTTGATCATCATTCCAGCCCAAATGCTGCAACAGATAGTCTTTTTACCATTGCTGAAGTAGCCAAAAAATTAGGAGTAAGAACTTCTTTATGTTATGAGGTATCCGATAGGGATGGAAAAGATATTACTAGGGATGAAATTGAAGAAAACGTAAATTTCATTAAGGCTTATAACAATACAGAAGAGGATAGGATCAAAGGACTTTTTGGAATGCATGCTTCCTTTACTCTTTCCAATGAAACTATGTACAAAATTAAAGAAGCTATGGAAGGAGTCGATGCAGGGTATCATGTCCATGTGGCAGAGGGCATTGAGGATGAATATGATTCCTTAAAAAAATATGGGAGAAGAGTAGTAGAGAGACTATTTGATTTTGATATGTTAGGAAATCAAACCATAGCAGTTCACTGTGTACATGCAAATCAAAGAGAACTTGAAATTTTAAAGGAAACAGATACCAATGTGGTACACAATCCTATGTCAAATATGAATAATGCAGTTGGATGTCCTCCTGTGGTATCCATGGTAAAACAAGGAATTCGAGTAGGACTTGGTACTGATGCTTATACCAATGATATGTTTGAATCTATGAAGGTAGCTAATATCCTTCAAAGTCACCACCTTTGTGATCCTACGGTAGGATTTGGAGAAACAAAGACTTTACAATTTGAAAACAACCCAGCCATTTGTAAAAACTATTTCAAGAGAGAAGTAGGTGTTTTGAAAAAAGGCGCATATGCTGATATTATCACAGTAGATTACAAGCCTTATACACCATTAAATGGAGATAACTACTTTGGTCATATATTATTTGGTTTAACAGGAAGAATGGTAAATGATACTATGATCAATGGTAAGTTTATTATGAAAGATAAAGAGATATTGTCAGTGGATGAAGAGAAAATATTCGCTCGCTCTGCGGAAAGGGCAGCAAAAATTTGGCCTTACATGTAAATAGATAGAGGATAATCACAAAACTATGTTATAATAAATGGAGAATAGGAAAGTGTATTTAGTAGTGGCAAAAGGGAAGGGACTTTTCAAGTCTCTGGAATCTTTTGCCACTAATCATATGTAAGTAAGCTAGTTGTGCTAGTTAATCCAAAAATAGATGTTTCACATTAGATGACTTCAGGAGCCAAGGGAAGACATCTATCTCTTAAGCTACAAGCTTCTTTGAAGAATAATTGTTTAACTAGTACAGCAGAAGGTTTAGAAAGATTGAGGGGTTTGTTATGAAAAATCTAATTATGCTAAGGGGCGGTGGGGATATTGCTTCAGGAATTGCTTATAGGTTAGTTCGATCGGGTTTTCCAATTATGATTTTAGAAACCAAACAACCTACTATGGTAAGAAGGACGGTATCCTTTGCCCAAGGGATTTATGATGGAGAAATAAATATTGAAGGAATTACTGGAAAGAAGGTGGGAACTCCTCAACAGGCACTAGAAATATTAGATGGACAAACCATTCCTCTATTGGTAGATCCAAGGGGAGAGTTTATTTCCCAATTAAAACCTATGGTGGTAGTAGATGCCATTTTGGCTAAGAAAAATATAGGTACTACCATAGATATGGCTCCTATAGTGATAGGGGTGGGACCAGGTTTTAAAGCAGGAGAAGATGTTCACGCGGTGGTAGAAACCAAGCGGGGACATTATTTAGGAAGGGTGATTCTACAGGGACAGGCCATTGCCAATACAGGCATTCCTGGGGATATAGGGGGATATACCACTGAAAGAGTGTTAAGGGCACCTAAAGAAGGTATCTTTTATGCAATCAGAAAAATTGGAGATAGGGTACAAAAGGGTGATGTTGTGGCAAAAGTAGAAGAAGATATTGTATATGCTACTATTTCCGGAGTGCTAAGAGGAATATTACAAGGTGGGATTCAAGTTACCCTTGGTTTTAAGATAGGAGATATTGACCCGAGAGCAGAAGTGGAACATTGCTATACTATTTCTGATAAGGCTAGAGCGGTAGGAGGGGGAGTGCTAGAAGCCCTATTATATCTAAAAAATAAGCGGGGGTTGTAATTTAACTCGTTGAGGAAATTACATCATTGATTTTCTCAAACACAATCATCTATATCTAAAATGTAATAGGATAGTCCTATACAGTGAATCTAAATGAATCCAAAACCCTATGGAGGAGATAAGATGAATTTTTATGAGATTATTCAACAATTAGATAAAAGCAAAGAAAATAGGATATTGACCATTTTAACAGGAAAATATATGGGAGAAAAGCTAATTGTTTCAGAGGAAAAGGTCCTTTATAATAGTAACGAGAAAATCTATTGGGAACCCATTTTAAAGGCCATTCCTCCTAATAAAAAGACACAAATTCTAGCATTAGATGGGGAAAAAGTTTTTATTGAATACCTAGGAAAAGACTATAAGGTAGTTATTTGTGGGGCAGGACACGTTGCCCTTTCCATTATTCAAATATGTAAGCTTTTAGATTTACCAGTTACGGTAATAGATGATCGTCCTAGTTTTACCAATAAAGCCATTGAAGCCGGGGCAGATACAGCTATCTGTGAGTCCTTTGAGAGTGCCTTAGACAAAATATTAGGAGATAAAAGTACCTTTTTTATTATTGTTACCCGGGGACATCGGTTTGACCAGCTGTGCTTAGAAAATATTATTCAAAAGGAAAGTGCCTATGTGGGAATGATGGGAAGTAAGGTAAGGGTAAAAAGGGTATTCAATGAATTAGAAAAAAAAGGGATAGAAAGAGAAAAGCTAGATCAAATCTACAGTCCCATTGGACTAAAAATAGGAGCAGAAACTCCTGCAGAAATCGCAGTATCCATTATAGCCCAAATGATAGAAGTAAAACAGAAGATGAAAGGGATTAGTAGCTATAACGGAGAGTTATTAAATGTTGTTTTATGTGAAAAGTATAGAAAAATACCTAAGGCCTTGGTTACCATTGTTTCTAGAAAAGGATCTGCCCCTAGAAAAGTGGGAACTAAGATGATTGTTTTGTTAGATGGAACTATAATAGGAACCATAGGAGGAGGCTGTATAGAAGCTCATCTTCGACAAAAAGCATTAGATAGTATTTCTGAACAAAGGTGTCAATTGGTACAAGAGGATATGACAGGAATTCAAGCAGAAGAAGAGGGAATGGTTTGTGGTGGTATTATTGAAGCCTTTATTGAGCCTATTCCTTCTTTAGAATAAAAGGGTAAGGAGGAAAAACCATGAAATTAATAAAAACAGTAGATGCAGTAGGTCATGTGCTTTGTCACGATATTACCCAGATTATCAAAGATGAAAAAAAAGGTGTTGTTTTTAAAAAGGGACATATAGTAAGAGAAGAGGATATACCTGTTTTACTTTCGGTAGGAAAAGAAAATTTATATATATGGGAAAAACAAGAGGGAATGCTTCATGAAGATGAAGGAGCCCAGATCTTATGCAAAATTTGCAAAAATGATTATATGACTTCTACTGAAGCCCGGGAAGGAAAAATAGAAATCTTTGCGGATATAGATGGGTTATTTAAGTTGGACGTAGATAGGCTTTATCAAATCAATAGTCTAGGGGATATGATCATTGCAACAAGACATAGCGATACACCAGTGAAAAAAGGAGATAAGCTAGCAGGTACTCGGGTGATTCCTCTAGTAATTGAAGAGGAGAAAATGAAAAAAGCTCAGGCTATTGGGGCCAATAAACCTATTATAGAGATTCTTCCCTTTCAACATAAAAAAGTAGGTATCGTGACCACAGGAAGCGAAGTATACAAGGGTAGAATTAAAGATACCTTCGGTCCAGTAGTTATAAAAAAGCTAGGAGAATTTGATACAGAAATCATAGGACAGACCTTAGCGAACGACGATAAAACTATGATCATCAATGCTATTATGGACTATATTCAAAAGGGTGCAGATATGGTAGTATGTACCGGGGGAATGAGTGTAGATCCAGATGATCGTACTCCAGCAGCTATTAGAGATACAGGAGCAGAGATCATTACTTATGGAGCCCCTGTATTACCAGGTGCTATGTTGTTGGTGTCCTATTATGAGGATCACGGGAAAAAAATACCTATTCTTGGACTGCCAGGCTGTGTGATGTATTCCAAAAGAACCATCTTTGACATTATTTTGCCTAGAATTATGGCAGATGACCCGATTACAAACTCAGATATTGATAAATTAGGTAGAGGAGGCCTTTGCCTCAATTGTGAAGTTTGTATCTATCCCAATTGTGGCTTTGGAAAGGGAATATAGAAATAAAAAATCAGGGAAAATCCCTGATTTTTTATTTCTATATTTGGCAAAAATGTGACAATAGTTCTAGAAATGAAAATTTGTTATAATAGGATAAGAGATAAGAATGCTAGTATATTTCATCTTTTACAATAGAGAGGGATCACAAATGGAAAATACCACAAAGAGTTTATTAGAAAGTTGTTCTGAATTAACGATGGAAGATCTAGAACATCTTTCCTTTACTAAAGTTGTAAAGGAAAAGGATGGAAAAGCAAATTTTATTGGATTGGGTATTTTAGATGAAAATGGGTATTTATTAGAGTACGAACAATTAAAAACAATTTATATAGGCTTAAATCATTTTATGAGGAATGTAAGTCCTGAGTTAATTAAGCAAATGAACTCCATAAAGTACCAAGAGGATCAGAGACAAAAAGAAAAGGATCAATTATTAGAGATTGTAAGTAAAAATATTGTAGATAGGAATGAGTGGGAAGAAGAGGATGAACCATCTATTTTTCAAAAAATCTTACATTTTTTCAAAAGAAGATAAGGAGAGGCATACATGAGGAATGAGACATTGTTTTCGGTATTAACCCAAGAGGACAAAGAATTTCTTGAAAAACATATGGAAAGAAAAACTTATAAAAAGGGGGAGATTATATTTACTCCCTTAGATCAATGTGATCATTTAAGTGTCATACTTCAAGGAGAGGTAAAATTATGTAAATATTCCGCTGATGGACAAGAACAAATCCTTTCCTTTTTAGGGGGAGGGGATGTATATGGGGAGGCTATTGTCTTTCAAGGGGACCATTATGTGGTTACAGTCATTGCAGAAAGAGATACTACTGTAGAAATGATTCATAGGGATGTGCTATTAACTCTTACCCAAAGAAATAAAAATTTTACTTTGGCCTTTTTTCGAGAACTCACGCGGAAAATAAAATTATTAAATAATAAGATAGAGATGCTCTCTTTAAAAAATATGAAGCAGAAAATTGCCAGGTACCTTTTAAGCCTTTCCAAGGAACAGAAAAGTTCCTCTGTTAAATTACCCCATTCCAAACAAAAGATTGCTTTTTTATTGGGAACCTCCCGGGAAGTACTCTCTAGAAATTTTAGTGAAATGGAAAAAGAAGGTTATATCCAATCCAAGGGAAGGAATGTTTTTCTATTAAATATAGAAAAATTAACCGATTGTGTGAATTAATTTCAGGGGTAGGTGTCTTCACTGCCCCTTTGATATCCTCTATGAAATGTTCAAGGAGAGATATCATAATTATTTACAGATTATTTACAGAAAATTCTTGACATCCTAATATATTTTTATTAAAATATGAAAATATATTAGGATTTTTCATTTTATTCATATTTTTCTTAAAATTAGCATAATGATAAGATATTATTAGTACAAGGAGCTTACTTTAAAAAGAAAGGGAATTTGCTTTTTAACAGTTGTAGATTTTTACGGCTGTATAAATAGATTAAAATAAGGGGGCATAAAAATGAAAAAGAAGCTATTGGTATTAATGATTGTTTTAGCCATGGTGCTGACACTATTTGCTGGTTGCTATAGTGACGAAACTAGCCAAGAAAAAGCTGAAACTAGTCCTGAAGGAGGGGAAAAGATCCTAAAATTTGCTCAAGATCATGAACCACCAGCCCTAGATCCAGGCAAAACTACAGATGTCATCTCATCACAGATTGGTCAGGCGATTTTTGAAGGATTATATCGATATCATGATGGACAGTATATAGAAGGGATGGCAAAGGGAGAACCAGAAGTAAGCAAAGATGGTTTGACTTGGACTTTTCATTTAAGGGATGCGAAGTGGAGTGATGGCCAGCCAGTAAAAGCGCAGGATTTTGAATATTCGTGGAAGAGGCTTGCTGATCCCAAAACAGGTTCCCAATATTCTTTTTTAGTAACCGACTATGTACAAGGAGCTGAAGAATTTTTTAAAGGAGAGGCTACTGCTGATGATGTAGCAATAAAAGCTCTAGATGACAAAACCTTAGAGGTAAAATTAGTAGCACCAACACCTCATTTTAAACAAATTATTACTTATGCAGTTTTTGTTCCTGTAAGACAAGATCTTGTAGAAGAATATGGAAAAGACTATGCAGCAGAACCAAAAAACATGGTGTTTAATGGACCGTGGAAACTTGTAAGATGGGATCATAATTCTGAATTAGAATTTGAACCCAATGAGAACTATTGGAATAAAAAAGCTGTAAAATTAGATAAAGTGATTACTCCTATTGTGGAAGATACTTCAGCAGCAGTGAATATGTACGAAACTGGCGAATTAGATATGGTTGGTTTAAGTGGAGAGTTTGCTGTTCAATATGAAGAGGAAGGAAAGGCAAAATATTATGAAGATGGAGCTACTTCTTATCTACAATTAAATCAAGAAAAATATCAACCCTTCCAAAATGCAAAAATTAGAAAGGCCTTTGCCTTAGCTATTGATAGGGAAAACTACATTAGTACTGTATTTAAACTTCCTTATAAGCCAGCTACCAACTTTGTAAACCCTGTATTAATGGGAAATAAAAAGACCTTTAGGGAAGAATATCCAGGAGATTATTTTCCAGTACATGATGCTGATGAAGCGAAAAAACTTTTAGAAGAAGGGATAAAGGAATTAGGAATTGACAAGCTTCCCGAATTAGAGCTTTTAATTGATGATGGAGAATTATCCAGAGCATCGGGAGAATTTTTACAGGAAAATCTTAGAAATGTATTAGGGGTAGAGGCAGTCATTAGTCCTGTTCCATTTAGTACAAGATTAGATAGGAGTAAAAATGGAGAGTTTCAGGCAGTATTGTCTCTATGGGGCCCAGACTATGACGACCCAATGACTTTTATGGATATGTGGGTTTCTGATAGTCCATTTAATGAAGTACATTATTCCAGTGAAAAATATGATGATTGTATCAAAGAGGCAAGGAAATCCAATGACAATGCAAAGCGTATGGAATTAATGGCTCAAGCAGAAGAGCAGTTAATGGAAGATGTTCCAATTATTCCACTTTATCATCGAACAAAAGGCTATGCGATAGATGATGAGATAGTAGGATTATCTAGAACAGCTTTCAGTCCTGCTATTGATTGGATGTTTGCAGATATTAAGGCAGCAAAGTAAAAAGTAAATAGAAAATAAACTTATTTTCAACAAAGGTATGTGGAATTTTTTACATACCTTTGTACTTTATAAAGATTGGGAAAGGAGAATATCTGTCTCTTATACACATCTCCGAGCCCACGA
>USMD01000014.1 GCA_900555725.1 uncultured Garciella sp. | reverse complement strand
GTCGGCAGCGTCAGATGTGTATAAGAGACAGGTATATAGAATACATAAAGGGGTGGAAAATATGAGGGCTATCGTCAGTGTGATTGGAAAGGACAAGATTGGGATTACTGCTGAGATTTCCAGTACCCTGTCTAGAGGAAATGTTAATATATTAGATATTAGTCAGACTATTTTGGATGAGTTTTTTACTATGATTATGATTGTAGATTTAGAAAAAATGAATCTATCCTTTCAAGAATTAGCAGAGAAACTAGAAAAAGTAGGACAAGATATGGGTGTATCTGTTAAGATTCAACACCAGGATATATTTGATGCTATGCACAATATAGATAAGGAGTAGTCATCATGAATTATTTTAATTCTATTATAGAAACCATTAGAATGATTGAAAAAGAAAAACTAGATATTCGAACCATTACTATGGGTATTTCTCTATTGGATTGTATAGACTCTAATGGAGTAAAAGCTCGGCAAAAAATTTATAATAAAATTGTAAAATATGCTGGTAATTTAGTTAAGGTAGGAGAAGATTTAGAAAGGGAGTATGGAATTCCCATTATCAATAAAAGAATTTCAGTAACTCCTATTGCATTGGTTGCAGGGGCTTCAGGGGATGAAGATTATGTGGAGTATGCTAAGGCATTGGATAGGGCAGCTGAAGAAATCGGTGTAAATTTCGTGGGAGGATTTTCAGCTTTAGTTCATAAAGGTTATACCAAAGGGGATAGAATTCTTATAAAATCCATCCCCCAAGCTTTAAAAGAAACAGAAAGGGTATGTTCTTCAGTAAATGTAGGTAGTACTAAATCTGGAATTAACATGGATGCTGTAAAGGAAATGGGGGAGGTCATAAAACAAACTGCAATTTTGACCAAGGATCAAGATAGTATTGGGTGTGCTAAATTAGTGGTATTTGCTAATTCTGTAGAAGATAATCCCTTTATGGCAGGAGCCTATCATGGGGTAGGAGAACCGGATTCAGTAATAAATGTAGGGGTTAGTGGGCCAGGAGTGGTAAAATCAGCCTTAGAAAAGGTGAGGGAAGAAAGCTTTGATATTGTAGCAGAGACCATTAAAAGAACTGCTTTTAAGATTACTAGAGCAGGACAATTGATTGGATATGAAGCGAGTAAACGACTCAATGTACCCTTTGGAATTATAGACCTCTCTTTAGCACCTACTTCAAATGTAGGAGATAGTGTAGCAAGAATATTAGAGGAAATTGGATTGGAAGCCTGCGGTACCCATGGTACCACCGCTGCCTTAGCCCTTTTAAATGATGCAGTAAAAAAAGGTGGAATTATGGCATCTTCCCATGTAGGGGGGTTAAGCGGAGCCTTTATTCCAGTTAGTGAGGATGAGGGAATGATTACTGCTGTTTCCCAAGGTTCATTGACATTTGATAAGTTAGAGGCAATGACCAGTGTTTGCTCTGTTGGGCTAGATATGATAGCCATACCAGGAAGAACTTCAGCTTCAACGATTTCCGCTATTATTGCCGATGAAGCAGCGATAGGAGTCATTAATAATAAGACCACAGCGGTAAGGATTGTACCCGTAATTGGAAAAGATGTAGGAGAGAGTGCAACTTTTGGAGGATTACTGGGATATGCCCCCATTGTGGAAGTAAGTTCCTATTCCTGTGAAGATTTTGTAAATCGTGGAGGAAGAATTCCTGCTCCAATTCATAGTTTTAAGAATTAAAAACAATTAGGACGATTCTAAAAAGTACAAGGAATATAACTAAAAAAGAGCTATAGATGTTTTATGAAGCAATACAATAAAAACATCTATAGCTTTTTTATTTAGTTTTAGTTGTTATTGTATTTATTTACTGTAATTTCTATTCTTCATCTACACCTACATCAATTTCTTTTGCTTCTACTTCTCTTACTTCATTTCTATGATTTTTTTTGTCTTTTTCATTTTTTTTGTCTTTTTCATTTATTTGTCTTGGGAAAAGAGTAGGAAATGTGGTAGTAATAGGGGAAACAGCAGGTTCAAGTTTTGGAAAACCTGTTGATAATACACACAATTGAACAGGAACCACAATTTTTTTCTCACAAGTAACACTAAGGGTAATTAATAAATCAGCTGTAACCTTTCCAGTCTTTGGATCGATTTTAATATCTCTATTAAGATTACTGGTAGCTAGTCTTGGTTCACAGGAAATATTACAAAACTCAGTAAATCTTGGCAAGAAAGCACTGTCAAATACAGAAGGCATGCAAAGTTCAAAGAAATTCGTGAGAACTAAAGGTGCTTCAGGTGGAGCAATTTCAACATTTGCTTTCAAAGTTACTTTACATTTTTCACCACAATCCTCTTGAACAATAGCGTCTATCTCAATAATAACATTTCCTGTAATTTTTAAGTCTTGGGTACCAAAAATAGGAGTACCTTTACATTCTTCATCGCAGTCAGAAGTATCGGCATATAGAAGTTTTTCACTAAGAGTTCCATCGGGACCAACCACTTCTATATCTTCATCACATTTTTTTACAAATTGAGCTCCTGATATCTCCGTTTTAGGTGTCACTTTTAAATTTCTGGGGTCATCTATATCATCAGGATTAAAGAATTTTTTGCATCGAATATCTAAAATACAAACGATCTTAGAATCATCATCGAGCCTAGGACTAAATGGTTGCCTCTGAATCGTTCTTAGACCTTGCAGATTAAATAATGCTGCATCATAAACCTTTTGAACATAAATTGATTCTGCTACAACGTTTCTTAAAGAGCCATCAAAATGGCAACCAGTTTCTGCGGTACAACATTGTTCTGGAGCTATACAATCTATAGGTTCCCTTTTGCAATTATCTTTCACTTATATAAACCTCCCTTTCATTTTAAATAAATCTTTTCTCAATTTCAATATATTCCTTTGGAAGAAACTTGTGACATATTTGTATAGAAAAAAGTAGCATGTTTTATAAAATGACTCATAGATATATATTATAATAGGTTCTATCATTAGGAGGTGAAGTCATGCCCTTTTATCATCAACCTGGTATTATCTTTCAAGATCAGTCTGGAAACATTTATAATTTTTCCTATAATGATGGAGAAATTGTATATATTTTTTTCGATAAACTTTTAGGGAAAACCAAAAAAGGAATTATTGGGAAAAAGATGACCAATGATTTTGATGGAGCAATGAATTCTTTAGGAGAAATTTATCTTATCTATAAGGAAGAAGAAGGTAAAGTTGTATTGGTGTCAAGTCCTAGGGAGTTTCTCCCCAGGAGAACAATTATAGAGAGTGATCCTTCTATCCAAAATTTAAATTTATGCTTTGTAGAAGATCAGATTCATATTTTTTATTGCATCCCTGAAGGGAACCATGGGGTATATAAAATAATGCATCAGTTTAAAAATGGGGAAAGCTGGTCAGTGCAAGAGGCCTGTACCTTAACTAAGGGGCAAATATTAAATCCTATTCTATCTTTGGTAAAAAAGAATAAAATTCAATTGTTTTATTATGATTTTATAGGAAAAGCAGAACAATTATTTATAAAGATCTATGATTGTAAAAAAGAAAATTGGGGGCAAAGTCAACAAATTACAAGTAGTGAAGGGGAAAAACTCTATTTTGATGCACTGCAAGTAGGAAATCAATTACATATTACCTATTGTGAATATGTTCAGGAAAATTTTATTGTAAAATATGTAAAATATCTTATAGAAGGAGAGAATTATAAAAAAATACTAGAACAGGAAATATCCAATCCAGCTAATTGTCAATACCCTACATTGATTTATTATGGGAAAAGATTATGGCTTTGTTGGACTGAATATAATTATATAGTCAGCAAATATTCAAATGATGAAGGAATTCATTGGAGTGAAATTTATCTATATAATGAATCTAAAAAAGAGGATATCATTCGTTATAAATATAGTGCCAATGAAGAAAATAATATTCTATTAAATTATTCCTTTGGCAAAGTAAAAAATCTTCAATTTATAGGATTTGGCAACTTAGACAATACCACTAAAATACCCTTAAAAAAGGAAAAACCTAAAACACAAGTCACACAAAAAAGTTCAAAGTTTGATTTTTCCAAAGAAAAAGAAGAGGAGAAAGAGCAGGAACAATCCCTGGATTTACTGAAAAAAGAAATGGAAAAAATAGAGAGAAAGTTAAAAACCATTGAAAATAAAATAGAAGAATTACAAGAGAAAAATGAAAATCAAGAGGAAAAAAAGGAAAAGGGGAAAAGAGAGTCTAAGAAGATAGAGGATAGACTAGCTATTGTAGAAGATTTTTTACTGGAAAATACCCGGGGATTTAAGTATTTTATAAAAAAAATAAAAAAGTAATCTATTTTTTGAAAGAATTAACGAAATACAATAATAATATTACTTATTGTGATAGTTGAATATAGCGCCACTGCTCCATAAAATATCTATGACCTTAATATATAGTGTTCGGTAAAAAGTACTGCCTATTATGTTGGTGGTACTTTTTGTTAGAAAATAGAGAATTTCTTCAATTTTTATCCCTCTTGTAGTATACTAAATATTAACAATATAATAAAATCTAGCAAAAGACAAATAAATGATAAACAAAAGGAGATAAATATGGATCATAAGGGAGTTCAAAAAAAATTAGCAGTACTTATTGATGCAGATAATACATCCCCATCTATTATGGATGGGTTAATCGCAGAGATAGCAAATTATGGGGTGACTAGTGTCAAGAGAATCTATGGGGATTGGACTAGCCCTAATTTATTAAGCTGGAAGGATAAATTATTAGAGTATGCTATTCAACCAATACAACAATTTAGTTATACCACTGGTAAAAATTCTACTGATAGTGCTATGATTATTGATGCAATGGATCTATTATATACAGAAAATCTAGATGGCTTTTGTATTGTATCCAGTGATAGTGACTTTACTCGATTGGCATCTAGAATTAGAGAATCTGGACTTACTGTATATGGATTTGGGGAAAAAAAGACTCCAAGACCCTTTGTAGTAGCTTGTGATAAGTTTATTTTTACTGAAATACTTAGGGAAAATGATCATGGCTTTTCTACTTTTCCAAAACTTACAAGGGAATTAAAAGCAGATACTAAACTAGTAAATTTGCTTAGAGGTGCAGTGGAAGACTCCGCTGATGAAAATGGGTGGTCCCATTTAGGAAATGTTGGTCAGAATATTACTAATAAATCTCCAGATTTTGACCCTAGAAATTATGGGTATAAGAAATTAGGAGAATTAATTAGGGCTATTCAATTATTTGAAATTAATGAACGTCCCCATGACCATTCTCCAGCAAAGACCATTTATATAAGGGATAAACGGAAAAAGAGTAAGTAATTTTATAAATTTTGCAATAGTCTTAGCTTAGCCCATTATGCAATTCCCTCAATTGTATAATAATAAGTGTATAATAATAAGCAAAAATAAAGAATCTAGTTAATACAAGAAAGAATAAATAGATAAGATGAATATAGAAATAAAAGATAAAAGAAAGGTTGAATCAATAATGAATACAAGACCGGAAGATACAAGGATTGTCATGGGAATGTCCGGAGGAGTAGATTCTTCAGTAGCAGCATTACTATTAAAACAACAGGGATATGATGTCATTGGTATTTTTATGAAAAATTGGGATGAATCCGATGAAGATGGAGTATGTACTGCTACTGAGGACTATGAAGATGTACAAGCCGTTTGCAATCAAATAGATATCCCCTACTATACAGTAAATTTTGAAAAGGAATATTGGGATCGGGTATTTACCTATTTTTTAGAGGAATATAAAAAGGGAAGAACCCCTAATCCGGATGTGATGTGTAATAAAGAAATTAAATTTAAAGCTTTTTTAGATTATGCCTTAAAATTAGGAGCAGACTATATTGCCACTGGACATTATTGCCAAGTGGATTTTCAAGATGGGGAATATCATCTTTTAAGGGGAGCAGATTCTAATAAAGACCAAACTTACTTTCTTTGTGCTCTAAATCAATATCAATTATCCAAGTCTCTTTTTCCTATTGGTCATTTAAATAAAAAAAGAGTACGAGAAATTGCCGAGGAGCATGGCTTAAAGACAGCTAAGAAAAAGGATAGTACAGGTATTTGCTTTATAGGGGAAAGAAATTTTACAGAATTTCTTAGCCGTTATCTTCCAGCACAGCCTGGAAAAATTTGTACCCTTGATGGAGAAGTGAAAGGACGACATTCAGGACTTATGAATTATACTTTAGGACAGAGAAGAGGATTAGGCATTGGAGGGGCAGGAACAGGAGAACCTTGGTTTGTGGTAGATAAGGATTTAGAAAACAATATTCTTTATGTAGTACAGGGAGACAAACATCCTGCCTTATATTCTTATGGCCTTATAGCCAATGAGGTAAACTGGATTAGCCAAAAGCAAAAGCCTTCATCTTTTGAATGTACAGCTAAGTTTCGCTATCGCCAACCGGATCAAAAGGTTATAGTAGAACTTTTAGAAAACAACTCCTGTAAAGTAATTTTTGATCAGCCCCAAAAAGCAGTGACCCCTGGACAAGCAGTGGTATTTTATCAAGGGAAAGTATGCTTAGGGGGCGGCATTATCGATAAGATGATAAAAGACAAAATAAAAATAGGAGCATAATCGTATGGAATTAAAGGATAAAATAAAATTTATATATTTTGATTTAGACAATACCCTCTGGGATTTTAAAAGGAATTCCGCAATAGCATTAGAAAAATTGTATGATGAAAAAATAAAAAATTTGACAAAGGAAAATATTGATTTCGAAATCTTTAAAGATGTTTATAGGAAGAATAATGATGCTATGTGGAGAGCTTATGAAAGGGAAGAAATTACTCCAGAGCTTTTGAGAATCAAAAGATTTGAAAAAACCATTGAAGAATTAGAACTTACTGGCTTAATAGAAGGAAAGGAACTTAATGATTTCTATATTGATTATTTACCTAATTTTTCTTATTTAATATCCCATGCTAAGGAGATTTTAGAATACTTAGTTTCTAGATATTCTCTAGGAATATTGTCTAATGGCTTTAAAAATACTCAATATAGGAAACTACAAAGCGGAGGAATAATAGAATTTTTTAATCCTATTATTACCTCAGATAGGGTAGGGACAAGTAAACCAAATGCCGATATCTTTCACTACGCCATAAAGAAAAGTGGCTGTAGACCAGAAGAAATAGTCTATGTGGGAGATGACTATAAAGTAGACATCCTTGCGGCAAATAAAATGAATATGATAGGAATTTTACTAGATCCTAAAAATAAAGTAGAAGACCATTCTATCATTCAGATAGAAGATTTAATAGAGCTTAAAAAGTATTTATGAGGTCAGTATTTTTAGAAAAATATTAATGTGAGGAACTTGCATAAATAAGATTTTTCTCAAATACGAGTTTGTGCTACATCATATACTGTATGTGACTATCATATTGCATTCTAGATATAGATGATTGTATTTGAGAAAATCAATTATGCAAGTTCCTCAATGTAAAAAGGAATGCTGTCTTTCCAAAGTAATAATAAATTGATATTCAGGAAATTGCAATTTTAAGTCGGCTTTAATCTCTTTTTTAAGAGATTTCATTTCTTTTTTAGATAAGTCTTCTTTTACTACTACTTCAAAAATCATATTCTTACCATCCTTATCCTCCACAATACGAAAATCATGAAAGGATAATACTAAGGGAGATTTAGAAAGATAAGTTTTTATTTTATCGTATAATTCATTCGTAATTTCAGATTCAAAATTTAATGGATCGGTATGAATTACTAAAAAAACATTTAAGTCTTTAGTAATTTTCCGTTCAGCAGCATCCACGATCTCATGGGCCTCTATAGAAGACAATTGATCTGAAACTTCAGCATGAAGAGTAGCCATTCTTCTATTTGGTCCATAATCATGGATAACAAGATCATGGACCCCTTCTATACCATCAAAACACAATACCAATTCTTTAATTTCTTTCATTAATTTAGGGTCAGGAGCTTCTCCCAATAGGGAATTTAGGGTATCCTTTGCCAGGGAAAAACCATTATAGAAAATGACAATGGCTACCACTATTCCCATATAAGCGTCAATAGGAATAGAGATAAAGGGAGATAATAAAATAGACACAAGGACAATAGAGGTAGAAAATACATCACTTAAACTATCTACAGCTGTAGCAGCTAAGGATTTGGAATTGATCATTTTTCCCAGTGTTCTATTAAATAATCCCATCCACAGTTTTAAGACTATAGCAATCAACAAAATAATAATACTGACCCAATGAAAAGCTATTTGGCTAGGTTTTAAAATACGACCAATGGAGCTTTGGATCAGTTCAAAACCTAATAATAATATAATGAAAGAAATAATAAGAGCAGAAATATATTCCGTTCTCCCATGACCAAAAGGATGTTCCTTATCTGCTGGTTTACTAGATAATTTAAAGCCTAAAAGGCTAACTCCGCTAGAACCAACATCAGATAAGTTATTTAATCCATCGGCCATTAAAGAGATACTATTCATTAGGTATCCTAAAATAACTTTTATCAAAAACAAAATGATATTGGCAATAAGTCCTATAATTCCCCCTAAATAACCATAGCTTTTTCTTACCCTTTCGTTGGTTATATCTTGCCAATTAGGAATAAAACGTTTTATTAAAAATTTTGTAAACAAAATATCACCTTCTATTGTAAAGTCTTTCATGTGCTCTATTTGTCTTCAGGATCAAAATAGTATTATTATTATTTTACCTTTATCGTAAAAAAAATCAATATATTAAAAATTTCAGCGGTCAAACATTTGACAAGAAAATGAAAGGATGCTATAATATATATTAACATCGCGGGGTGGAGCAGCAGGTAGCTCGTCGGGCTCATAACCCGGAGGTCGCAGGTTCAAATCCTGTCCCCGCAACCATTTATGATGATATGACTCTAAATCTAATCTTAAAGGTTTAGGGTTTTTTTATTTTATATTATAATCCTATTGGCAATCGTTTAATATTGCAATCCTCGAGATAGAATTTATTTAATACAAAATTTAGAAATATTTTTACTATTTTTTAAAAAGGTTTTAATCTGAAAGTTTGAATATCAAAAATATGAAAAATATTAATTTTTCTGTGGGGTGAAAAAAATGAATGTGAAGTTCATTGGAGAAGTAGTCACAAAATTCAAACCATACGTTATGATAATCAATCAATCAGGTCAGATATTGTACAATAGTAAAAAAATAGAGAGCTTAATAAAATCTAAAATAGGTTCTAATGAAAATATACAATCTATTTTTAATATTGAAGTAGAAGACATATTAGTAAATCATCATTTAAAAATAAAAGTTGGGACGGAAAGATTTAATTTAACCAAAGTATTGTTAGAGAATCAAAAAGAGCTAATTTTAATATTGGATCTAATAGGAAATTATAATAATTATGCAACTAGGGCTTTTTGTTTAGAGAAAGTAATTGAAAATCTAAATGATGGAATCTTACTAACGGATAAACAAGGTAAAGTAGTAATATACAATCATGCTATGGAGGAACTAGAAAAGAAAAATTCTAAAGATATGATTGGAAAATATATATGGGATGCTTACGAATATCACGATTTCAATGCATCAGAGCATATGCAGGTGTTTTATAGCGGTGTACCTATTCTTAATAAATATAAAGCCCATGCGTATAATAAAGGGGAACCTGTATATAAATCATATAGTACATTTCCCATTGAGCAAGATGAAGATATTATAGGGGTATATTCCATTAGTAAAAATGAAACAAAACTTCAGTCTTTACTAGCAGAGATTATTGAATTAAAAAGGCAATTTAAAGGATCTTCTAAAGATAAAAAGACTTTAAATGGAACGAGATTTTATTTTTCAGATATTATAGGCTCTAGTGAAATCATGAAAAAATTAATCAAAGAATCTCAAACCATATCATGGCTTGACAATAATGTTTTAATCGTAGGGGACACTGGAACAGGAAAAGAAGTATTTGCTCAGAGTATACATAATTATGGAAAAAGAAAACCAAAACCCTTTATAGGAATCAATTGTTCTGCAATTCCTGAAAACTTACTGGAAAGTATTTTGTTTGGGACAGTAAAGGGGGCTTATACAGGAGCAGTTGATTCAACCGGGCTATTTGAAGAAGCAAAAGATGGAACTTTATTCTTAGATGAACTTAACTCCATGCCAGTAAGTATGCAGACGAAATTATTAAGGGTATTGCAGGAGAAATCTGTTAGAAGGGTTGGAGGAAAAAATGTTTATCCAATACAATGTAGAGTGATTAGTGCAATGAATGAAGATCCACTTATATTAATAGAAAAAGGGAAGTTAAGGAAAGATTTGTTTTATAGAATAGCAGGGTATACTTTATATATTCCCCCTCTTAAAGATAGAGGTCATGATATATTCGAATTAGCTGACTATTTTATATCAAAGAATAATTTAACAATGAATAAAAATATTACGGAGATTACTGATGAATTAAAAGAAATGATGAAAAGATATACTTGGCCTGGGAATATTAGGGAACTAGAACATTTTGTTGAAAATATAATGGTTAAAACTAATGATGATGATCATTACTTAAGAGTAAGTAATATCCCCAACTATATCCTAGATGCAATGCAAACCAGTAATCAATATAATAATGATTTTATTTTTTGTAAAACATTACAGGAAAAATTAAATGATATGGAGAAAAAGTTAATTTTGCAGGCTTTAGATGCAAATAAGTGGAATGTAACAAAGTCTGCTAAAAGCCTAGGCATAACAAGGCAGAGTTTAATTTATAGAATGAGAAAATTCAATATAAAGCAGGATTAAATCATTGTTAGGTTATAAAGGTTGTTTGAATTTTAAACATGTTGTTTGAAATTCAAACATTGAAAACTTTCTGTTAGGAAAAAGGTGTTTGATTTTCAAGCACTTTTTTCTTTAATATAAGATTAGGATAAAGAGAATGCCGCAGGATTGCTTGGTTTTGAACATTGATATTATGGCACGAAAATTGCTATTAATAAAAATATTGTAAGGGTTGAAAGAACTTAAAAAAGTAGTGGCGTAAGCTTGCAGATAAGTACTGGGGTAAGTTCACAAATAGAATTTATTAGCAGAGGTGATTCAATGGATTATGTTGATGTATTAGAAAATATATTGAATTCAGTAGATGTAACAGTGGGAGGTGGTTCTGCTTCCGCCCTTTCTGGAGCAATGGCAGCAGGATTAATTGGAATGGTTTCTAGATTATCTATCCATAAAGATTATGGTCTAGAAGATAGGAAATATCTTGAGTTAGCCGAAGAGTTAGATAGAATTAATAAAAAATTATTAGAAGGTGTAAAGGAAGATGCTAAGGCCTATTCTATGATTATAAATGCCTATAAGCTTCCAAAATCTAATGATGATGAAAAGGAAGTTAGAAGAAAAACTATTGAAAATGCTGGGATTGCAGCAGCTTCTGTTCCCAGAGATAATGCTTATCTATGCAAAAGAGTATTAGAAATTGGAAGGATGTTAGATGGGAAATCTAATATCAATGCAGTTTCCGATTTAAAGATTGGAATAAATTTAGCAAAAGTTGGTGTGGATGGTTGTTTACAAAATATAGAAGCTAATCTGCCATTAATTAAGAATGCGAAAATATTAGAGAAATTTAATCATGATATTCAAGTATTGAAATCGAATGATATTTAAGTTTTAAAGAATGCTTAAAAGGTTAACATATTAGCCTTGTTTCAAATAATTCGTGTAATTGTGATTGCTTTAATACAATAATGAAAATGAGGGATTTAGATGACCAATAAGATCATAGATGGAAAAATTGTGGCGAAGCAAATTAAAGAAGAAATTACCTTAAAAGTTCAGAAGTTGAAAAAACAAAAACGTATTGTACCAGGTTTGGCTATAGTACTAGTAGGAGACGGTCCAGCCTCCCACTCTTATGTACGCTCTAAAGAAAAGGCTTGTAAGGAAGTAGGCTTTTATTCTGAGGTTTATCGTCTAAAAGAAATTATCACCCAGGAAGAGCTACTTGGGTTGATTCATAAGTTGAATCAGGATGAAAAAATTCATGGTATCTTGGTTCAATTACCACTTTCTAGACATATTGATGAAAATATTGTAAATGAAAATATAGATCCTAAAAAAGATGTTGATGGTTTCCATCCTATTAACTTAGGAAAATTATTTTTAGAAAAGCCTAATTTTATTTCTTGTACTTCGAAGGGAATCATTCGCTTGTTAAAACAATATAGCATACCTATTGAAGGCAAAAATGCTGTTGTGATTGGTAGAAATAATATTGTGGGGAAACCAGTGGCTATGCTATTAATGCAAGAAAATGCTATTGTAACTATCTGTGATTCCCATACAAAAGATTTAACAAAATATCTTCAGCAAGCAGACATTATAATATCTTCTATAGATGAAGCTTTATTTATTACTGAAGGCATGGTTAAAGAAGGAGCTGTTGTAATTGATGCTGGGAATGCTAGAGTAAATGATAAATTAACAGGAGATGTTGATTATAAAGGAGTTTTTGAAAAAGTAAGTATGATTACCCCAGTACCAGGAGGAGTAGGGCCAATGATTATTGCAATGCTATTAGAGAATACTCTAGAATCTTTTCTAAAAATCCAAAATTAGAATTTTTTAACTAAAATGTTCTTAAATATTAATAGATGAGGAAATTACATATTCTAAGATTAAAATAATCTATAAAGAGATGATTTCATGTATCAAAATGTACGGGAAGCTTTAGAAATAGTAGAAGCCTTTGAAAATATTTCTCCCTCTTCTTTAAATCTCTTATCCAATTATGGAAAGCTGTATCAAATACCTAAGGGAGAGCATTTGTTTATGGACAAGGAAAAAATGTCTACCTTGTATATTGTTGTTCATGGTTTAGTAAGTTTATATAAAATAAATTTTCAAGGAGAAAAGAAAGTAATTTTTGTTTTAGGAAAGGGAAAAATCATTAACGAAGTAGTACTCCAAGGATTACCGGCCTCCATTAGTTGTGAAGTTTTTGAAAATGCACAGGTCCTATCCTTCCCCAGGGAGGAAATCCTTAAAATCATGGAGAATGATTTTGAACTAACTAGGGGGATCTTAGATTCTCTTTCTTTAAAGACAAGAAGATTATATCGACAACTTAAAAATACAACCAACTCCATACGGGCAGATAAGCGGATTGCAGCAAAGCTGTGGAAGCTATCAGGGGATTATGGAATAGCCTGCAAAAAAGGGATCTATATCAATATGGATTTGAGCATTACCTATTTGGCAGATATGCTGGGACTAAGACGGGAAACGGTATCCCGATATATGAAAGTCTTAGTACAAAAGAATTTTGTAGTGATGGATAGGGGAAAAATAATTGTTATAGATCGAGAGAAATTGGCAAAATACTTTAAATCATTGTGACAAATATCACAGTGATTTTTTTTATGCTCCGATATACTTATCGTAGATAAATTAACAACAAAGTAAGAGGCTCTATAGCTCTAAAAAGGGGTGTAACTATGGGTTATTGTATATCAGTAGAAGATATGAATCAGGTTTTAGCAGAGTGGTCAAAGGAAAATGAGATCTATGCTCCAAAACTTTTTCCAGGGTCTGGAACCTTTTCAGAGACAGATATTATTCAATATGGGAAAATAAAGGAAATAGGAGAAATTGTATTTGACCAAAAGTCCAATTATTCCTTTAAAGAGGTTCTTTTGCCTTTATCTCAGACCTTATTCTACTTTACAGAGGATGAGGTAAAAGAATCCAATCCACCGAAAAAAGGTGGAGTTATTTTCCTTAGAAGCTGTGATCTACATGCGGTAAAAAGACTAGACGAAGTGTATCTAAAAAATGGCTATCAAGATTATTATTATAAGAGACTAAGGGACAATGTGAAATTTATTCTGATAGGTTGTAGTAAATCCTTTGATCATTGTTTTTGTGTAGATATGAAAACCAACCGAAGTGACAACTATGACGCCTATATAGAGGTAAAAGAAGATAAGATTTATATCGATAATCACAATGCATTGTGGGATAAGTTATTTTCATCCTATAGTGCTGAAGATGTTCATGTGGAGCCTTCCTATGTAAAAGAAACAAAAACAAAGGTAAATATTCCAGAAAATTTATCTCTTGATGTGGCAAAATCAACTATGTGGAAGGAATATAATACCCGTTGTATCAATTGTGGTAGATGTAATTTTGTATGTCCTACTTGCACCTGTTTTACCATGCAAGATATTTTCTATAGGGATAATGGAAAAGTGGGAGAACGTCATCGGGTACAGGCTTCCTGTATGGTGGATGGCTTTACAGATATTGCCGGTGGTGGAAGCTATCGGAAGGAAAATGGAGAAAGAATGCGATTTAAGGTATTGCATAAGATATATGATTTTAAAAAGCGAAACGGCTATCATATGTGTGTAGGTTGCGGACGTTGTGAGGATATTTGTCCTCAGTATATTTCTTTTTCTAATTGTATTAATAAATTAGAGGATGCTATGAAGGAGGTCTCTAATCATGAATAATGAATATATTCCTTTTCTATCAGAAATAAGGGAGGTAATAAAACATACCGACATTGAATACACCTTTCGTATGGCCTACCAAGGGGAAGTAAAACCGGGACAGTTCTTTGAAATCTCTTTACCTAAAGTAGGGGAATGTCCAATCTCTGTCAGTGGTATTGGAGAAGGGACCATTGATTTTACCATTCGTCGCGTAGGAAAAGTAACCAATGAAGTTTTTGAACACTATGTAGGGGACAAACTTTTTTTGAGGGGACCCTATGGAAATGGTTTTGATCTTGAGAACTATAAGGGAAAAGAAATGGTAGTGATTGCTGGGGGAACTGGTCTTTCTCCAGTAAAGGGAGTTGTAGACTATTTTAATGATCATATGGACGAAATAGAAGGGATGACCCTTATTGTTGGATTTAAAAGTCCAAAGGACGTTTTGTTTTTGGAAGACTTAAAAAAATGGCAGAAAAATATAAATATCATTTTAACAGTAGATGAATCAGAACAAGAAACTTCTTATAATATCGGAATGGTTACTGAGTACATTCCAGACCTTCAGTTTAAAAATGTAAAGGAGACAGTTGCCATTGTTGTTGGCCCCCCTGCAATGATGAAATTTACTACCCTTGGACTATTAGATATAGGAATAAAGGAAGAAAATATTTGGATTTCCCAAGAGAGAAAGATGTGTTGTGGAATTGGAAAATGTGGACATTGTAAAGTAGACGATGTGTATATCTGTTTAGATGGTCCAGTGTTTAACTATACAAAGGGTCGTCAATTGTTGGATTAGATAGGAGGGAATAAAAATGGATATAAATGTTAAAAAATTAAAGAAAAATGCCTTTCGGATCACAAAAGAAAGGGGAATTACTGCATCCCGTATTCGAATACCAGGAGGTCATCTAGAAGCCAAATATCTATCTATGATTCAAAACATTGCAGATACTTATGGAAATGGAACTGTTCATATCACCACAAGACAAGGTTTTGAAATACCTGGAATTAAATTTGAAGATATGCCTAAGGTAAATCAATTGCTTCAACCGATTATTGAAGGCTTAGAGATTAATCAAAAGATACCTGGACAGGGATACACTGCCTCAGGAACCCGAAATGTAACAGCCTGTGTGGGAAATAGAGTATGTCCTTATGGCTGTTATGATACTTCAGCCTTTGCAAAGAGAATAGAAAAAGCCATTTTTCCAAATGATCTACATTTTAAAATTGCTCTAACAGGATGTCCCAATGATTGTGTAAAGGTAAGAATGCATGATTTCGGGATTATGGGAATGACTTTACCGGGATATGACAAAGACCGATGTGTTAGTTGTGAGGCTTGTGTAGAATATTGTACCAAAAAGTCCGTAGGAGCACTAAAAGCAGAAAACTATAAAGTAGAAAGAGATCATGAAAAATGTATCGGATGTGGAGAATGTGTCATTCATTGTCCCACCCGTGCATGGACCCGTAGTGATAAAAAATATTATAGACTTACTTTACTGGGAAGAACGGGAAAGAAAAATCCTCGCCTAGGAGAAGACTTTATTAAATGGATAGATGAGGAAAGTATTATAAAAATTATTTTAAATACCTATGACTATGTAGCCCATTATATTGATTTCAGTGCTCCCGGAGGAAAGGAACATATTGGATATATTGTAGATAGAACAGGATTTGAAGAATTTAAAAAATGGGTCCTTAAGGATGTACAGCTACCAGAGATCGCAGAGGTTTATACTCCTATTTATTGGAAGGGAGTTCATTATAAATAAGAATTACATCATTGATTTTCTCAAGCACAATCATCTATATCTAGAATGTAATAGGATAGTTATATATATTCTATATTCCCATGATTGTATCTCGTTCTGCACCGACAGATCTTTTTGTAAAAATAGCAAAAAATTTGATGTTACTTTAATGACCTAATTTTTAATAGATGAAAGGGGGAAATGAAATGTATCAACAGGAGTTTATAGCAGTGGCGAATGCAGCAAAAAATAAGGTATCTTTTCTAAAGGAAAATTTCCTAGGGTATTTTTTATCAGCTATTTTGGCAGGGCTTTTTATAGGATTTGGTGTTACCCTTGCCTTTTCTATAGGAGGAATGTTAAACGGAGAGCCTTATTCCAAGATAGTCATGGGATTATCCTTTGGGGTCGCCCTTAGTCTTGTGGTAATGGCAGGGGCGGAGTTATTTACAGGAAATAACCTTGTTATGACAGCAGGGGCATTAAAGGGTAGTGTCTCATGGGGAGAGACTATGAAACTTTGGGGAGTTTGCTATATTGGCAATTGGGTTGGATCTATCTTGCTTGCTGTACTTTTTTGGGGAACAGGAATTCCTACCGGTGCAATTGGGGAATTTATAGCCCAATCTGCTGCTACTAAAATGAGTATAGAGCCTATTCCTTTATTTTTAAGAGGACTTTTATGCAATATATTAGTATGTTTAGCCATATGGTCTACTTTTCGATGCAAGTCAGAAAGCGGTAAACTTATCATGATCCTTTGGTGTATATTTGCATTTTTCACTGTGGGATTTGAACATAGTGTTGCAAATATGTCAATTTTAACCATTGGAGTATTGGCACCTTTTGAAGAAGCAATTTCCATGGGAGGATATTTTTATAATCTTATTGTTGTAACCTTAGGAAATATGGTAGGGGGAATTGTATTTACAGCTATTCCCTATTTTATAATAGCAAAAGATAAAAAGGTAAGTCCGAAAAGAAAAACCGCATAGTATGAATAAGTATATGGAGTAGCACAAACTCGTGTTTGAGAAAAACTTCGCTTGTGCAATTTCCTCAAGCAAAAATTTCAAAGAATTTTAAGAAAAATTCATTATTTATTTGACAATAAAATGTAATTATGCCACAATAGATTAAGATGATAAAATTGAATAATAAGAAGTTTAAGGTATTTTCTTAGGAAAGGGAAAGAGGTGAAAATCCTCTGCAGCCACCGCTACTGTAAGTAGGGATGAAATCTTTTATTAGCCCACTAGTTATTTCACTGGGAAGGGAAAAGAGAGTAAGATGATCTACAAGCCAGGAGACCTATCTTAGACTTGGAACTAGTGCTTCGGCTGGAAGTATGTAGTGATAGTAGATAAAAAATGATTATTTATTATAAAACGCATATTTTCATATGCGTTTTTTGTTTTGGCTTTTTATATGAGTTGAAGGCAGATTTACATCTTAACACATAGCTTACATGAATCTAGTTGTAGAAAAAGAGGAAGTGATTTTATGGAAAAGAAAGTAATGTTTTTAGGAACGGGATCCTCCATAGGGAAAAGCACATTAACCGCTGCACTTTGTAGAATCTTTTATAAAGAAGGATATAAAGTAGCGCCCTTTAAGGCTCAAAATATGGCATTGAATTCCTTTGTGACCAAAGATGGTAAAGAAATGGGACGGGCACAGGTGGTACAAGCTGAGGCTGCGGGAATAGAACCTTCTGTAGATATGAATCCCATTTTAATGAAGCCTACCACCAATATAGGTAGTCAAATTATTTTAAATGGAGAAGTTTACAAGAACTTGACCGCCTCAGATTATTATTTAGAAAAGGATTTTTTAAAGAATATTGTACTGGATGCATATAAGAGACTATCCTCACGATATGAATTAATTTTCATTGAAGGAGCCGGAGGATGTGCAGAAATTAATCTTAGGGATAAAGATATTGTCAATATGGGATTTGCAGAGATGATTGATGCCCCTGTTATTTTAGTAGGGGATATTGATAAAGGTGGTGTGTTTGCATCTCTATATGGAAGCGTAATGCTTTTAGGACTGGAGGATCGAAGGAGGATTAAGGGATTTATTATTAATAAATTCCGGGGAGACGAAAATCTTCTAACTCCTGGTATTGAGATGTTAGAAGAAAAAATAGGCATTCCCTGTTTAGGGATCGTTCCCTACATAGATTTAAATATCGATGATGAAGATAGCCTTACCCATCGATTTGAAGGGAAAAAGGGGACAGGAGTAAATATTGGAATTGTAAAACTTCCCCATATTTCTAATTTCAGCGATTTTACTCCTCTAGAGTTAGAAGAAGATGTAAGTATTTCCTATATTACTTCTAAGGGGCAGATGGAAGACATTGATTTACTGATTATTCCCGGAACCAAAAGTACGATTAAAGATATGAGATTTATTTATGAAAAAGAAATTCACCGAGATATATACAGAAAATATAAATCTGGAGCTTATATTTTAGGAATTTGCGGAGGATATCAAATATTAGGAAGGGAAATTGTAGATCCCAGTCGTGTGGAATCTTCCTATAATGAAATCAATGGCTTAGGGCTTTTAAATATCAAAACCATCATGGCTGAGGAAAAATCTACCCATCAAACTAAGGGGAGGGTGATTGGGAATACTGGACTTCTTGAAGACCTTCAAGATGCTGAACTATGGGGATATGAAATCCATATGGGAAAAACTCAGCTTATGGGAGAAGATGTTCCCCCAATTCAACTGGAAAATGGCAGTTTAGATGGAGCCATGAGTCCCTGTGGTAAGATTTTAGGCACTTATCTTCACGGAATTTTTGAAAATGATACATTTCGGAGAAAATTATTAAACCGTATCAGAAGGGAAAAGGGTTTAGATGCAGCAGTAGAGATTGTAGATTATAGAGAGCAAAAGGAAAAGGAATATGAAAAATTAGCAAGTTTGGTGTCTAAGCACATTGATTTAGAGAAAATAAAAGGAATCTTGGGGTTATAAATGGAAATATTTTTATTGGCAGTGGTTTTAGATTATATATTAGGGGATCCTATAGGTTGGCCCCATCCAATTGTCTATATTGGAAAAATGATAGGTTTTTATGAAAAACAGATCCGGAAAACCATGAAAAATTTAAGACTTGGAGGATTTGTATTAGTGCTTTCCTCCTTAGTTACTGTAATTTTTATTGCCCATACTATCTTAGAATTAGCAGGGACAATACATCCGATCCTAGAAAGCCTTTTTACTTTCTATTTTATTTATGTTCAATTGGCAGCCAAGTGCCTTCATTTAGAGGCAAAAAAGGTATATAGAGAGTTACAGACAGGTAATGTGGAAGAAGCTAGGGTGAAAATATCTTATTTGGTAGGAAGGGATACCAGTAATCTTGGTTTGGAGGAGATCACCAGGGCCACTATTGAAACAGTAGCGGAGAATACTATAGACGGGGTGTTAGCTCCTATGTTTTATGGAATGATAGGGTTTTTATTGGGCTACCCTGTAGAGTTTATGTTTTTTTATAAAACAGTAAACACCTTGGATTCTATGGTAGGATACATACAAGAACCCTATAGAGAGATTGGATATGCATCAGCAAAATTAGATGATATTTTAAATTATATTCCCGCTAGAATAGGTAGTATTTTTATGATTTTGGCCGGAGTAATTCTAGGATATGATGGGAAAAACGGTTTCAGGACTTTAAAGCGGGATCGGCGCAATCATAAAAGCCCCAATTGTGGATATCCCGAATCAGCCGTAGCAGGACTTCTTGGAATTCAGCTGGGAGGCAGTAATATCTATTTTGGACAAAAACTAGAAAAGCCTACTATTGGAGATAGATTGCGCCCCTTCAATCCCCAAGATATCCTATCCACTATTCGCATTATGTATGGATCTCAAATTTTAGTATTAATTATTTCTATGGGTATATTGAGTTTTATTTAAGATAGGAGGAAGAATTTTGAATAAACATGGTGGTTATTATGGAGAGGATTACAAAGAGGTCATAGATTTTAGTGTCAATATCAATCCCCTAGGTCCTTCTCCATACATCAAAGAAAAAATGAAAGAGTCTATTGAAAATGTTCAAAGGTATCCTGAAATTAAGGGAAGCAGCTCCATAAGAGCATTAGCTGTTCATATGGGCTTAAAGGAGAATCAGATTTTATTGGGAAATGGGGCTATAGAGTTGATTTATCTTTTTGCTAGGGCCTTACAACCTAAAAAGGTTTTGATTTTAGGACCAACTTTTAATGAATACCGGCGGGCCTTTCAAATAAACGATACCAAAATTATAGAGATTTCTAGAATGCATAGGGAAAAGATGTACCTAGATTATGATGCCATTATAAATACAATCCGCAGGGAAAAACCAGGAGTTGTTGTATTATGTAACCCCAATAATCCTACAGGAGATTATATTTCTCCAAAGGAGTTTACTCCTGTTTTAGAAGCAATAGATGAGATAGAGGGATGGACCATGATTGATGAATCCTTTCTAGATTTTACTGGAAAGGAAAGCTTTGAAAAGGAGATAGACAAATACCATTTATTTCTATTAAGATCCATGACCAAGTTTTATAGTCTTCCAGGCATTCGACTAGGATATGGATTAGGAAATGAAGGCCTAATAGAAAAGTTACAGCAGTACAAAGAACCCTGGAGTATGAATAATATCGCCCTAGAGATTCTTCCCTATATTCTAAAGGATCAAAAATTTATCCAAGAAACTTTAGAATGGATTGCTTTAGAAAGAAAGTTTTTATATGAAAACTTAGGGAAAATATCAGTTCTTAAGGTATTTGAACCCAGTGCAAACTTTATATTATTTCATTTGGAGAAGGGAAATCCCCGAAAACTTTTTCAATATCTTTTAGAGAATAAAATTTATGTAAGAACCTGTGAAGATTTTCAAACCCTAGGGGAGGATTACTTTAGAATTGCTGTAAAGACCCATGAAAAGAATCAAAAGTTCATGGAGTGTATAAGGGAGTGGAATGGGGTCGAGTGATAAAAAAGAGGGCATCTGTTTAAGTAGCACAGTGAAGATATCTATGTTTATAGAGACAATAAAAGCATACAAACGAGGGAAAAGTATGAATCGAATTATGATTGCCGCCACATCCAGTGGCATTGGAAAAACCACATTATCTCTTGGACTGATGGCAGCCTTTAAAAGAAGGGGACTAGAGGTACAACCCTTTAAGGTAGGACCAGATTATATCGATCCAGGGTTTCATAGACTGGTAACAGGAAATCCCTCTTATAATCTAGATAGCTGGATGTTAGAAGAGGATGTGCTTCGTTTTTTATTCTATAAAAATATGCAGGGCAAAGACATTGGAATTATAGAAGGGGTTATGGGACTTTATGATGGAATCGGAGTAGAAAGACAGGCCCTAGGAAGTAGTGCCCATATTTCCAAAATCCTAAAAACCCCTGTAATTTTGGTTATAGATGGATCAGCTATGTCCAGTAGTGCTGCCGCTATGGTATTAGGATATAAACTGTACGATCTAGAAGTAAATATTCAAGGAATTATTATCAATAGAGTATCTGGACAGTCCCATTATGCCCTATTAAAAGAAGCCATAGAAAGGGATACTAACATCAAATGTTTAGGGTATTTACCAAAGGATTTAAATCTATCCTTAAATAGTAGACATTTAGGGCTTATTCCTGTGGAAGAGGTAGAAAACTTTAAAGAAAAGGTAGATTTATTAGCCGATTACATAGAAAAGTATTTGGATTTAGAGAAGATTCTTCAACGATCAAAACAGGTAAAACCCGTGAAATTTCAAAAGGATTATAGGGCTTCCTGTTTAGATTATGGTCAAGGACTTACCTTAGGAATCCTAAAGGATAAAGCCTTTCATTTTTATTATCAGGACAATATCGATTTACTTATGGATATGGGAATTGAAATAAAATGGATTAGCCCTTTAGAGGATAGTACACTACCTAAAAACTTGGATGGTCTTTACTTAGGGGGAGGATTTCCAGAGGTGTTTGCCAATGAACTTCAACAAAATCAAATCTTTAGGAAAAGTTTATATCAAGCTCTAGATTTAGGACTTCCTGCCTATGGGGAATGTGGAGGACTGATGTATTTAACCCAGGGAATTCAGGATCTAGAAGGGAAAAATTATGATATGGTGGGATTTTTTCCTACCCAATCGATGATGACTAAAAGACTTCAGCGGTTTGGCTATGTAGAAATAAAAACCAAAGATCATATCAAAACCAAGGGTCATGAATTTCATCATTCTAAGATTGTAGAAAATGGACTTTTAAAGTATTACTATGAAGTTAGAAAGAAAAGAGGAGAAGAAGCTGTAAAGACATGGAAATGCGGATTAAAGAGAAAAAATGTACTGGCAGGATACCCCCATATTCACTTTTATAGCAATACAGAGTTTCTCAAGAATTTCCTTAAGCTTTGTAAGAATTATCATAATAAAAAGTTTAGCTGAAAGTGTAGAGTTAGGCGTTAGGATAGATATGAAAAGTAGTGAAAAAATAAAAGTCACGAATTTATCTGACGACTACCTGCCATAAGACTCTTAAGCCAAAAACTCTGTTTATGTCTGATAATGAACAGTCTTAGGGTAAAGATGTTTATAAGAAAGGATCCGATAGGAAAATGATTTTAAAAAAGAAGAAAATTTTAGCTAGATGCCCTGGCTCCTGTGGAGAATTAATACAAGGAATCCTATTGGAAGGGGAAAAACTGATTTCCTATCCCATCAATTGTTACTCCTATGTAAAGATTGAAGAGGGGCATCAAAATAATAAAGCTTATTATCCAAAGGCTTACCTAGCTTTAGAGAAGGTTTTAGATTATTTTGGAGAAGACCCGACATTGGCTGAGAAATTAAGAATAGAAATTCAATCAGAGATTCCTAAGGGAAAAGGGATGGCTAGTAGTACAGCAGATTTAGGAGCTACTCTATTGGCTGCTACAAAGTATTTAGAAAAGGAAATCAGTCCTGAAGAGATGGCAGAGCTCTGTTTAGAAATAGAGCCTACCGATAGCATACTTTTTCCCCAACTTACCCTTTTTGACCATATAAAGGGACAATATAAAAAGAATTATCAGAAACAGCTAAATTGTAAAGTTCTTGTTTTAGAAGGTAGGCAAGTGATCGATACCCTGGAATTTCATAAAATAGATCGAAAATCGATTCTAGAGGAAAATGCTTCTCAAATGAATCAAGCAATTCAAAGGATTGAAATAGGGATTGAGAAGGAAGATTTAAGAGAGATTGGCCAAGGAGCAATTTTGAGTGCTTTAGCCAACGAAAAGATTTTAAAAAAACCAGGATTAGAAAAAATCATCCCGAGGGCACTAAATCTTGGAGCCTATGGAATTAATATTGCTCATAGTGGTTCTGTTGTAGGAGTTTTATTTCATGAGAAATATTTTGATAAAGAGGCTTTTTTAGGCGAACTCAAAGAAAAGAACTTTTGCAAAGACTATATAAGGATCAAGGAATACTCGACAGTTAAGGGCGGCGCAGAGATTATAGATATGGAGGAATAAATATGACGTATAGGAATGATCCCCAAGGGATAGAAGCAAGAAGTTTTGAAATCATTACCTCAGAGTTAGGAATAGATTTTTCAGATAGTCGAGTAGAGGCTATTGTAAAGAGAGTAATTCATACTACCGCAGATTTTGAATATAGTAAATTATTAGAGTTTAGTCCTAATGCTATAGAAGAAGGACTTAAAGCATTAAAATCTGGTTCTAGTATTTATTGTGATACCAGTATGATTGTAGCAGGGATAAATAAAAAAGCCTTTAACAGGTTTGGGGGACATTTATATAACTTTGTTCATAATGAGAATGTGAAACTTGAAGCAAAAAAAAGGGGAGTAACCCGGTCTATAGTAGCCATGGAAAAAGCATTAGACAATAAAACCATCAAAATCTTTGCTATTGGCAATGCCCCTACAGCATTATATACTCTTTTGGAAAAGGTAAAAGAAGGGTATCCAAAGCCAAATCTTATCATAGGGGTACCGGTGGGTTTTGTAGGAGCAGCAGAATCTAAAGAAGAGCTGAAAAAATATGACATTCCCTATATTCTGACCTCCGGAAGAAAAGGGGGGAGTACTGTAGCAGTGGCCATTATCAATGCCTTGGAAAAGTGTATTTAAAAAGGATGAAATATCGTCTTTCTTAATCCTTTTAAGGCATAGATATTTCACAGAGTAGTGTAGTGAAGATATCTATGATTTGAAAATATAGAAAGCAATGAATCAATAAAAAACTGCGATTTCAAAAAGGATGATTCCTATGGAAAAATATATTTACAAAGATGGGAAAAATATGCGATACGGCTATACCACAGGCTCCTGTGCTACAGCAGCGGCTAAGGGCGCTGCCAGAATGCTGGTTTCTCAACAAAAAGTAGAAGTTGTTCGTATCCGCACCCTAAAGGGCTGGGATTTGGATTTAAAACTGGAGGATATAATCTTTACCGAGAACTTTGCCCAGTGTTCTATTAGAAAGGATAGTGGAGACGATCCGGATAGTACTGATGGAATCAAAATATTTGCCAAAGTAGAGAAAACAGAGAAACAGGAAATAGAGTTAACGGGAGGGAAAGGCATCGGCAGGGTAACTAAAAGGGGACTTGCCATAGAGCCAGGAAATTACGCCATTAATCCTACTCCTAGAAAAACGATTCAACAGGCAGTAAGGGAAGAAATTCCTGAAAATTTAGGAGTAAAAGTCACTATCTTTTGTCCTAAGGGGATAGAGGTTGCTAAAAAAACCTTTAATTCTCAACTAGGGATCCAAGGTGGAATCTCTATCTTAGGAACCACAGGAATTATAGAGCCTATGTCTGAGGAAGCTTTTAAGGATTCCTTGGCTATTGAAATTTCAGTAAAAAGGGCAGAGGGGATCAAAAAACTAATTCTATCTCCAGGAAATTATGGTAGGGATTTTTCTAAATCTATAGGACTTGATAGCAAGTACCTTGTAAAAACCAGTAATTTTATCGGTTTTATGCTAGATAAAGCAGAGGAATACCAGATAGAGCAAATCCTGTGGGTTGGACATATAGGAAAAATGATTAAAGTAGCAGCAGGGATTTTTCATACCTATAGTCGTATGGCCGATGCTCGTATGGAAACCTTAGCAGCCTATGCCGCTTTATTAGAAGCTCCTCATTCTTTAATTCAAAAGATTATGGGCTCTATTACCACCGAAGAATCCATAGAATATATCAAAGGATGGGAGAAGGAAAAAGAGCTTTTTGATCTTATTGCTAAAAAGGTAAGTGATCGATGCCGTAGGAGATTAAGATCCCCTATTCAATTAGGAACCATTTTATTTTCTCAAAAATATGGTTTTCTAGGACAATGTAAGGATGCAGAAGAATTATTGGAGGGATTTAAAATTGAAAAAAATTAAGATATTAGGCATGGGACCAGGACACCCAGACTATATCACTCCAAGGGTGCTGAGGGAGATAGAAAATTCCCAAGTGGTGATGGGGGGAAAAAGAATCTTAAGATCCATAAAGTTACAGGAACAGGAAGTTTACTATCTCGGGGGAGATTTGCACAAAATCCTGAATAGGATAAAAGAAAATGCAAAAGAGAAGACAGTGGCTATATTAGTATCAGGGGATACGGGCTTTTATAGTATGTTAAAATTTTTAAAAGAGCATTTTCCATCAGAAGCCCTGGAGGTCTTTCCTGGAATTAGCTCTATGCAATATATGTTTGCAAAAATAGGACAAACTTGGGAAGATGCCTACCTTTCCAGCGTCCATGGTCGAGATTTGGATATTGTTAAAATCGTGAAAGAGTATCCTAAGGTAGGACTTTTAACCGATCAGAAATGGAGCCCTCAAAACATTGCTAGAGAACTTCTTAGGGCAGGAATTACAAATCGAAAAATGTATGTAGGAGAAAATCTATCTTATCAGGAGGAAATTATTTTACCCGGTAGCCTAGAGAAAATGGCCCAAAAGGAGGGGTATCAAATGAGTGTGGTGGTGATCCTAGATGAATGAAAACAAACAATGGGATTACGAGACAGGAGGGATTCCAGATGAGCGATTCATCAGAGGAAAGGTACCTATGACCAAGGAAGAAATTCGAATTGTATCTCTATCTAAGTTAAGATTACATACTACTGATGTAGTTTTAGATATTGGAGCAGGAACGGGCTCTATGACCATAGAAGCAGCACTGAAAGTCAAAGAAGGTAAAGTTTTTGCAGTAGAACAAAATTTAGAAGCAGTGCAATTAATTTATCAAAATCAAAAACTCTTCGGCGTAGAAAATGTAAAGGTCGTCCGTGGAAAGGCCCCAGATGCTTTAAGAGAGTTACCTATGATAGATAAGATATTTGTAGGAGGAACCCATGGAAATATGAAAGGCATCTTTGATTGGATGGAGGAGGGATTGACTTCTAAGGGGAGGGTGGTGATGAACTTTATCACCATAGAACATCTTTATCAATCCATGATAGAATTTCAATCTAGAGATTATCAGAACATAGAAGTGATCCAAATTTCAGTATCCAAAGGGAAAAAAATAAATAATATTACCATGATGAAGGGACAAAATCCTATTTACATAATTTCAGCAAGAAAGGAATGATTCGATGGCAGGCATATTTTATGGAATTGGAGTGGGTCCAGGGGATCCAAAACTACTTACTTTAAAGGCGGTAGAAACGATTCAATCCGTAGATGTACTTATATGTCCGGAGGGAAAGAAGGATAAAGGAAGTGTGGCTCTAGAAATTGTAAAAGACTATGTAAATCAGGATATAGAGTTGTTGAACTTAACTTTTCCAATGGTTTATAAAGAGGGAAAACTAAAGGAAGGGTGGGAAAGAAATACCAAAATCATTTATGAAAAATTGATGGAAGAAAAAAATGTAGCCTTTATTACTTTAGGAGATCCCATGCTCTATAGTACTTATCTTTATATCTGTCTCTTATACACATCTCCGAGCCCACGAGACAGGCAGAAATC
>USMD01000013.1 GCA_900555725.1 uncultured Garciella sp. | reverse complement strand
AGATTTCTGCCTGTCTCGTGGGCTCGGAGATGTGTATAAGAGACAGGATAAAATACCATAAAAATCAATCACCTTTTCTTATAAATTCTTTTTCATTTTTCTTTTATTTTAACATATATCATTCAAAAATCAAATAAAAGTTTAGAAAATAATTTAAAAATTCCTTTTAAAACCACTTTTCTACCTCTTGAAAAGAGTATATAGCATAATCGCTTATTTGTTTGATTTCTTCAAAGTCTTCTTTTGCCGAAGGATCATACACTCCCACCACATGAAATCCTGCATTTTTAGCTATCTTTACTGGGTACAGTGCATCCTCAAAAACAACAATATCTTTAGGTAAATTTCCTAATTTTTCAGCGGCCTTTAGATAGATTTTAGGATTGTCCTTTCCTTGTCCAATCTCTCCTACTGTAATAATAAATGCAAAATAAGAAAGAATCCCTAGTCTATTAAGCACTTGCTCGGTAAGGATTCTATCGGTAGCAGTTGCAATACACATTTCTATACCTTTTCTTTTTAAGCGATTAAGGAATTTCTTCACATAGGGTTTTAATTCAATAAAATTCCTATATTGATCCTCTACCATCTCATGGAATCGAGACAAAATTTCCTCCCTTGTAAATTTTAAACCAAAGGTATCTATAAAATATTGGGCAGATTGCTCAAAACTCATGGTTTTTATTACTTGATTCAAATTTTCAGGGGGTGTGACCTTACATTCTGCCAAAAATCTTTTTCCTATGTCTTCCCAAACAGTCATAGAGTCAATTAAGGTTCCATCGAGATCAAAAATAACTGCCTTATACCCCATAATCCACCATCTGCTCTGATAATGCCCTTAAATTTTTTGTAGCAGTAGAAATATCTGGCTTGGAGAAAATAGCAGAGATAACGGAAATCCCACTTACTCCACTGCCCTTTAGTTTCATTACATTGGTTTCGTTGATTCCTCCTATGGCTACAACTGGTATGGAAACACTCTGACAAATCTTCTTTAGGATTTCAAGGGAAATATTTTCTGCATCTTTTTTAGTAGAGGTAGAAAAAATTGCTCCAGCACCAATATAATCAGCTCCAGCTTGCTGGGCTTCAATGGCTTGAGACACACTTTGGGCAGAGACCCCAATCATTTTATCTTCCCCTAATATTTTTCGAGCTTTTCTCGCATTCATATCCCCTTGTCCTATATGAACCCCATCGGCATCCACCGCTTGGGCTACTTCTATATTGTCATTGATTACATAGGGAATTTTATATAAATCAGTGACTTCCTTTATTTCTCTGGCTAGTTGTACAAATTCTTTATAGGAGATATTTTTTTCCCTTAGTTGTACAAAGGTAGCTCCTGCCTTGATGATCTGTTCCACTTGATCCTTTAAAGAATGATTTCCTAACCAGGTTCTATCGGTGATTACATATAAAAGCATAGATTCTTTATCTACTTTCAATTTTTAATTCCTCCTTAAGAATATTTTCATCTATTTTACTCATACAATCAATGATAAATGTTCGATAGGTAGAAGTACCCCTTCCTACTTTTTGTAGTTCTTCATAGGCTAGTTCTCCACATAATCCCATTGTCCCAACAGCAGTTGTGGTTGCTTCTAAAACATTATCTCTATTGGCGCCACAATAACAACCAATCACCGTAGATAACATACAGCCTGATCCTGTGATCTTTGCCATAAGGGGATGCCCGTTTTTCACAATATAGCTCTTTCTCCCATTCGTTACTACATCAATAGCACCAGTAATAGCTACCACAGCACCAGTTTGTTTACTTAAATCCTTTGCTAAGGAAATATTGTGATCTAAATTATTTTCTATAACATCCTTCTCATCTGCATCTACCCCTTTTGTAGTGCCCTTTCCTTGGGATAGGGTCTTAATCTCTGAGACATTTCCCCGAATAACTGAAAATTTTACTTCTTTTAGTAATTGAAAGGCAGTCCTCGTTCTGAATTTTGAAGCACCTGCTCCAACGGGGTCTAAAATAACTGGATGGGAAAGCTCATTGGCCTTTTTCCCAGCTTTTATCATGGATTGTATCGTTCTTTCATTCAAAGTTCCTATATTGATAACAAGGGCACTACTTAATGTGGTAATATCCTCCACCTCCTCTACCTCATCCGCCATAATAGGAGATCCCCCACAGGCTAATGCAATATTGGCACAGTCATTTACTGTAACATAATTAGTAATACAATGAATTAAGGGCGTCTTTTCCCGAAGATTTTTTATCATCTTTTCATACATTAAAAATTCCTCCTTAAAATAAAATATGGAATATACCTATTTGGCATATCCCTTCCATCTATACAATCATCCATACAATAATTGAAGATTTCCTACGTTGGCATTATCCAAATCAGGTATAAGGGTCAAAGCTGCAATTCACTTCCTCTCAGCCAGTATGCACCAGCTCCCCAATATTTTCCTATATCATAATTATATCAAATTATTCTTTAGAGTTCCAATATTTTCTATGGTAACTTCAATTTCATCTCTTGGTTTTAGATATTTCTTTCCTTCTTTCGTATGTCCTAAGGTAACCCCTTCCGGTGTCCCTGTAAAAATAATGTCCCCAGGCTTTAAGGTCATATGCTTTGAAATATAACTAATAATGGTTGCACAGTTGAATATCATATACTTTGTATTAGAGTCCTGTCTTATTTCCCCGTTGACCTTACTTTGAATCTTCAAATCATTTGGATCTATTTCCTCTGCTGTGATAACATAAGGGCCAACAGGTGCAAAACCATCTAAGGTCTTTCCAATGAGCCATTGACCTGTTAAAAATTGAAGATCTCTTGCGGAAAAATCATTTCCTACAGTATATCCAAATACATAGGAAAGGGCATCCTTTTCTTCTACATTCTTTGCTTCCTTTCCTATGACAATTACTAATTCCGCTTCATAATCTACTTCTTTTGATATCTTTGGAAAAGTAATTTTTTCCCCATGGGCTGCTAGGGCATTGTTAAATTTGCTAAATAAAACAGGAGTTTTAGGCACATTGTCCTTGGTCTCTTCAATATGATTCATATAGTTTAATCCTATACAAAGAATCTTTTGTGGATTTAAAACAGCCGATTCAAATGTAATGTCCTTTTCTTGCAAATAAAGGGAGGAAAATCCATCTTGACTTGCGCTTTCTACTATTTTTTTAATGGTAGACAATTGACTTTTTTGTATTAACTCATCTACAGTGCCAGGTACTTCCACATTGAACTGTTGTCCGGCACTTTGAATATCAAGAATCCCCTTCTCAGTCTTTATCCCTAACCTTATTTGGTTCTCTCTTTTGAAATGCAATAATTTCATAGGTACGCCCCCTATCTTCACTATGTATCTTTAAATCTCTATAAGTTTAATTATGAGCTAGATTTATAGATTTTGCAATACTTTCCATCAAGGTTCATTCAACATTACTTTATTTTTAACGCTCTAAATCTATTTAGTGTCCCAGCAATTTCATATTTTCTGGGTAGTGCCATATTGCCGGGGTGTCCTGTAAAGGGAGATAGGATATCTAATCCATTTTTTTGGATCTCTTTATAAACCTTATCCACCACCTCCGGCAATGTTCTTTTGTCATCTACAACCTTTTCCATGATGTACTGCAGAATAAAACAAAGGGCATTGGTTTGATTTGAATCAATGAGTTGCTCTAAGTCTCTAAGTTCAATATCTATTTTATTATAAATAATATGTTCTAACCCCTTAGATTTTATTTTCACTCCCTTTTTCCCCTTTGGAAAAGAAGCTTTTAACAAAACTCTAGGAGGATTTTCCCTTTTCCTAGAGATAGATTCTATTTCTCTTAGATTTTCGTTTTTCATGGCAATTTCTTTTGCCTCTCTCGTAACATCCTTTGGAACATACTCATCCATCATAATCACATGATCCGCTACTTCAAAATAATCTCCAGAGCCTCCTATGACTAAAATAGTAGATACTCCCTTCTCTTCATACAATTCCCTTACTTTATCAATAAAGGGAGTAATCGGTTCTTTTTCTTTTTGAACAAGCTGCTGCATTCGTCCATCTCGAATCATAAAATTCGTAGCACTGGTATCTTCGTCTATTAAAAGTAAATCTGTACCTATCTCTAAGGCCTCCATAATATTTGCAGCTTGAGAGGTACTTCCACTGGCATTTTCACTGGAAAATCTTATGGTATTCTGTCCCATAGGAAGATTATTGATAAAGGGGGAAATATTGACCTTCTCTACATTTCTACCGTCTTCTGCCTTGATCTTTATTGCATTTTCTCGAGTAATGAGATATTCCCGCCCATCTCCTAATCTATGATCATATACCCCTAACTCTAGTGCCTCCAACAAAGTAGATTTTCCATGGAATCCTCCCCCTACGATTAAGGTTACCCCCTGAGGAATGCCCATTCCTCGAATGATTCCACGATTTGGAAGATGTAACTCTACTTCATATTTCTTTGGACTCTGAAAAGGTATGGTTCCTGTTTTCATAGGACGTTGAGACACACCGCTTTCCCTAGGCAATATACTTCCATTGGCAACAAAGGCCACCAAATTTCTTTTTTTTAGCTCCTGACGAATAAAATGCTGATCCTCTACTAAGTCAACGGTTTTTTGAAGCTCGCCTTTCAAAATATTTTGATAAAACAAAGATGCTTCTACAATTTTAGGAAGAGCTTCAAAGAAAATTTTTTTTGCTTTCCTACTAAGAATCCTTCTCCCGGCAGCAGGTAATCCCACTTCTAATCTTGCCTCTACATGTTCTTTATCAATTACCACAAAATTTCTTTCTAAAATTTCCTGACCACAATGTGCAATAGAAAGAAGTCCACTTTTCCCTGACCCTCCTACGCCATGATAAAACTTTTGGATACTTTGAGCCATAGTTCTGCTTAAAAAATCCACTACTCCTCTGCGTGTGTATGGAGTATCATATAAGTTTTCAGAAAAGCCTGCCTTCTCCCCTGGTACTATCACTCGAATCCTTGATGGGGAAGCAAAGGGATCTCCTTGGACATAATCGATCGACAACGTATAATCGTCCCATCTATACTGTCCTTGAATATCTTTATAAGCTTTATATCCCCTTCCATCTATTTTATCTAATATTTTTTCTAAATCTTGGTATGATTTCATCGTAATTCCTCCTTCTATCCTTCAATCATATTTTACCTATTATGATTCCATTTTTCAAAGTCAATCATCCTAAATAAATAAGAATAAAAAATAGGACAAAAGTTTTATGAACTTTCATCCTTATGATTGTCTACAAATCTATTATTTTTCCATTCCTGTATAGATAAAAATGGCATCCTGTAAAAATTTTGCCATACCTGGCTGCTCCTTATCATAATAAGCAGTAAATCTTTCATCGTCTATATACATTTGAGCAAGACCAGCATGGGCTTCCTTACTGTAGCTAGACCAAGTATAATTTAACCATTTATGATGCAATTTGGCAGCTTCTTGGGCAACCTCATTAGAAGGATCTCCAATTTCAAATGCTTCCTTTAAAGTTTTCATAAATTGAGCATTTATTCTTTGCATTTCATTGTATTGTTCCTCTGACATATTCATTAATTTAGCATTGGATTGATCAATGGTTTCATCACTGTACTTTTCTCTAATTTCTTTTCCATACTTTTTCTCATTTTCATCAATCATCTTTTTCTTAAAACCTTCAAATTTCTCCTTATCACTCATTTTTATTCTCCCTTCTGCAAATGCTATTGTTTTTTCCACATTGTTGATTAAAAGATCTAGTTGATTTCTTTTTTGTAGGAGTTTTTCATGATGTTCTCTAAGGGCACTTACCTTATCAAAGAAAGGCGAAGTTAAAATTTCCTGTATTTTTTTTAAACTTACACCTAATTCCCTATAAAACATGATTTGCTGTAATCTATCAACTTCTTTCTCCCCATAAATTCGATATCCTGAAGAATTCACCCTTGCCGGCTTAAGAATTCCTATTTCATCATAATACCTTAGGGTTCTAGTACTAATGCCAGCTAAACTCGCTAATTTTTGCACTGTATATTCCATCTCTATCCCTCCTACAAAATCACTATACATCTTTACGTAACGTCAATGTCAAGAGGTTTTATAAAAAATTTAAGGACAAAAAATATTTTCATCTCTGTGATTTTTCTTGCTGCTAAAGGAGGAATATCCGATAAAAAAATACCCCGACGGAGGGTATTTTTTTAGTAAATTTAAGTTTTAGAAATAATCTTTTCCCAGGATTTTTGATATCCTATTTTAGCTGCGTTGTTTCCTTCATCCAATGCTAGGGCAGTATTAAAATATAAAAAAGATTTTTGATATTCATCTCTTAGATAATATGCTTTAGCTAAATTGATATTAGACTCTAAATAGGTGGGTTTTAATTGTAAAGCCTTTATAAAATAATAAATTGCCCTTTTAGAATCTTTCTTTTTTAGATAACAGGTTCCTATATTATAAAATAGTTTGAAGTGCTCTCCTTTATAGTTTAAAGCCCCTATATAGTATTGAATTGCCTTATCTATCTTACCCATTTCATAGGATAGATTTCCTAAATTATAGTAGGCAGGCCAAAAATCCCTGTAACATTTTATTGCCAATAAATAATATTTCTTAGCCTCTTTTACCTTCCCTAATTTCCACTCTATGCTCCCCATCAAATTTAGGGCTACAGGGTTTAAATCAAAATCTTTTTCCCTTTTTATAACAATTCTAGCTAATTTCCACTGTTCCTTTTCATATAGTTGATAAGCTTGATCTATGATATCCATATGCCTCCCTCCCCACTGGATTATTGACAAATAGAGAGGGAATTATTCCAATCTTTGACCTCTTATTTAATGAACAATCTTAAAGAAATCTATTTTTCTCAAAATATTTTTCTTTCATTCCTAAAATATTAGAATCTACTATTTTGTCAGATAAAATATCAATGCCCATTTCTTGCCAGAGGTCTTTTCCCATCTGTTTTTCTTCATTTTCAAATTGAGTTGTTTCATACATCCCTTTTAGCATCTCTTTTACAAATATCTTTTCAAATATTTCTCCAGCTTTTTCATTATTATCTTGCCTTAAGTTCTCTAATTGCTGTTGATTATAAATATTTGCATAAGCATCTACTCTCATAGTGAACACTCCATTTCATTTTATCTTCTTAGCTGATTTACCATGTTCCACATTTCATCCCCAGCAGTAATACTCTTCGTATTTATCTGATAAGCCCGTTGAGCAATCAGCATATTCACTAATTCTTCACCAATATCTACATTAGATTGTTCTAAAAAACCTTGACGAATTTTCCCCCATCCTTCATTTCCATTTTGATTATTTAATAGATCTCCTGCATTTTCTACAGAAAAATAATTCCCTCCTACGCTAGTTAATGCGTTTTTATCTACTACCGTAAAAAGCGTGATCTTTCCTGCTCCCTGAATTTGTCCTAATTCATTTTCTACAGTAATTGTCCCTGATTCATCTATGGCAATGTTCTTCCACTGAGATAAAGGAAATTTAAATTCTCCTACTACAGGATTGCCACGACTATCTACTAGTTGACCATTAGAATCCACAGTAAAGGCTCCATCCCTTGTGAGAAGAAGATTACCACCCTCATCCCGTACTCCAAAAAAACCTTCTCCTTGAATAGCCAAATCCAATGGATTAGACGTCTCTCGAGGAATTCCTTGTTCAAATTGTCTTTCTATACTCTTTACTCTACTTCCCGTCCCTATTTCAGTAGGTTTTTCTCTAGCCTCCAGAGAAAGAGGTACCCCTTTGTTTGCTACCTGATCATACACTAAATCTTCAAATTGTACCTTTAAACTTTTATAGCCTGTAGTTTGTACATTGGCAATATTATTTGAGATACTATCCATCTTTCTCTGAAAAGTATCTAAACCGGTCCTACCAATCTGTAATATGCGATACATTCTATCCCTCCTATCCTAAACGCCCTACTTCATTTACTGCTTTTCCTAAGGTTTCATCTATGGATTGTACTACCTTTTGATTGGATTCAAAACTACGGGTAATTTCAATCATCTTCACCAATTCCTCTAAAGGATTGACATTAGACTTTTCCATAAATCCTTGTTTTATGGAATATCCATTTGCCCCTACAACTTGTCTCCCTTCCATAGTATACATATTTTCTCCTAATCTATGTAAGGCTTGTCCATCAGGAAAATTGACAATCTTTAAAATAGTGGTTTGACCATTAGGTAATGTAATAGTCCCATTGCCATCTACTTGGATCTCTTCATTTTCTAACGGAATACTTTGAAGATTATTGTCTAATACTAGATATCCTTGTTTTGTAGTCAATTGTCCATTTTCGTTAATTTTAAAGCTTCCATCTCTAGTGTAGGCCAATTCTCCATTGGGTAATTCTATGGTGAAAAAGCCTTCTCCTTGAATGGCAAAATCCAGGGGATTGCTGGTTTCTTCTAATATACCTTGTTCAAAATCTGTATATAGATCATCTACCATAACTCCTAAATGTATATCTCCAATAGAAGATAGTTGGTTTGAAACATTTGCCCTATTTTTTACAGCAACTTGGTCAAATGCCTTAGCTATTAATTCTTGCTTTTTAAAGCCATTTGTTTCTATATTTCCAAGATTATTGGATACATTCTCCTGCCTTTTTTGTTGTACAATCATACCCATTGCACTAGTATACAATCCTCTGATCATTTTGTATCTTCTCCTTTCTCATTTTGGGGAAATGCTTTCACTTCATCCTCATAAATCATACCCATATCCCGTGCCTGGGACTCTATTTCTGTTGGGGAAGGCTTTCTCTTATAAAATGGAAAAAGTATAATACAAGTAATTACCATTCCTATTCCTATTCCTAAAATAAGTTCTCTATTGATCCATTTTTTTATTTTTCTAATAACCTTCGTATAAATAATACCTCCCCCTTTCCCATATTTAAAGTAGTTGCTATTTTCTCAACAGACTTATTTTGTTTTGTCATTTCTTGAATATTTCTTGTGATTTCGCCATAATCCTTTTCAAGCTGTTCTTGCGAGACCTGCTCCATATTTTCTTTTTTATTTTCTTTTTCCTCTTTTAATCCCTTTATGGTCCCTTGAAGATTTTCTATTTGAGTTAAAACATCCTCTATCTTATCTTCTATAATAGATAATTGTGCTTTTAGTTCATGGTTTGTAGATAATAATTTTATATAATCTCCATTGCCCTTTTCCTCTTTTACAATAATCTCCCTAAATGTCTCCTCTTGTAATGTTCTCTTTTTCTTTATCGGTTGCCATCCATAAAGAATACATAATATTCCTATCACTAGGAGCAAATATATCATAGATCTTTTCACCGCTTTCTAAAGAGTTTTTAGCAATTCCCTTAGTTTCAACAAAATTTTTCCATGGATTTGAGAAACTCTTGATAAGGAAACGTTTAAAATTTCTCCGATTTCCTTTAAAGTCAATTCTTCTTTATAGTATAAATTTAATATCAACTGCTCCCTCTCATTTAAACGTTCAATTGCTTGTACTAATTTTTCCTTTCTTTCCTTCTGCAAAATGCTTTCTTCAGGAGATTCAATATGAATATCCTCAATCACATCCTTTAATCGAAACTCCCTTTCTTCTCCAGAAAATAGAACTTCTTCTAGAGAATACTGGGACAAATAATGGATCTGATCCTCTATTTCATATAATTCTTCACAGGTAATAGATAAATAGTCACAAACTTCCTTATCCCTTGGTTCCCTTAATAATTTTTGCTGTAGTTCATTTCTTGCTTGATTAATTTGATTTAATTTTTTAATTTTGTCCCTAGAAATTTTACCATTCTTTCTCAATTCATCCATAATTGCACCTTTAATACGCCATTTGGCATAATAAGGAAAAGGAATCTTTTTTCTAGAATCATAACGTTTTATAGCTTCTATCAAACCAAATACTCCTATGCTTATAAGATCATCTCTATCATAGATCTGATCCCCTTTTACACTCATTTGATCCACTATTTTTATAACTAAAGGAAGATACTTAGTAATCATTTCTTCATAAGGAGATTTTAAATCATATATAGCACTCATACTCTAACATCCTTATCTATCCATTCTATTTTTTTATTGATTTTAAACTCTATCCTTTTCATATAATCATTCTCCTACTAGCCAAATACTTTAAGCAATCGATTGTATACTTCTTGAATAGATTTTATTTTCTTATAATCCCTTCTTTGCCCCACAAAATGATCTGCGATTTTATTAATACATTTACTGGCAAGGCTTTTAGGATATTGAATGACAAAAGGTACTTGATCCATTACAGAATGTGCTACCCTTACATCATCCATAATATAACCTATATCCTCTAATGAAATATTTAAAAAAGTATCCGCTGTCTTACTGAGTTTCTCAAAGGTAGTTTGAGCAATATGAACATTAGGACAACGATTTACCACAATCCCAATTTTCTTTTTCAGCTGATATTTAGCTAATACCTTTATCACACTATAGGCATCGGTAAGAGAGGTAGGTTCTGGTGTTGTAACAAGAATTGACTTCTGGGAAAAAGTAATAAAGGATAGTAAATTTTTAGATATTCCTGCCCCTGTATCAATTAAAATAGTATCAATGCCCTCCAAAGTGAAAAACTCCTTTGCAAGAGTCTCTTGTTTTTGTACATCAAGGGTTATCATTTCCATTATTCCAGATCCTCCGGGTAGAATTTTAATCCCTTTAGGTCCTTCTATAATAGCATCTCCTAAGGATTTTTCGTGAAATAATACATCATATAGGGTATACTTGGGCAATATTCCTAACACAATATCCACATTTGCCAAACCTAAATCCGCATCTATAATCAACACTCGTTTTCCTCTTTTTTGAAGAGTAATAGCTAGGTTCACCGTAAAATTGGTCTTTCCCACCCCTCCCTTTCCACTAGCAATGGTATAAATATCGATGGAAGATTGAGCCTTTATAGGAGGTAAAGAATTTCTTTCCTTCATTAATCTTCTAAGCTTTTCTGCTTGATCCATTAGACAATCCTCCCTCTAAAAAGATACCCCAATAAATTTTCCTTAGAGACCTTTATAATATCATCTGGTACACTTTGTCCTGTAGTAATAAACAAAAGCGGTTTATCTGTATATTGATTAATATTAAAAATACGCCCATAATATTTAGTTTCGTCTAACTTTGTTACAATGATGGAATCATATCCAATATAATTATAATTCTGTATAATGGCTTTTAAATCTCCATTTCCAGTAGTGGCACTAATTAAAAGGGTAATCCTCTTTTTTTCTACTTCATCTAAAAATCTTTTGGTTTCTAGCAGATGTTTTTTATTAAAAGAACTTCCTCCTGTGGAATCTATTAAAATCAAGTCACAATGCTCTAATTTTTTAATAGCCTTGAAAAAGTCTGACTGATTTACAACGGATTCTAAAGGTATATCTAATATACTTGCATAAGTTTTTAATTGTTCTACAGCTCCTATTCGATAAGTATCTAGAGTAATTAGCCCTACCTTTTTCCCCTTTTCAATAACCTCCTGGGCTGCAATTTTTGCAATGGTAGTTGTTTTTCCAACCCCAGTAGGCCCAATAAAAACCCAGATTTTTTCCTTTATTTCCTTTTCTAGTGGAATACTGTTTTTCAAGAGGTTTTCGAAATATTGATATAGGATCTCTTTGTCTTCAGCAGAATGCCCTGTTTGTGAAAAGTAAGTAGAAAAATCTTCAATAAGTTTTTCGTCTAATTCCATTTTTTTTAAAGAATCTATAAGATTCTTATCCTCTTTATTATAAGAATCTTCCTTTTTTCCTTTCCCCTCTAATAACCAATTTACCTTTTCCTTTAATTCTTTGATTTCCCTCTCCAAATGAGAATCTACAATTTCTCTAGAAATGTGTTTTTGGGGGATTTGGACATTTTCTATTGGGCTTTTTTCATCCATAGCAGCGATCACTTCCAAATCCTTTTTGAGAAAAAAGCCCTTCACCCCTTTTTTTCGAATCCATCGATTACTCACAATCATTGCATCCTTACCTAGCTCATAGCGGATTCTTATCATAGCTTCGTTCATGTCCTTTACAATATATCGTTTAATGATCATCAACGTCCACCATCCCCACTGTTTTTATTTCAACAGAATTTGGTATTTCATTTAAAGATAACACTGCTATATTGGGAAAAGCTAATTCAATCATTCTTTTAAAAGGAAATCGTATTTTAGGGGATGTAAGAATAACAGAATTAACCTGTTGAAAAGATAATCTCTCCATTTGTTTATGGATATTTTCCAATATCCTAGTATGAATATTAGGTTCAATAGCTGGAAAAGAACCCTGAAAAGACTTTTGAATATTTTCAGAAATATACTGCTCTAATTTTGGATGTATTGTAATAACATTAAGTCCTTTGTTTTCATCAAGATAGGGAAGAACAATACTACGACTAAGGGAAGTCCTCACATATTCTGTTAAAAGTTCTATATCCTTAGTATTGGGGGCATAATCTGCTAGAGTTTCTAAAATACTAACAAAATCATTAATTGGCACCCTCTCTCTTAATAGATTCTGCAATACTTTTTGTATCTCCCCTAAACTTAATAAATCCGGTATCAATTCCTCTACTACTGCACTATATTTTTCCTTTACCACATCTACTAAGTCTTTTACCTGCTGTCTTCCCATAAGTTCATAGCTATGTTCCTTAATTACCTCACTAAGGTGGGTAATCATTACTGTGGTGGCATCTACAATGGTATACCCCTTCATTTCCGCCTTATCTCGCTGCCCTTCTTCAATCCATAGAGCCGGTAATCCAAAGGCCGGCTCAGTAGTAGAAATACCCTGTAGATCCATTTCCCCGTTTCCTGGATCCATTACCAATAAATGATTTGGCATTATCTGTCCCCTTGCTAATTCAATTCCCTTTATTTTAAGGATGTATTCATTAGTCTGAAGCTGTAGATTATCCCGAATACGAATAGGTTGTACCACAATTCCCATTTCTTGGGCACATTGTCTACGTACCCCTGCAATTCTTTCCAATAAATCCCCCCCACTTTTCTCATCTGCTAAGGAAATTAGACCATAGCCTATCTCGATTTCCAAAGGCTCTACCTGAACATAATGTCTAATATCTTCTGGTTCCTTTGGTTTAGATTGTACTTCTTGGGTAGCTGCAATTTCCGTTAAATGTTGATTTTGCTTTTCCTCTTCTTTTAATAAATAAGCAATCAATCCACTTATTATAGCTAATGCTAAAAATGGGAGAGTAGGCAAACCAGGTATCAATCCTAAAATAAATAAAACAATAGCAGCTATGGCCATTACCTTAGGATAAGTAAATAACTGTTTTCCTAGATCTGTACCAAAACTTTCTTCAGAAGCAGACCGAGTAACTAAAATACCAGCTGCAACAGATATTAATAGAGAAGGGATTTGACTAACTAGGCCGTCCCCTATGGTTAATAAAGAATATTTTTGCAATGCCTCTATTACAGCAAGACCATTTCCAAGAACATTGATGGCAATTCCTCCTACAAGGTTAATTATGGTAATAATAATTCCTGCAATGGAATCTCCCTTTACAAATTTCATAGCCCCATCCATGGCTCCGTAAAAATCGGCTTCTTGTTGTAATTTTTCTCTTCTAGATTTCGCCTCTTGATCATTGATAATACCAGCGTTTAAATCTGCATCGATGCTCATTTGCTTTCCTGGCATAGCATCCAAGGTAAACCTTGCAGAAACCTCAGACACTCTACTTGCCCCACTGGTAATGACAACCAATTGAATCACAATAATAATAACAAAAATAATACCACCGACAATATAATTATCTCCTGTCACAAAGCTTCCAAAGGCCTCTATAACTTGTCCTGCATCTCCTTCCCCTAAAATCAATCGAGTAGAAGAAATATTAAGACCCAATCGAAATAAAGTTGTAATCAAAAGAAGAGTTGGAAAAATAGAAAATTGCAAAACATCTTTTGTAAACATAGTTAATAGAAGAATAATTATCGAAAGAGTGATATTAAAAGTTAATAAAATATCCAATAAGGCCGTGGGAATGGGTAAAATAATTAAAGCAATAATCCCTATTACCCCAAAGGCTACCAATGCATCTATATTATTTGTAATTTTCCTCAACATACTATTTTGTCGATTTTCCATCTTATCTCATCCTTAATTTATACAAATTTTGATTTTCTTTGCATCTGATAGACCATGGCCAATATTTCAGCAACTGCTTGATATAATTCCACGGGAATTTCCTGTCCAATGTCTACCTGTTTATATAATGCCCATGCTAAGGATTTATTTTCTATAATGGGAATTTCCTGTTCTTTTGCAATTTCACGAATTTTTTCTGCTAAATAATCTGCACCCTTTGCCAATACAACAGGAGCACCAGTTGTAAACTCATCGTATTGAAGGGCAATAGCTAAATGGGTAGGATTAGTGATTACTACTGTAGAATTAGCTACATCTGTCATCATTCTTCTAGTCGCAATCTGCCTTTGTTTTTGCCTAATACGGGATTTTATTTGAGGATCTCCTTCCATTTGCTTGATTTCTTCTTTCACTTCCTGTTTGGTCATTCTCAAGTCTCTTCTAAATTCAAAACGTTGATACATATAATCAATTACTGATAACACAAGCAAAACCAAACCTACTCGGAGCATTAAGCCCTCTACAAGATTCTTAAATAAAGGAAAAACACCTTGAATGCTCATTTGAGAAATAGAAAATATATTTTTTAATTGATCCTTTATAAAGGAATAGGTGACATAGCCTACAATCACAAGTTTTAAAATATTCTTTAAAAATTCCAGAAAAGCTCTCTTAGAGACCATCCTTTTAAATCCCTCAATGGGATTTAATCTTTTAAAGTCTGGCTTTAGAGGTGTAGAAGATTTTAAAAAACCTGTCTGCATAATATTCACTAAAATTCCTACTACTAAAACCCATCCGAAAAAAGGGAGGCTCAATTTAAAAAAATAGATAATCTCCTCTACAAAAATAGATGTAATATTTCCTATAGTGATACTTTTATTGAGGCCATTTTCCAAGGAATATTGTAAAAAATTGTAGAAATTAGAAAAAATCAAATTTCCAAGTACTGCAATTAATAATACCACCAATAATAATAAAATTGCTGAATTTAGATCTGTACTCTTTGGGGACTGCCCTTTTTTTCTACTATCCTCTATCCTTTTCTGAGTAGGTTCCTCCGTTTTCTCTTCTGATGCAAACAAGAAAATTACAGGAAAAATATTTAAAAAATCATCCATATGATAAGGTAACCTTTCGATTACACTTACTATCCTATTCCCTAAAGTAGGCAATAATATTAGGATAGAAAGCATGCCAACTAATACCTTGATAGGAAGCTCTAATATTAAAATATTCATTTGGGGAGCTGTTCTAGATAATATTCCCATAATAACATCCACTAATAATATAATTACAATAATGGGCACTGCGATCTGAAAAGCAATCAGAAAACTATTGGAAAAGAGATCAATGATAGCCTCTAAATTTAATTTTGTAAAACTCATACTGTCTAAAGATACCAAACTAAAACTTTGGGCAAGACTATAAATTAAATAATAATGTCCATTTACTGCAAAAAATAATACCATTCCAAGCCAATAATACATGTTTCCAAAAAGGGATACATTATGATTGGTTAATGGATCATAATAGATGGCCATTGAAAATCCAATTTGAAAATCAATCATTTGTCCTGCCATTTGTATGCTAATAAAAATTAAATTGACTACATAACCTAAACCTAATCCAAATAACACTTCTTTTACTACTAAAAACCCATAGGTAATAAAGGATTTCTCTGATAAAGACAGATTGCGGGGAAGTGCCATATAAAGCAAATAGGACAAAACAAGGGAAAATCCTATTTTAATCAAATTAGGAATCCCTTTAAAGCTGAATAAGGGTGATACAACCATAAAACTTATAATTCTCATGAATATAAGAAAAAAAACTAAAAATTCTTCTATTATAAATGTTTCGATAAATGTTTCCATCCTTATCACCTATTAGATAATATTTGATACATAGTCAAATATTCGATTAGTAAAGCTAATTAGTGTATTTAGCATAAAAGAACCAAAGATAATTAATGAAACAAAAACTGCTACTATTTTAGGTACAAAGGTCAGAGTTTGTTCCTGTATTTGGGTAGTGGCTTGTAAAATACTGATTACAAGACCCACTATAAGAGCAATAATCAATATAGGTGTAGTAATCATCAAGGTAGTAGTTAGAGCATCTTTCATGATCTCTAGTACAACTGCTTGGCTCATATTTTTCCTCCTAAATAAAGCTTTCTACTAAGGATTTTACAATTAAATTCCAGCCATCTACTAGAATAAATAATAGTAATTTAAAAGGTAAAGATATGGTTGCCGGTGGTAACATAAACATGCCCATAGACATCAAGATACTAGATACTACTAAATCTATTACAATAAAAGGAATATATAATAAAAATCCTATTTGAAAAGCTGTTTTTAATTCGCTAATTACAAAAGCAGGTACCAAAGTAGTAAAGGATACCTTTGTTCGATCCTTAGGCAGTTCTTCTTGAGAAATATCTATAAATAGTGCTAAATCCTTTTCCCTTGTTTGTTCTAACATAAATTCCTTTATAGGCTGACTCCCCTCTTCAATAGCTTCCTTTTGACTAATATCCCCAGCCAAATATGGATTTACAGCCTGCTCCTTCACTTGATTATACACCGGTGACATAATGAAAAAAGTGAGAAATAAAGCTAAACCAATTAAGACTTGATTAGGGGGCGTCTGTTGGGTCGATAATGCATTTCTTAAAAGAGAAAATACCACTATAATTCTTGTAAAAGAGGTAAACAATATTAATATTGCTGGAGCTAAAGTTAGCACTGTTAATAATATTAAAATTTGAATACTGTCTACAAATTCTTGTGGTTTTTCTGCTTGTCCTACGTTAATATCCACATTAGGAATAGATCTAGTAGTTGGTGCTGCTTGAGCGCTTTGTCCTATCAATAAAAATACTAATATAATCAATAAAATAATGCCTTTTTTTCTAGTCATTCTTCCTTTTTCCTTTTTTATTATTTTTTATATTGAAATGAAAGGCCTCTGCAAAGCTTATTTTTTTATTTTGTATCTTCCAACTTTTTATTTCATTCTCCTCTAATGTTTTTAATACTTGAAAGCTATTTTCACTTACACCAATTACCACATATTTTTTCCCAATTTTCACCAAGCATAAAGAGGATTTATTTTGGATAGGAACTCTCTCTATTACTTGAATATTTTTGTTTTGATTTTGCCCAGGCAAATATGCATTAGTAAACTTTAAACTGATATAGGCTAATAAAATAACTACTGGAAGAGCCAATAACAACTTTAAAGCACTGATAAGTAATTCTCCTTGCATTTTAGTACTTCCTTCTTTCTATACTACTGTATTAAAAATTCTGTTATATAGATATCTGTAATAATTTCTTGGTCAAAGTGCTGATTTAATTGCTTCTTTATTTCATCTTTCAATGCATCTGTTTTTTCTACCGGCATAATATCTTTCATACTTTTATTCCTTAATATATCGATAATAGTATCCCTTAACTCTAACTCATTGTCTTGAATCATTGTTAGATCCTTTTCTAACCCATACCCCAAAGCAATCTCTGTTTTTAAATAATGGTCTCCATCTTTTAAATTAACAGTTATTTCTTCCATAGGATGGGTAAATTCTGTAGTAGTAGGTCTTGGTTCTTCTGCAAAAACAAAGGTTTTTGTATAGAAAGAAAATGCCAAAAAAGCAATCATTAAAGTGACTGCCAAAGTTATAATAAACAATAACGAAAATTTTTTCCTTATTTCCCTATTGATCTGTTGTACCATTTTCGCTGCCTCCCTGTAATGTAACAATAAGTATATTCACTCTTCTATTCAAAGTTTTGTTTTTTGGGACATCATTGGGTGCAATAGGACGATACTCTCCATACCCTGCTGCTGATAGTCGTTTGGGATCAACATTTTTTTCTTCCGTAAAATATCGAACCACAGTAGTAGCCCTTGTCACTGATAACTCCCAATTACTAGGAAATTCTTTATTATCAATAGGAACATTATCTGTATGCCCTTCCACAATGATTTCATTATCAAATTCATTGATTAATCCAGTTAATTTATCTAGTAAAACCATACTTTTCGGTTTTAATTCTACCTTTCCAGAATCAAAAAGAATATTTTCTTTAATTTCAATAATGACTCCTCTATGATCAGCTCTTAGGGTCACTTCTGCTCCCAAATTCTCCTTTTCGATAAAATCTTTTACTCTTTGATAAATTTCCTTTGTTTCACCATTTAATTGACTTGAGGATTTGTCATGTGGGGTTGGTTGAATCTCTTCTAGATTCATATTCCCTGAAGATCCATCACCTTCCAATATGGAACCTCCCCCTTGCCCTACCAGTACACTTTGCAGTGCACTAGCCATGTTCTTAAACTTTTGGGCATCTATACTGGAAAAAGAATAAAGCAAAACAAAAAAAGTAAGTAAGAGGGTAGTTAAATCTGAAAAAGTAGTCATCCACGCTGGTGATCCCGATTTTTTCTCCTCTAGATTCTTTCTTCTTCTACTCATAGGCATTTTCTCCCTCACTTATATTATTTTCTAACCTAACTTCTTTTTCCTGAGGAGGTAAATAAGAAACCAATCTTTGCTCTATCACTCGGGGATTTACTCCAGATTGAAGAGCTAAAAGACCCTCAATCATCATTTCCCTTGTAACCATCTCTTTCTCTGTTTTGCTTTTTAAGTTAGAAGCAATGGGAATAAAAATCAAATTAGCGAGCAAGGAACCATAAAAGGTAGTAATCAAAGCAGTAGCCATACCAGAACCAATGGACGATGGATCATCCAAATCTGCTAACATGATAATAAGACCAATTAAGGTTCCAAGCATCCCAAAGGCTGGAGCTAACTCTCCCCAAGTAGCAAAAATATCTTGCCCAATCTTATGCCTTCTTTGGGTATTTTCCATTTCTAGCTCTAAAATCTCCTGTAGGGTTTCAGGTTCCATTCCATCAATTACTAATTGGAGACCATTCTTTAAAAAATCATCCTCATATTTTAGAAGTTCATCTTCTAAGGATAAAAGTCCATCTTTTCTAGCTTTTTTTGACAAGTCAATAAAACTATCTATTATAACACCTCTCTCTTCCACAGGTGTAATAAAAACATTTTTTAATATGGAAGGTATTTTAAGTAAATCCTTTAATGGATAGCTCACCATCAATGCACAAAATGAACCTACTAAGGTAATGATAAAAGAAGGAAGATCTACAAATCCCATGACATTTCCATCGGATATAGATATAGACCAAAATACCAAAACCATTCCAACTACCATTGCAATAAATGAACTAAAGTTTCTTTTCATTTCTATTTTACCTCCCTAGTAGAACAATAAATCTCTTTTTTGTATGTAATCACTTTTTCTACCACTATTTGTGCTCTTTCTTTGACTCGAATTTTTTTACCCCCTATCAAGGTAATCATAGTATCAGGCAGTTCTTCTATTTGTTCAATTAGCTCAGCATTGAGGTAAAAAGATTTCCCCTTTAAGGTTGTTAACTCTATCATCTTGTTTTTCTCCTTTGAAGTCAGGATAGAGGAAGCCTCTATCCTCTTTTACTATTATTTTAATTTATCTCTTTAAATTAACTAATTCCTCTAATAGCTCATCGGAGGCAGTAATTATTCTGGAATTTGCTTGATATGCCCGACTAGTAATAATCATCTCTGTAAATTCATTGGCTAAGTCTACATTGGACATTTCCAAGCCACCTTGTCGTATGACTCCAAATCCATCTGCACCAGGATTTCCAAGTTGTACTGGACCAGAATTTCGGCTAGCATTATAAGTATTATTTCCTAATTTTTCAAGTCCTCCAGGATTATCAAACTTTGCCATGGCTATTTTCCCAAGATAATATACATTTCCGTCATCATAAACTGCTGAAATAACCCCAGAACCATCGATAGAATAACTTTCTAAGTCTAGGTTTTTCCCGCCAACAGTAATTTGCTTTGGAATACTTAAAGCAGTTAAAGTATTATGAGTAACATCTAAATCAGCAACATTTGTCGTATACCCAGCAGCTGGTTGGATTCCCATTATTCTATATCCATCGGCATTCACTAAATTCCCATCATAATCCTTATAAAATGCCCCATCCCTGGTATATTGAACGTCGGTATTTACCCCATTTGGGGAAACTACAAAGAAACCTTCCCCTTCTATTGCAAAGTCTAAATCCCTACCAGTAGGTTGAATTGGTGCACCTTCAAATATGGTATCAATAGCTGCAACATTCACTCCCAATCCTATTTGTTGAGGATTGATACCCCCTTGTCCTTGTGCACTTGGAGCTTGAGCATTGGCTTGTGTTTGACTAAAAGTATCCTCAAATCTTACCCTACCAGATTTAAAAGCTGTTGTATTAACATTTGCAATATTATTTCCTATAACATCCATTTTTGTTTGATTGCTTTTTAATCCACTTACACCTGAATACATTGAACGTAACATCATTTATCCTCCTTTTTATAGTAAATCTTTTATCTTTATGCTACTTCTATCGTTCAGTAACATCCGGCTTCCTGAAAAGGTCCAGCCAGTTATTTTACAATAATAGCACTATCAATATTCGTAAATATATTTTCCTTGCTATCCTTTGGATCCATAGCTGTAATCAAAGTATGATTTTTTATACTGGCAATAAAAGCAATATCTTTATATAACATTAAGGATTCTCTGGCTCCTTTTTGATCTGCCCTATCCATAGCCTTCCTTAACGTCTTTAAATCATTTTCATCTAAAGTAATATTTCTCTCTGACAATCTCTTATTGGCATGGCTGGAAATCTTTATGTCTTTTTGGGATTTTTGAACTTGCCGATTTAAAATCTCTTGAAAAGAGCTCTGAGTCCTATTGATATTCGTATTGCCTCTTTTTTTATTCTCTACTGAATTGAAAGGTTGAATAGAACCATATTTAATTTGAAAAGACATTTCATCACCTTTCTTAACCTTACTTTCCTTTAAGATTCTACTTTTTCTGTATCTATATTTTGAATTTCTGTCACTTGATCTAAGGTATAAGGAATATCTTCCACCATAATTTGAACTTGTCCAGACACGATCTTTACCTTATCTACTACTCCTTGAATTATTTGTTCGCCAGTATTTAAAGTTACATTTTTCCCAATCAACGAGCTACCATATTGAAGATTCTGATACTGTACCATTTGGGAAAAATTGTTCCCTAAATTTTTCATTTGCTCTAAAGTATTCATTTGTACCATTTGATTCAGATAATCTGTAGTACTATCCCCCCCGCTTAAAGGATCCTGATACTTCATTTGTGCTGCTAGAATTTCAAAAAAGCCATTGAGGTCTAACTCCCTTTGAGGAATTCTTTGGGTTTCCTGAAAAACATTTTGAGAACTTACATTTGCAACTTCCATATTTCGCCTCCTAAATAAATAAATTAAGGGTAGTTCCTAATCCTCTTTGATAATAAGAATTTCCAAAAGAGCTTTTAGAATAAAAAATTCCACTATTGGGCTCCTGTTCTTGAACCATTTGCTTTAAAAATTTTTTAGATGAGTGATGATTTTGTGAAAAAAATGCATGTTCTCTTTTTCTACTCTGCCCTTGGTTATTTTGCTGTAAATCGATATTGATATCTTGTAAAACAATATTTTGATCCTTCAGACGTTCCTTCAAATTTTGTACTTGACTTTCTATTGCCTTTTTCGCTACAATGTCTTCTACTAAAATTTTTCCTATCACCTCTCCATCTTTCATTTTTAATTGTATTTCTATTTTCCCTAATTTTTCTGGCTTTAATTGAAGCTGAATGCTAGATTGATCTCTTTCCTTTAAAACTTGAATTTCATCCACCATTTTAGTTATAATATCATGCGTATTTTGAATCTCTTCTGATGGAAAAGGGCTTTTCATATTCTCCATATTTCTTAAAAATGTGATTTCTTCATGCTGAGATGGCGCAGATTTTTGATTTTCTAATGATTTTGTAAAACTATTGTCCCTTTCTTTTTCTTCTAAAATTTCATTTTTAATCCCCATCTGTTTTATATTCATTTGTTTATATTCATCTTGTTTTTGAACTTCAGAAGATAACGTCGGTCCTTCTTGAATATTTTTAAGTTGTTGCTCCTTATCCTTAGAAGGCACTTTTCCCTCCATTAAGCTCTCAATGGTTTCTAATTCGGTTTGTAAAGCATCAGAATCTAACTTTTGAAATCCATATTTCATCAAATTCTCTTGAACTGTAAATTCCTTAGAACCCTGTTTATTATCATCTCTATTTAAATAAATCGGTAAGACGTATTTTTTTTCCATGATCTCTGTAGCTTGGATATCTTTCAAGTCAATCTGTTGTTTTCCTAATACTTTTCCTATTGATTGAAACTCTTTAAGGTTATTGAATATATTTGCACTTTCTTTTGGCCCTACATTTTTTGTCATTCCATCCAATTCAGCAAGAACCTCATCTAAAGAGCTACCAGTTGTCTTTTCAGTAAATATTCCAATCCCAGCAGATTTCTGAATAAGTTGTGCCTTATTTTCTTTCATCCATTTAAAAATCGTCTTCAACTTTTGCAAATCATCTTGATTTAATATAGAAGTCCTAGAAGTTTCTAGATTTACACCTTTCATAAAATCAGCAACTTGCTTTGGTGGTAAATAAGACGAGTTTTCAAATTGCGTCCTATTTTGGGATGAGATTTTATCCTCTCCTGTATTCTGACCTTTTAGCTGCATGTTGAGCATAGATATCATTTGCATTATCATGTCCTGAAAACCTGTTCTCTGGAGATTCAAAGAAATTTTTTCAGGCTTTTTTGTTCCTTGCGAACACTGCTGTAATTGTTCTGTAGTAATCTTCATCTTTTCACCCCCTTTCAGATTCCTTATTTTTGAAAGATTTATTTTCTCATATAAGCATATAAGGCTAATTCATCAATAAATTTTTGTTCCTTCTGTTTTTCCTCTAATAGATATCTTTTAAAGGATTTTTCTCTATGTTTCTCAATGATCTCTCGATCTCTTTGGGTAAGTAATAGTTGTTGGCGCTTTCTCTCTAATTTCTCTTCTGCTTTTATCACAAGCTGTATTTGCATTTCTATTTTTTTTTGTAAAAAGAGTAGATATTGTTGAACTTTTTTAAACTCCATAGAATTTTTTAGATTTTTTCCATTCCGTAAAAAATCATTTATAGCATTTTCCAGTTTTTCTTCTAAATTCTTTAGAAAATTTCTTTGGCTAAAATATTCCTTTTGCACCTGTGCAAATTCTTCTTTTGCAATCTCTTCTTTTTCTTTTCGGTAATTTAAAACATTTTCCATAGAATATTGAAAGGAACTCATTGTCTTTCCTCCATCTTAACTTAATATTTTTTCCATTTGTTCTAAGATAATATTATAACCCACCTTTTCACTGACATCTTGTTTTAAAAACTCCTTAATAGGCTGATATAATTCTATGGCTCGGTCAATTTCTAAATTAGAGCCCTTTGTATAGGCACCAATATTAATCAAATCCTCTGATTTTTCATAGGTAGCCAAAATATTTCTAATCTGACCACTATATTCATTTTGTTCAGAAGAAATAATTTCTTTTGCTAAACGACTGATACTTTGTTGTATATCAATAGCAGGAAAGTGATTTTGACTCGCTAATCTACGGGATAATACAATATGTCCATCTAATATTCCTCTTACGGCATCGGCAATTGGCTCATTCATGTCATCTCCATCTACTAAAACCGTATAAAAAGCCGTAATAGAACCCTTCTCTGATGTCCCAGATCTCTCTAATAATTTTGGCAGTTCCGCAAACACTGATGGAGTATATCCTTTAGTAGCAGGGGGCTCCCCTATGGCCAATCCTACTTCCCGCTTTGCCATAGCAAATCGTGTTACAGAATCCATCATAAGCATTACCTTTTTCCCTTGATCTCGAAAATATTCAGCAATTGTAGTAGCCACATAGGCCCCCTTTAAGCGGATTAAGGCAGGTTGATCCGAGGTAGCACATACTACTATCGATTTTTTTAACCCCTCTTCTCCTAGATCCTTCTCTATAAAATCCAGTACCTCTCTTCCTCTTTCTCCTATTAGGCCAATGACATTTACATCGGCTTCACAATATCTACTAATCATCCCTAATAAAGTACTTTTCCCCACTCCACTTCCTGCAAAAATCCCTACTCTTTGCCCTTCTCCACAGGTAAGCAATCCATCAATAGCCTTTATACCAGTGGGCATAATCTCAGTAATTCGCTTTCTTTTTAAAGGATTAAGAGGACTAGCTTCTACAGAATACCTTTTCTTTGAGGAGAAAAAATCATCATCCATTGGTCTTCCTAATCCATCTAAGACTTTCCCTAGCAATTCTTCTCCTACTTTTATAGTAAGGGCTTTCCCCGTAGGTCTTACTTTGCAACCAGGTGCTACTCCATTTAACTCTCCTAAGGGCATTAATAAAATCTGATGATCCCTAAAGCCTACCACCTCTGCTAAAACATTTTTTTCTTTTTCCTCTAATAAAATTTCACAGACTTCTCCTACAAAACTCTTTATTCCCGTTACAGCTATGGTCAGCCCAATCACCTGGATAACCTTTCCTAAGATAGGATAAAACTCATTTCTCTCTATGTATTCTCTATAGCTTTTAAAGGGGAAACTATAGCTCATTCTTTTCCCTCATTTCCAATAAAGCAGTCTTTATATTTTTCAATTGCTGATCTATTTCCAGATCCATCACCTGTTCTTCGGTTTCTATAACACAGCCATACTTTTCTAAAGCATTGTCTTCTAAAAAAGTAAAATAGGCATTAGGGCAAATCTTTTTAAATTCATCAAGATGACTTTTAAGAATAGAGATAGATGAGGAGCAACAGCGAATTATTATTTGCTTTCTTTCCTCTGCCTCATGAAGTGCACTTTTTACTATCTCAATGATACTTTCTTCCTTAGTATCAATCTGACGATAAAGAATTCTTTTTGCCATGGTAATTGCCAATTCAATGATTTCTTCCCGAATATTTTCTATATATTGTCTAGACTCCTTGTGGGCATTCATAAGAAGTTTTCTGGCTTCTTCTTTGATACTTTTCACATCTTGTAGAGCTTTTTCATATCCCTCTTGGTATCCTTTTTCTTGTCCCTTTTCAAAACCTTCTTGATAGCCCTTTTCTTGAGCTTGTCTTTTTATGGTTTGTGCTTGCTTATTTGCTTGCTCTACAATAGATTCCGCTTGCTTTTCTGCTTCCTCTCGCATCTTATCTACTTGGGATTTTATATTTTTAAATTCATCTTCTCTTTCAGGATCCATATGGTTTCTCTCTGCTAATTTCATAAATCTTTCGGTAGAAATAATAGGAATATCTACAGGATTTACCTTCATATCTACTTGATGATGCTTTATGATTCTATAGGACAATGTCATCCTCTCCACCTCTTGATATAATGATTTCTCCTGATTCATCTAGCATACGTATAATGCTTACAATCTTTTGCTGAGCTTCCTCTACTTCTGTTAATCTTACAGGACCCATAAATTCAATATCTTCTTTAAGAGTTTGAGCTGCTCGCTTGGAAAGATTCTTATAAATAACATTTGCAACATCCTCCGATGAACCCTTTAGAGCAAGGGCTAGATCCCTATTGTCCACATCTCTTAGTACTCGCTGAATAGCAGAGTTGTTTAATAAAACAATATCTTCAAATACAAATAATCCTTCCCTTACTTCTTCCGCCAATTCTGGTTGTTTGGTTTCCAAATTCTCCAGGATATTCTTTTCTGTACCACGATCAGAAGAATTTAAAATATCTACCAGAGTGGACACCCCTCCGATATTGGCATAATCGTTCCCGATAATGGAAGAAAGCTTTTTTTCTAGTACTGATTCCACTTGTTTTATTATTGTTGGAGAGGTTCTATGCATGGAAGCAACTCTATAGGCAACATCACTTTGCAGATCTTGGGGCAGTCCTGAAAGTATTGTAGCGGCCTTATCCGACTGTAAATAGCAAAGAATTAATGCTATTGTTTGCGGATGTTCTTTGGATATCGTATTAAATAATTGTTGGGCATCCGCCTTTCTTGCAATCTCAAGAGGTTTACGCTGCTGTGTAATCTCAGATACTGTGTTAATAATTTCTTTCGCTCTTTGACTGCCTAAAGCCTTGGTCAAAATATTTTTTGCATAATCTAAACCTCCCTCAGAAATATAATCATGAGCCAAACTCATATCCATAAATTCTTTTAATACCTCGTTTCTTTGCTGAGAAGTAATGTGGGGAGTGTTGGCAATTTCATAGGTTATTTTTTCAATCATACTATCGGGCAATCTTTTTAATATATTAGAAGAAATATCTGGACCAAGGGCAATCATTAAAATTGCTGCTTTCTGTGTGCCGTTTAATTTACTCGGTTGAACCATTTTATCACCTCTCATTTTCTGTCATCCATGCCCTTAATAGTTCTGCCATTTTTTCTGGATTTTTTTGTGCGTAATCTTTAATACTTTTTTCCTCTGTACTTTCTTCTGCTTCAATATTAATAACAGGTTCTGATTTAATCTCTTGAACAGGTATTGGTTCGTCTATTTGAGTATCTATTAGTGGGAGTTCTGTTACTTCTTCTTCCTTTCTTTTCCTATGAAGAATAACTGCTACTACAATAAGTGCGGCTAATATTACCCCAGCAGCAATGGCCCCATATAAAATTGCTCGATTACGAGCTTCTTTTTGTTCTGCCAACCGTGCCTCTTCCTGTTTCATTTCCTCTTGCATTTGATCCTGATAAGAAGTATCAAAGGGAACTCCCTCTACATTGATCATATCTCCACGATCGATATTATAGCCTGTTGCAGCAATAACAATATTTTCCATGGCTTGTTGGGTTTCTGGGGTTAAAGTTCCATCATATACTACAGAAGTAGAGAGCCGTTCTACTTCTCCAGGTGCCCTTACTGTATGTGTAGTACTTTTTCCAATTTCATTATTGGTGGTAGAATCATAAGATTGTACCCCCCCTTCTTCCAAATTAGTGTCTACATTTTTATCTACATAGTTTTGAGTATTATTATCAATGGGACTATCTCCCCCTGCTGCTGTCCCAGTTTGGCTTTTATTAATCTGTACCTGTTGACTACGAATCACTGCTTCTGGATCATAGGAAATCACAGTGGTTTCCTTTGAATCAAAATTAAAATCTGCATTTACTTTTACCAAAACCTTCCCAACTCCAAAGGTTTGCTCTAGCATTTTCTTTAAATCATTTTCAAGATTTTTTTCAAATTTTTGTTCAGTTTCCATATGTTGATTTGTATTTCCAGAAGATTGTGAGGAATCCTCATTTTCATTGATGATTCCTGTGCTGAGTAAATTGGCCTGAGAATCTACTACTTGTATATTTTCTTTCGGTAAATTTTTTACAGCTCCAGATACTAAGGAAATAATCCCCTTGATTTGTTCAGGAGAAAGTTCCTTAGTAGGTCTTAAATCCAACATGATAGAAGCCGATGCTGGCTGCTCTTCTTTGGTAAAAACAGTTTTCTCAGATAATGTTAGATGCACTCTTGCATCCTCTACTTCTTCTAGTGATTTAATAGATTTCTCTAACTCTCCTTGCAATGCTCTTTGATAAAGGATTTCTCTATCTTCATCGGTCATGGCATGGTCTGTATTATCAAAAAGCTCAAAACCCTGTTCCCCATTAGGAAGTACACCATCTATAGCTAAATCCAATCGTAGTTTTCCTACCTGATCTTCAGGAACCAATATAGTAGCTCCATCATCTTCTACTTTATAATCTGTAATTTTTCTTTCATCAAGAGCTTTCACAATTTCGGCTGAATCTTCAATATCAAGATTCGTAAAGATAGGTACATATTCTACTCTTCCAAAAACGAAATAATAAATAATCATCGCAATTATTAGAGAACATAAAATAATGATAATTCCATATTTTTTTGCCTTACTTAATCCACTCCAACCATTTTTTATTTTATGTAATAGTTCCTTTACTCTTTCCATGTTACGAATCTCCTTTTAACTATGTTCTCTATTATTTTTATGAATAAGATTTTGATTTTTGTTCATACTCTAAATAAAATATAAAATATCAAAAAAGGTCTTCAAAAGAAGGCCTGCTTAATATAAAGTGTGACCTTGAGGCAACTCAGCCATCTTAGTGCATATATACACCTTAGACCTGGAGCTTTGCGTCCTTGCCTTTCGACAAGTTTGCCGTTTCTGAAGTTCTAATCAATATTTTGTTTTCATCTTATAAAAAGTCTTATAATTGCATGTTATTGATTGTCTGATAAGCATCAATAAGTTTATTTCGGACTTGTACAGTCATTTCTAATGCCAAGCGGGCTTCTTCTGTGGTCAATAAGACAGAATAAAGATCTTCAGCTTCTCCTGTAACCAATTGCTGATTTGCGATGTCCCCTTGAACCTGTAGCCCATTCACTTTATTTAATTTTTCCCTCAGTAACTCTCCAAAATTCACTTTACTGTCCGTATTGATGTCCTTATTTGTACTTGTAGGACTGATTCCTTGCATATGAGATAGATATGCTTCTGTTGCTGAATTAATCTCCATATTCTTCCTCCTTATCCTCTACCGATTTCCAAAGTCTTTAACATCATACTCTTGGTAGCATTCATTGCTGTGACATTAGCCTCATAGGCTCTAGTGGACGCAATTAGATCTACCATTTCATTTAAAATGTTTACATTGGGCATTCGTACATAGCCTTCTTCATCTGCATCAGGATGGGAAGGATCATATACTCTTTGTAGTTCACTATCATCTTCCACAACTCCTACTGCCTTTACTCCTTTACTGATCTTTCCAATCGTGCCAGTTTCTTTATTCATTTCATTTTGAAGGCTTTCTTGAAAAACTGCAACTTTTCTAATATAAGGTCCACCTTCTTCTGTGCGAGTAGTGTTTGCATTGGCAATATTAGAAGAAATGGTATCCATTCTCAATCGTTCTGCTGACAATCCACTGGCACTAATGCTCATAGTATCAAAAGCTTGCATTATGAACTACTCCCTTCACGGATTACATATCGTAGTGTGCTAATCTTACCATCAACCTGTTGCACTAAGGTATTATATAAAATTTGATTCGCTGCTAAATTGGACATTTCCACATCGATGTCTACATTATTACCATCATTTCTCATACTAGCACTTTGATCCTTGACTACTTTGGGTTGAACCATCTGCTCCAATGTACCAAAGTGATTAACATGAGTAGCTTTTAAATTGACAGAAGCTCCATCTACAGCCCTTTGTAATTTCTCCTCAAAAACTACTCGGTTTGCTTTATAGTTAGGAGTATTTACATTTGCTATATTATTGGATATCGTTTCTTGCCTTAGCTGGGATGCATTTAAAACACTCTTTAACAATCCATAAGTCATATTACTCTGTAAAATATTCATATCTCGCTTACCTCATTTTCCTTGTTTTAATAAAAAATTTGTAAAGTTCTTTATTTTTCATAATAGATTGTTTTCGACATTTTATACAAAATTTCTTTTCC
>USMD01000012.1 GCA_900555725.1 uncultured Garciella sp. | reverse complement strand
GCCTGTCTCGTGGGCTCGGAGATGTGTATAAGAGACAGATTATATCATTATATTAATATGTTGTATATACCAGTTTCCCTTGAATTTAATCTGTTAGATTAAGGTTAGTGAGTAGATTTATTTTTTTGTATCACCGTGAATAATTCAGATAAAACATTATACATCTAACTTTTGGAGTGAAAGTATATTGGCTTATTCCAAAATCTAATAAATAAAAGTTATTAGATTTTAATATAGATTAAAATTCACTAAAAGTTTCCATTTATTTGAATTTAAAAAAACTCCCTTTAACTAGAGCTTTTATAAGCATTTCCAAAAGGGAGTTTCTGTTTTTGCTAGTAGAATATTACTTAATTAATCTATACCTTTTTATCTACAAAATATTTTTTCAACCATCTATATATCACATATCCTAGTATAGCACCTGTAACATTACAGATAATATCATCCACATCGAACGACCGATAGTTAAATCCAAGGAATAAGTTAATTACAGATTGAATGCTTTCAATTATTCCAGAAAATATAAAAGCAATTTCTATTACTCGTCCTATCCCTACTTTATCTTTAAGAATCGGTATATAAAAACCAAACGGGAAAAATAATGCGATATTCATTATTAACTGGTAAAAGGCAGAGAAAAATCCAATACGCTTTATATCTTTAAAAGCATCAATCCATCCCTTAAAGGGAATATAATTATTAGAAACACTCCAGTGGTTTCTTATACTATCTTGGATCAACTCTCTCTGATAAGGTAACGGAAAGAAAACAATACATAAAACTATTATGATATACAAAGCGAAAATTGTCATAATAAACCAAGAACGTAAAGTGAATTTCCTTATAAATAAATGGAAAGCAATGGTAGTTATCATATATAAAATTAATAAAATCAGAAATGGAAAACTAAGATTTATCATAATTTTTCCACCTAAAGTCCTCTCAGGTATTCACTTCTAAAGTCTATTTTTCCAGCTATGGCTTCCTTCAGCTCATTAATCATATCTTCTTCTAAAACCTCATCATTTCCAGATTCTAATCTCATGTATGCTATTTTTAACCCTGCCTGTCTTAATTGTACTAATTCTTCCACAGATTTGATACTAACACTTTTAGGAGATGCATAGATTCCAACCCGTTCACATTCTGGTATTAGAGTTTTGATATGGTTTAATCTCCTAAATCTATTTTCGACAATGCATCAGCTAAGGCAGAATTGATTGGCTTTTTTGCCTCTTTTTGCTGCTTTTTTAGGTATTTTTGTGCTTCTTTTTTGGAAATCCCGCTCTTTTCTTTCTTTTTCCTTTCATTAAAACTGGAAAGTTTTTCTCGATACCCGCATTTACAAACAAAGATTTGCCCCTCTCCTTGTCCTCGAAGCTCTAATCTTTTATGACACTGGGGGCACTTTGCATTGGTAATCTTTGCTAAGGGCTCTCTATGACCGCACTCCCTATCTTGACAAACTAACATTTTGCCTTTTTTGGTTTTTACTTCTAGCATAAACTTGCCGCACTGGGGACAGCGATTGCCGGTAATATTTTCATGGTGAAAGCTTCCCTTACTCTCTTTGATTTCCCCTACAATGTCTTTGGTATATTTTTTAATATCCTTAATAAAAGTATCCTTACTTAATTTCCCTTTAGCGATTTTTTCTAGATTTTGTTCCCAGGTTCCAGTCATTTCTGGAGATTTTAAATCCTCAGGAACCAATTCTAATAATTGTTTTCCTTTTGAAGTAATGAAGAGATCCTTTCCCCTTTTTTCTATAAGATAATGGTCAAAGAGTTTTTCAATGATATCTGCCCTGGTAGCAACGGTACCTAGACCTCCTGTTTCATTCAGGGTCTTTGCTAGCTTATTGTTGCCGCTTTTCATATACTTTGTAGGATGTTCCATAGCAGAAAGTAATGTAGCCTCATTAAAAGGTACTGGAGGTTTTGTTTGTCCGCTGGTCTTCAAAAGGGAGTCCATCTTTAAAATATTTTCCTCTTGGAAATCAGAAATAGCCTTTAGGTTTTGACTTTCTTCTTGATCTTCCTGGTTCTCATATAATTCCTTCCAACCAAGACTTATGGTTCTTTTCCCCTTTGCAATGAAACCTTCAGAACCTATCCTAGCTTCTATGAGTACTTGTTCGTATTCAAAGGGAGGATAGAGGACTGCAAAAAATCTTTTTACCACCAAGTCATAGATTTTTCTTTCTCTATCGGAAAGATTCTGTAGAAAAACCCCTTGCTCTGTGGGAATAATGGCGTGGTGATCAGAAACCTTGCTATTGTCCACAAAGGATTTTTTCCCTTTAATAGGTTTTTTTAATATTGTATTGGCAAATTTACTATAAAGGCCTACTCCACAGGATTTTACCCGTTCTTCTAAGGTACTTACTATATCCGTAGTAATAAATCTAGAATCGGTACGGGGATAGGTTAAAAGCTTATGCCTTTCATAAAGGCTTTGCATAATCGATAGGGTTTCTTTTGGGGAAAAGTCATATCTTTTATTCGCATCTCTTTGTAGCTCTGTTAAGTCATATAGTTGAGGGGCAAAGCTTTTTTTAGGCTTTCTACTCACTTTGGTGATCCTTAAATCCTTAGACTTTAGTTCAGAAAATATTTTTTCTGTCTTCTCCTCATCAAAGAGATTGCCTTTTTGCCAGGTAAATTTTACTCCCTTCACTTGAGCTTCTAGACCGTAAAAGGTCCTTGGTTTGAAATCTTTGATTTCTTCTTCCCTTTGGGCAATCATTGCCAAAGTAGGGGTTTGGACTCTACCGCAGGATAGTTGGGCATTGTATTTACAGGTTAGAGCACGGGTTGCGTTGATGCCAACATACCAATCCGCCTCAGCCCTAGAAAGAGCAGAAAAATAGAGATTTTCATAATCCTTTCCTGGTTTTAATTTTTTAAATCCTTCTTTTATGGCCCGATCGGTCACAGAGGAGATCCAGAGACGTTTTAGAGGTTTTTTTACCCTTGCTTTTTCTAAAATCCATCTAGCTACAAGTTCTCCTTCCCGTCCAGAATCAGTAGCAATAACAATCTCTTCTACATCCTTTCGAACCATGAGTTTTTTTACGGTATTGTATTGCTTCCCCGTTTTTTTAATCACTTCTAGTTTTAAAGAAGAGGGGAGCATAGGTAGATCCTCTATAGACCATTGTTTATATTTTTTATTATACTCCTCGGGCTCTGCTAAAGTCACCAAATGCCCCAACGCCCATGTGACGATATAGTTTTTCCCTTCTATATATCCATGATTGTTTTGGTTACACTTTAAAACCCTTGCAATATCTCTTCCTACCGAAGGTTTTTCTGCTAATACTAGCGTCTTTTTCATATCATCCAACCTTTTAATTCTCATTATTTTAATGTTTTTATCTTAGCATACTTAAAGAAAATATACAACGAAGGGAACTGCATAAAAAACAGGGGATGAAGTAATCATCCCCCTACTTATTTTTCTTTTTATTTATAAAACTTCTATGGTTCCTCGTCTTATTACATCCTATCCAGAATTTAAAAGTTAGTACAAAGGAAAATTTTTTATGACTACTCCTCAAATAGATTATGTTTATATTCTGTATAAACGTTTCTTAGTTCATTCATCTTTTCTATCATTACCAATTGTAAATCGGAAGCAGTTTGGTAATCCTCTTTTTTCAACGCCTCCCTAATTCCACCAAGTATAGAAACCTTTTCCTTAGAGCTTTTCATTAACTCTATTTTTAGGTGATTTACCTTTTCCCAAAGTTCCTGATCAAGATCATTGGCTGTTTCTTCAGTATGAAGCTTTTGACATTCCCGAATAAAATCCATATTGTCGTCTAAGACTCTGGTAGCAAGCTCTTTGGTCCATCGGTCCAGGGTACTTGCCGCAATGGATCGGATGATATCTTCCGTCATTACTCCACCCTTTAATAGGATTTTCACTCGATCTTTATGGATTTCAAAGGCCTTTATATTTTCCCATGGAGTTGCAGGAGGAATTCCAAACTTTGCATTTCTTTCTTGTTCAGTGTAGTATTCAAATACATTTTCTTCACTTCGATAGGCACGATCTTTGTCTAAATAGAAACTTTCCTCTCCAGCTTTTTTGGAAATCTCTTTTTCTAACTCTTTATTATTCTTCTCACTTTCTGTGGCAGCACACATACCATCAAGCATTACTTGATAAAGGGCTGCAACTACCAAATAGGTATTGGAATAGGGATTTGGGGATCTTATTTCAAATCTTGTAGACATAGGATTTTGAATATCCCGTACTAAACCAACTAAAATGGAACGGTTTCTAGAAGGTTCCTGGGCGCTATGTCCTAGGGAAGTTACTACACAGACAGGTGCTTCAAAACCTGGCTTTAGCCTATTGAACCCGTCAATGATATTGGTAATAAAGGGATTTACAATTTCATAATTTCGAAGAATTCCCATTAGGGCACCATAGCCTAAAATCCCTAAGAAATCTTTCTTCATATTAACCGGTGCAAAGAGGTTTTTTCTCTTCCCATTTTTTAATTTCAAAGTGGCGCCTACATGGGTATGCTCTCCGCTTCCAGCAACCCCTTCAACAGGTTTCGCCCGAAAGGTAACCTCTAATCCATATTGATGGAAGATATCCTCTACCAATTGTCGTATAATTAATTCATTATCTGCTGCTTGAATAGGAGAACTATATTTCCAATCAATTTCTAGTTGTTCCATAACATGATTGGATCTTCCATCTCCAGTAATTTTACTTCTAATTCCTCCAACTTCTTTATGCCCCATTTCAGGCTGGAAGCCGTATTTCTCCATCTCCAGTATGGTTTTTTCCATCGCTGTCCGAACAATCCCTTGGGTTCTTTTCCAGTATTGTTCCTTTAGGGTTTGAGAAGTGCTAAGCTTTTCAATATCAGCACGATCCTCTGGAGTTTTTACCCAAAATTCTAATTCTGTTGCTGCTGTAAGATCAACACTTTCAATCTCATCCGTACTGTCGAGTCCTAAATCTTTTAGAAGATGGGGATGTTTCTTCAATAATTCCATAGTAGATTTTTTAAAATACTCTCCCGCCCTATTTAAAATAGATCTAGAATCTACCTTCTTATTTTCATGAACTAAAAAAGCTGGAATTTTTAAAGTTCCTATTGGCAATTGAGTTCTTTCATTTAGTAATTTATAATTATAATCTACAAACCAATTTACCTCTAAATCTGGAATAATGTCTAGTCTAGCATTATTTAAGACAGCAATTTCATGAAGTACTACGCTAGATCCGTCTGTTTGAATTCCATAGGTCAAAAAATCCTCTATATTCTTGGTAAATAAATGAATTGGAATTTTTTCATCAGTAGCATTTCCTCCCATGTCCACACCCATTAGGGACACAAACTTTATCTCAGGATGTTCCGTAAAGATTCTCTTTAGGGTTTCAATGCTATGTTCCTCTGGTGGTATCACATACAATAAATCTTTCATTGAGCTTCCTCCCTTTATTTGTCGACCTCTTCCCTGTATCCATTTTTACTATCTATTATATCGATCTTTACTAGATGATACAATACTAAATCTTAGGGTCGTTTCATTGATGATCCCCTATTCCTCATTTTCTTGGTTTTCTTCATCAGATTCTGGCAGGAGACGTACTATGGCATTTTCTAAACGATGATCTTTAATTTCAAGTATTTGGATGTGTAACTCAGAGGTTTCTAACTCTGGAGTACTACCATCATTGGGAATAGTACCTAATAAGCCAAATACAAAGCCTCCAAAAGTATCATAATCCTCATTATCAGGAAACTCTACCCCTAATTGTTCTGTAATCAATTTTAAGGGTGTAGATCCTTGGATCTTCCAAGTCTCACAATCAACTTCTTGGATAAATGGTGGTTCTAAAGGAAGGGAATCATCATCATCAAGATCCCCTACTAGTTGCTCTAATAAGTCACTCATAGTGATAATCCCTGTCATACCACCATATTCATCCATCACCACTGCAAAGTGATTTCGACTAATTTTCATATTATGAAACAATATGTCTGTATGAACGGTTTCCGGGACAAAATAAGCAGGTTTTATTGCATTTTTTAAGATGCTTTTTCTGGACTTATCTTTTAAACGGAAATAATCTTTGGTATTTAAAACTCCAATAATATTATCTGTACTTTCATGACAGACAGGATAATAGGTATGTCTACTTTCATAAATTACCTTTTCCCATTCCTCATCGTCATCTTCTAACCATAGAAGATCTGCATCTGTTCTATGGGTCATTACATCTTCTGCTTCTTTATTGTCAAATTCAAACACATTGTGAATCATTTGTTTTTCGCTTGGATTAATAGAACCTTTTTCGCTTCCTTGGTCCACCATCATACGAATATCTTCTTCAGTAACCTCCTCTATCTCCTCATTTGGGTCAATCCCAATAAGACGCAAAATTGCATTGGTAGATTTGGTCAAAAACCATACAATAGGGCTAAAAATTTTAGAAATAAAAGATATGAATCCAGAAATAGCAAGGGAAACTTTATCAGGATTTTTCATAGCCACCCTTTTGGGAACCAATTCTCCAAAAATAAGGGTAAAATAAGATAAAATAATGGTAATGGCTACTACAGCAATGGAATCAAGAGTAGCAGTATTTAGTCTTACTCCTATATTTAAAAGCCATTCTACCAACATATCTGAAAAATTATCTGCTGCAAAAGCACTGCCTAAAAATCCTGCAAGGGTAATTCCCACTTGGATAGTGGAAAGAAACCGGGAAGGCTCTTCTATGAAAGCTAGAAGTCTTTTTGCCTTTTTATTTCCTTCCTTACCCATCACTTCAATTTTATTTTCATTGGATGACAAAATTGCAATCTCAGCACATGCAAAAACTGCATTGACAGCAATTAAAATAAACTGAAGTGCAAGCTGCCATCCTATAGAATCTTCTGACAAATTAATACCTCCTAAATAATAATATGAGTTTAAGGTATGCCTTCTTGAATTACTCAAAAAAGCATACAAACAATGGCATTTGCAAGCAGATGCCATTGTTTATATGCTCTATGATTGATCTATAAAGAAACCATTACTATATAAATCCGGTAAAGGCGAATCGTCCACTTAATTTTACACTCCTTTGTATTCTTATAAAGATTCTAACATAAAAACAAGATTTCGTCAATATTGGCATTCATCATGATAACGATGAGAGGACAAGGGAACTATCCTCTCATCATCTCTTATTTATTTAAGACTTTTGGAACTAATGGTGCCCTTAACTTACTAGGACTAGGCAGGCCAGAACCTAATAGTGGTCTACAATATTGATAAAATGCCTCTGTTACATAATTTCCCTTCTCATTGATAAATACATCAGGCATGGTTCTGGTCTTCCCAGCAATCTCTTTTAAATTCCTTAATTTATAATCTACAGAATAATTTCCAGTTCTTTCGATGGTAACTGAGCCATCTACATCATTCCATAGGGCAAATTGGGCCGCTTTTTCTCCTACCTCCCTAGCTTCCATAAGATCTACATCGGATACACATCCTACAAAACAACGCTGTAAATAACCAAGGGTATCAGATCTTACTCGACTAATATTTAAGTGTTTCTTAACTTCATTTCCCAATAATTCCCCTAAAGCACTTCCTCCTAGATATATATTTCCATGAGCGTCTTTCTCTACATTTTTTGACAGTGCAGTAGCGATTAGCATTCCATTTTCATCTTGAATTCCCTCAGATACTGCAACCACACATCTTCCATATCGATCGTACACTTCTTTTACATCCCTTAGGAATTGATCCATACTAAAGGATCTCTCTGGAAGATAAATGAGATGTGGTCCGTCATCAGGGTATTTCTTGGCAATAGAAGAAGCCGCTGCCAAAAATCCTGCGTGTCTACCCATTACCACTCCGATATAGACCCCTTTTAGGGCCCTATTATCCAAATTAGCCCCCATAAAAGCTTGTACTACAAATCTCGCTGCTGAACCATACCCTGGGGTATGATCATTGAATACCAAATCATTATCAATGGTCTTTGGAATGTGAATTGCTCTAAACTCATAATCTTCCTTTTTTGCATATTCATTCACAATACACACAGTATCACAGGAGTCGTTTCCTCCCATATAGAAGAAATATCTGACATCATGAGCTTTTAATACCTTAAATATTTCCTTACAATAGGCTCCATCTGGTTTTACCCTCGTGGAAAGTAGTGCTGAAGATGGTGTCATGGCAACCTTTTCTAGATTCTTTGTAGTTTCCTGGGTCAGATCTATAAAATCCTCATTTATCAATCCTTCTACCCCATTTAAGGCTCCATAGACTTTGGTTACCTGGGGAAATTTTCTAGATTCTAAAACTGCTCCTACCAATGATTCATTGATTACATGGGTTGGTCCACCACCCTGTGCAACAACTACCTTACCTGAAAAATTCATCTAATTTCCTCCCTTACATGGATAAAGGGATGATTCCCTTTTTTTAACCAATATCATTTGTATCGTTTTGCAACATTCCTATTATACCAATATTTTTTGTATTTGCACAGTCCTTATAATAATGCTCTCCTATAATAAAAATTGGTAAAGTAGTCGTTTCATATTCTTATGGATCTATGTCCCATTACATTCTCTCTGGGGCGTCAATTCCTAATAACTTTAACACATTGGCCAGTACTTGACGGGTGCATAAAATGAGTAGTAATCTTGCCTTCATTAATTCTTCATCTTCTACCCGAACGTGGCAGGCATTGTAAAAACTGTGGAATAAAGATGCCACATCTAAAACATAATGGGTAATACGACTAGGATCTAAATTATGGACTGCAATCTCAATCTCCTGGGGCAGATCTGCAAGTCTTCGTATTAAATCTAATTCTTGCTCTTCCTTTAAAAGACTGGGATTTGCCGTTTGGATAATATCTAAAGTGATGCCTTCTTTCTCCATTTGACGAAGAATACTGCAAATACGAGCATGGGCGTATTGTACATAAAATACTGGGTTTTCATTGGATTGTTTTACTGCTAGATCCAAATCGAAATCTAGATGACTACTAGCGGATCTTAAATTAAAGAAAAATCTAGCTGCGTCCTTTCCTACTTCTTCTACTAAATCTGATAGAGTGATGGCCTTTCCGCTTCTTTTAGACATTCTAGCAATTTCTCCATTTCGATATAATCGAACTAATTGGATAATAATTACTTCTAGTTTCTCTGGATCAATCCCTATAGCCTCTAGGGCTCCCTTTAGTCTTGCTATATGACCATGATGATCAGCTCCCCAAATATTGATTGCCAAGTCAAAATTTCTCTTTTCTAGCTTATCCCTATGATAGGCAATATCTGCTGCAAAATAAGTGGGAATTCCATTATTTCGTATCAATACCTCATCCTTTTCTCCACCAAATTCTGAGGATTTAAACCAAAGAGCCCCATCCTTTTCATAAGTGTGTCCCTTTTCTTTTAATAACTCTATAACTTCTTTTACGGCTCCTGTCTTATGTAATTGATTTTTTTCAGAAAACCAAACATCGTAGTGAATCCCATAGTCCCCTAAATCTTTTTGTAGTCTATCGATATTTTTCTTTAGGGCATAGTCTACAAAGACTGTTCTTCTTGTCTCAGGGTCTACATTTAAATAACGCTCCCCTTCTATCTCAATAAAGTTTCTCATATGCTCTGTAATATCTTCTCCCTGATAACCACCCTCTGGGATTTGGGCTTTGTGTCCTAATAATTGAAGATATCTAGCCTCTAAGGACTCACCAAATCTTTCTATTTGATTTCCTGCATCATTGATATAAAATTCCTTGGTTACCTCATAACCTGCTGCCTTTAATAGGGCTGCTAGGGAATCTCCTAGGGCTCCTCCCCTAGCATTTCCCATATGCATAGGTCCTGTAGGGTTAGCACTTACAAACTCTACATTGATTTTTTTCCCCTGTCCCATAGGACTGTGCCCATAGGATTCTTTCTTTTGCCCAATATCATTCAACACCTCATACAACCAGCTTTGGTCTAGCTTAAAATTAATAAAACCCGGTCCCGCTATTTCTATATGATTAATATAAGTTCCCTCGGTATCCATATGATCCACAATAGATTGAGCAATAACCCTAGGGGCTTTTTTTGCTTGTTTTGCCATTTGCATTGCGATGTTGCTAGCAAAATCCCCATGGGTCTTTTCCCTTGGAACTTCTAAAATAAATTCTGGAATTTCATCAAAGCTTAATTTTCCCTCCTCTTTTGCTTTGAGTAATCCATCTTGAATAGATTTTTTAATATTATTTTGCAAATTTTCCATTACATCACTCATATTGATCCTCCTTTGTATATCAAAAAGACACTCGGGGACGGTTCTTCTGTGTCCCTCTTATAACCCCACTTGGATTAAGGATATTTTATTTAATGTTTGACCTCTATCTCTAAAGTATTTTGTGATCCTTGCACCCCTTGAATATTAATGTAATAATCCAAGTGTACCAAAGCAGGTTGGTTTTCTTGGTCGTATTTTATATCCACATTTTTGGTTAAAATACTAACCACAAACTCCCCATAGGGTGTGGTATAGTGATCATACTTTTTCTGCCCCTTTTTAAAAACCATATGGGAATTAGTCGTACCCAATCGCATAATTGATACTTGATCCCCATCGATTTTAATTGTAGTCGTGGTTCCTTCCATCCCCGACACTTCTGTTTCTTTGTATAAGATATAATCGCTATTATTTTTATTATAAAACTCTCCTTCGGTTAAAAGTTCAATGGTTTCTGGCTTTTCATCATCAATCTCTTGCTGTCCCTTTATGCTAAGCCATACCTTTTTTTTGTTCATATTCACTGATTCACCCCGTAATGATCTATTGTAATGATAATCATAAAAACTAGAAAAATTTTTTATCTTCAAATCTTTCAATAGCCAATTCAATTAATTGATCGATTAATTCTCCATAAGGGATTCCACAATACTCCCATAGTTTTGGGTACATACTAATATTAGTAAACCCTGGAAGAGTATTGATTTCATTAATGTAGATTTCGCCGGTATTCCTTTCTACAAAAAAGTCTATCCTTGCTAAACCACTACCATCAATGGCTCTAAAAGCTTTAATGGCTAAGTCCTGAATTTTCTTAGTGGTTTTTTCATCTAATGGGGCAGGAATTAACAAACGGGATTTTCCATCATCAAAATATTTTGCATGGTAATCATAAAATTCATTGGAAGGAAGGATCTCTCCTAAAGCTGAAGCCTTTGGATGATCATTTCCCAGTACCCCACATTCTACTTCTCTACAATCAATAAACTCTTCCAATAAAATCTTTCTATCATATTTAGATGCTTCTTCGATACCTTCTATCAATGCTTGTCGATTATGGGCCTTGGTAATTCCCACGCTAGAACCCATATTGGCAGGTTTAATAAAAATAGGATAGTTTAACTTTTTTTCTATTTTTTCTATTTCTTGCCCTTGATTTTCTCTCCATTGATATCTCATAAGGGCGACATACTTCCCTTGGGGCAATCCAGCCATTTGATAAATGATTTTAGCATATATTTTATCCATTCCTACTGCAGAAGCTAGTACTCCACATCCTACATAGGGCAGATTTAATAGCTCAAAAAGTCCTTGTACTGTCCCATCTTCTCCCATAGGTCCGTGTAAAATTGGAAAAAGAACATCAATGCTTTGGACAATAGGATGATAAATAGAAAAGTCTTCTATTAAATATTTTTCTTCTTTCTCCCAATCTCCATTTTGAATTTTTTCTATAGGTCCATTGTAGATCATCCATTTTCCCTTTTTCGTAATTCCAATCATGACTATATTATATTTCTCTCGATCCATTGCCTGAATCACGTTAGAAGATGACATAAGAGATACTTCATGTTCCCCGGACTGTCCTCCGAATATGACTGCTACTGTTTTTTTATCCATAAATTACGATCCCCTTTCTTTTATTTACAACTACTTTATGTAAATAACTGTTTTCTTTTTACAATTTTCTACTTAATTATTTTTTATTTTACCATAAAACAATAGGGGATAGATAGAAATGGATAAATCTTTGTTATTGAATTTAATGACAAAAATGGAATAGTAGTAAATCAAAGTCAACTAGCATGGCAAATTAAGTGATATATGCTATAAAGTCATAGATATCTTCACTACGTAATCGCTTCCCTGTGAAACATCTATGACTTTTTTAAGTTGAGCTAATATGATGCAAGGTAAATCCTTCTATTTTGCTCTACATCGTTAGATCCCCGTTATTGGTTTTAATCACCTTTAGAATTTCTTGTTCTTTTCCTGTTTGAGCATTGATATAAACAATATAAGTATCTTCCTGGAAGGTACCTTTGAATTCATAGCATAATACTTCTTTTTGGGCTGGGGTGGGGATGATTGCCATTCTCTCTTTAAAAATATCTAAACGGTCATTGACTCTACTTCGAGCTTCTTCTAAGGTAATCTTAGGTTTTGGAATCTCTCTTTTATCTACATGGGCAATATAAAATCCCTGGGCTTCAAAGCCTAGGATTTCTCCATTGTCTAATCCCACCTGTACTTTAATCAAATCAGGATATATTAGGACCCCGTTTTGCTCATAAGCAAAGTTAAATACCCCTACTCCATTGTATTTTTCTGCATAGGAAGGTACCATATTTTCAAAGCCTTTTTCCTCTAGGAATTTTTGAGCTTTTTCTAAGGCCTTGGGCATCGTATAGTCCACTTTTCTTACTACCTTGCTATCCATCATCCACAGGACATGCCCCCCTTTTTTGCTGACTTCTATAAAGACTCTTCTATCTCCTTTTTCATTGGTAGGTATTACTTCATAGCTATAGGTAGTTACAATCCCGTCTCCACTTCCTAAAGCAGTAATCTCTCCTACCCTATCCTCTCCTAGAAATTCTATTGCCTTTTCCTTTCCTTCTTCCCGAGTAATATCTTTTCCCTTTAATCCCTTAGATTTTAAGTTGAACAAATGTTCTGAAAAAGGTCCATCATAAATTAATTTTGGATAAGCGGCAGTTTCCTCTTCCATATTTTCAAGATTACTTTCAATAGGTTTCATCCGATCAGAGGTCCGTGAAAGAATGACATTTTTTCCTTTGGTCATATCTACAAATTGTGCTGGATCTTCCATCACTTCACGATGTATCTTTTGAAGGGAAATAATTAAATCTGCTGAATTATTATGTAATCTCTCTAAATCTTGCCATTGTTTGTCCGATAAAGTTGCTCCCGTTATTATCTGCTTCCCACAAGAATAAGTGAAATCCCCTAACTGACTTAAAAATTTAGATGTCTCATTTAATGCTAAGTGACTAACGGGCAATCGGCTTAAACTATCTTGAGCCATATTTGCATTTTCCCATGTCTGGGTAAAAAGGGATGCCAATTGCTCATCAGACTGGGTGACCATGGATTTTGAAAGTAAGGCTTCTATTCCTTCTACTGAGTTTAATAAAGTATAAAAATCGTTTTGGTATTGATTTTCTAAAAAAGTCTTATACTGTACTTTTTGATTGTATTGGGTATATCCCCATATTCCAGAAATAATAAGGGAGCCAATTAATATCCAAGTAATTACTTTTCTATTTTCCATGTTTTCCCCTCCTTTCTATTTTGCAAAGATGTGCTTCCCAATGGTTTTAATAATAGGCCTAGAGTAAATCCATTGATTGGTTGTTTTTTCTGGATTGTAGTAATAAATGGCACCTCCTGAAGGATCCCATCCAGATAGAGCATCATTAGCAGCTTTTAGAGCTATTTCATCAGGCATTAAATAAATTTGTCCATCGGATACAGCTGTAAAGGCACCAGGCTGATAAATTACTTCATTAATAGAATTAGGAAGAGATGGATGTTCTACCCTATTTAAAATAACAGCACCTATGGCTACCTGTCCAATATAAGGCTCTCCCCTACCTTCTCCATAAATTGCCTGGGCTAATAAATAGGCTTCATCCCTATTGGTTGTTCCCCGACTGGCTTGATACTCAGTCGAGGCAGGCTGTTTTTGAAGTAGATGGCCTAGTCCCATGGCATCTAAGGTTTGTTGCCCTGCTTTTCCCTCTGCTGGTAGACCATGATTTTTTTGAAATTTCTTAATGGCCTCTTCTGTTTTCCAATCAAAATGTCCATCCACCGTCCCGTCCGACATATATCCCCAATCCTTTAATCTTTGTTGTACTTGACGAACGTCCTCGGCATTGCTCCCATAATAAATTACATCTGCAGCAAAAACATGGTGATATTTATCCATATCCCCTATCATGAAAATAGATAGTACTAAAACTAAACTCATAATAATCGTTTTTTTCCTTTTCAATACAATTCTCCTCTCTCTGAGATAAGGATATTTTTTGTATTGTTGGATAGATTTATTCAGAAATAAGGATGTTATCTTTTTATGTTAAAAAGGAATCAAAAAGGATAAAGGATAGATGTTCATTTCACTAACACAACAGATGAATATAAATCTAACCAATAGGTTCTTGTCCTAAAATCTTAATGTAGTTTACATAGGGATCTTCGGTCCCCTGCAACATACTCTTTTGTTCCTTTAAGATTTCAATATATTCTACAATTTCCTCTGTAATCTTTTCTCCGGGGGTAATAACAGGGATTCCCGGTGGGTAAGCCATAACGGATTCTCCACTTACCTCTCCAATGGCATCTCTTAATTTCACCACCCTTTTTAAATTGTAATAAGCATCCCTGGGGGATACAATTAGTTCTGGATTTTTTAAGGGAGGAGTAATAATTTCCTTGAATTGAGCCTTGCCATATTTCCCCTTAATATCCCTTAGGGCTTCGATTAATGCATCTATATTTTCTTTTTGATCCCCTAGGGAGATAATACACAGGATATTGGATAAATCGGCAATCTCCACTTGAATATTGTACTGCGTTCTTAGAATTCGTTCTACTTCATAGCCAGTAAGACCAATGTCTTTTACATTGATTCCTAACTTGGATTCGTCAAAATCATATACTCCTGGAGTTGTTATCAATTCCTTTCCAAAAGCATAGTATCCTTCTATTTTGTTGATCTTATTTCTCCCATAGCGGGCAAGCTCTAGCACCCCATCTAATAATTCCTTTCCTTTCGTTGCCAGTTGCCTCCTTGCAATATCTAAAGAAGTCATTAATAAATAGGAAGCACTGGTAGTTTGGGTAAGATTTAATACCGACTTTACACTTTCAAAGGCTATTTTCTTACTATTTAGTACCAATAGGGAACTTTGAGTAAGGGATCCTCCTGTTTTATGAATGCTAATAGCACTCATATCTGCTCCGGCAGCAATGGCTCCCATGGGAAATTCCTCATGGAAATGCATATGGGCACCATGGGCTTCATCAACTAGTACTACCATACCCCTTTGGTGAGCCAGTGCTCCAATAGATTGTAAATCGGAAATGGCTCCATAGTAGGTGGGGTTAATGATAAATACTGCTTTCGCATCAGGATGTTCCTCTATGGCATTTTTAACACTTTCTATACTTACTCCCATAGCAATTCCCAATCTTTCACTAATCTCTGGTTGAATATAAATAGGAATGGCTCCGCTTAATATCAGTGCACTAATAGCAGATTTATGAGCATTACGGGGTAATATGATTTTGTCCCCTGGTTTACAACAGGATAAGATCATGGCCTGTACCCCAGAGGATGTCCCATTTACTAAAAAATAGGCATGTTCTCCTCCATAGGCTTTGGCAGCTAAATCTTCCGCTTCTTTTATTACTCCTATGGGATTGCATATATTATCAAGACATTCCATGGCGTTTACATCAATTTCTAATACTTTAGGGCCAAGATAGTCTGCAAGCTCTGGCAGTCCCTTTCCATGTTTGTGTCCTGGAACATCAAAGGGAATGACTTTTCTTTCATGATATGCCTTTAGGGCATCAAATAAAGGTGTTTTGTTTTGATTGATTTTTTTCAAAATCCTTCACCCCTTTCTAATCGTAATGAGTATATTACACCACAATTTTTATTGCTTTTCAATATTTTTTAAAGCTATAATTAGAAAAAAGTTCATAAAAAATAGGACAAAATCTTTGTCCTATTTTTACATTTACTGAAATATGTTCTGTAAAGTCTCTAAGAACTTCCACCTGATTTGTACAGGTTGTTTCTCTTCTATCGGTTCTTCTTCTATGAGCTGTACCTTCTCAATTTGCTTTTCTTTGCTTTCTTCTACCGTATTTTCGGTCTCTTGTGTTAGATTCTCTTCCCTTTTAGAAGCAGGTTCAATAAGCTCTTCTACCTTGTTAGTTTCTTTTTCTTCTTGCTCTTTTTCCTTTGCTCCCTGCTCTTTTTCTTTTGCTCCTTGCTCTTTTTCTTTTACCTCTACTTCTTCCTGCTGTTTGGCTTCTTGGGTTTTTTCTTCTTGCTCCTTTTCTGCGATTAGGGAATCCTCTTTGGGCTCAGAATCCTCCTCATCTGTATGAACAAAACACAGGGGTGGAAACATCACACACCACCAATTAGCCCCACTCCCATTTCCTAGAACAATGCGGAAGGCTTCATATTTTCCAGCAGGAAGGCTAAAATCCCCATAGTACTTGGTGGGAAATTCATGTTGTCCTAGACTTGCCTTTACCCCGTAGTCTACTCCATTTTTTCTTAAAACCTCCTGGGCTACTTCTATTAAGTCTTCTGTTTTATTTTCTATAATCTCCCGGGTTTCTTCTAGACTTTGGGACTTTTCTAAATAAGGTACAATTTCCTCTAACACTGCATCCCTCACCTTTAGTTTAATAGCTTGATCTTTTTTAGAATCACTATTGGCAATGACATGAAAACGGATCAGCTCATCTGCCAATTGTTCCTGACTTTCCACCTTAGATCTTTCCTTTAATTCCTCAACCCGTATGCTATTGGCTTGTACCCTATTGGTGGATATAAATTGGAAGACAAAAATCACTCCTATAAGGATTATAGTAGTGAATCCTATAAAATTTTTTCGGTTTTTTTGAATATATCTTTTTATATTGGAATACCTTTCTTGTATATTTATATTCATCTTTACATCCCCCTATTTTCATCTCTATAGGGAGTATGAGCAAAAATATAAAAACTTATACTTTAAAATTCTGAATGAATGAAAGAAATTTCACTTACTACTTCACTACTCCTACTCTTCGAATGTGTATATCAGTTTCTACCCGAAAATCTATTTCAGAAAATACTGTTTCCCAATCGCCTTCTATCTGTTTCCAAATCTTAGGATGATATTTTCTAATATAGTCCCCTGCGTAGATAATATCCGCTTGGTATTTATTTTGTAATAACCGGATGGTATTCATACAATCTTTCGTTAACTCTTTTTCTACCTTAGATTCTATCTTCTTAACCGCTTTATCATCAAAAAAGTTCTCTCCATAAATTCCTTGCTCCAATTCTCCCTCTGACTGTATACGATAGGTGAATTGCAATCCTTCATCGGTAACCTTTAAATCTTTTTTAACCTTAGCATCCTTAATAATATAAGGTAGCGAAAAGTCCCCATAGTTTATAAAAATATTTCCTCCTTCAATGGTTCCCTTTAAAAACATAACATCTCGGGATTGGGTCCCACTAATATATCCAGCTAGTGTAAAATCCTTTATTACGGCAGCTCCCTCCACTTTTAATTCATCCTTTGCCAAAATCACCTTAGGTAAAGCCATGGTCCCATCTTCTCCCATATCCACAGTCATCTGAGTAAGAGTAACATCGGCTACTCTAGAACTGAGTGGTCTATTTCTCATGATATCTGTAAGATATGAGGCGGGATTTTTGATCACTGGATTTTCAATGTTAAAGGCATTTCCTGCCCTACCGTCTACTACTCCTACTAAAATATTCCAATTAAATCGCTGGTTTCTCTGTAGGTAATCCATAATCTCTTTTATCTTCTTGGGATCTTTAAAAATCTTTTCTCCTATTAATACTAATTTCGTATGACTAAAATTAATCCGCTTAGGTGCTTGGGTGGCCATTTCCCGCTCTATTTCATTGGGGCTTGGCCCTGTAATACTCTTTGTGTCATAGACCTGCTCCCCGCCCTTTTCCGTTAAGGCACTGGGAATGGGACTAAGATAAGTTACACTATAGCGGGGAGTAAAAAGTTCTGGCTCCTTTAGCCTTGCCCTCTGCTCTGCGACTACCTCAGGATCCGGTTCATCAACGGCTACCCCAGAAATAAAATCATTTTCTTCAATATTTATCATATCCCAGCATCCTGTTGTAAATATCATCATAAACAAAAGACAGATAAGGACACCCCTCTTAACCATTTGTCTTCACCCCCTTCTTTCGGACCTTCGCCACTAGAAATAAAAATAGAGGGATCACTATGATCACCAAAGTACCGGCATACATAGAAAAAATTCCTAACCAATGATAAAGCTGGGCCACATTACCTGGCAACACGGCCAAAACATAGATAACCGGTAGTAAAGCAGTGACAAAAAAACTATGTTCCTTCGTCTTAGTGACTCTACTTAAAGTAAAGGCAGATAAAAAATAAGTCGTCGATAAGGTAGTATAACTAATGAACACCCATGTGGTCATAATGACCCCTTCTAATTGTTCAATAAATCCACCGGGTATTTCAATGGATTTCATATATCCCATCAAAGGCCATATTAAATTTTTAATGGTATCTACCCCAAAGGTAGTTACTACAAATACAATTGAAATCAAATAAATAAAAATAACGCTAGAGATTGATATCAATAAAGTTTTTCTAATATTTTTTTGATCTGAAACAAAGGGAATCAATAGAAAAATTGTTTCAATCCCAATATAGCTAAAGATGATTTGAAAACTGCCCTGAAATAACGTCTTAAAAGGTGTCTGAAATATTGGTAATAGATTGGTAAAATCCAAGTCAGTGATTCCAGTAAAAAGAGCTAAAAAATAAGGTACAAACATAATAATGATAGCCAATTCATAAAAACGGACAATTCCCTCCAAATCATTTCGTACTAAATAGGCTACTACCAACAAAAGGGTAACCATAATCATTTCAATAGGAGTTCTCCACAGCAAAAACGTCTTTACTACTTCCCCGAAAATCCGTACACCAAAAGCTGAAAAGACAAGATAATATAGAGCAATGATGATCCCTATCAAGATAGATACAGAGCTACCTACCAGCTCCCTACTATACTCTATAATGGTCTGATTTGGAAAACGCATGGAAAGCGCATGGATGATCAAAGACTCTAGGATAGAAAGAATCCCTGCAATGATAATAAGAATCCACCCATCGGTCCCTCCAACTTCTGAAACATCCCTAGGGAGAGTCAAAATCCCCACTCCAATAATGGTTACAACCAATAGGATTCCCAATTGTCTAGAAGAAATTTTTACTTTATTGCTGTCCATAATGATTCCCTCCTTTGTCTTGATCCCGTACTGTTTTCTTAGGAGTTTTAAATCTAGAAGTTACCCCTTCTTTTGCCTGTATATCTTGACTTTCATTCCCCGATTGGGTATCAAAATTTTTCGTCTGTCCCTTTTGGTCTAAACGCAAATCATCCATTCTTTTTTTATCTATTCCAGCCCCTTCTGGCCTACTTTTCATAACAGGTAAAGGTGCCTTTACAAAGCTGTCCTTCCAATCTGACCTTTTACTGGAAACAGCGGGGGATAAATAGGGAACCCCAAAACTGTTTAAAGTAGCTAGATGAGCCAGGGTCAAAATTACGATTAGTATTAAACCATAAAGCCCCAAAACTGCCGATGCAATCATTGCTAAAAAGCGCATCATTCGAAAACTAATGGTGAGATTATAACTGGGTATGGCAAAGGAAGCAATGGCAGTAAGGGACACAATAATAACCATAATGGGGCTAACCAATCCCGCTTCTACAGCTGATTGCCCTATGATCAAACTTCCTACAATTCCAATTGTAGCTCCAATCTGCCCGGGCAGTCGAATTCCAGCTTCCCGAAGTAGCTCAAAGATGATTTCCATAAGAAAAGCTTCTATATACACTGGAAAAGGTACTGTATCTCTAGTTCCTGCCATAAAAAGGGCCAATTGAGTAGGAATAATCCCAGGATGATAAGAGGCAATAGCAATATAGCTTCCCGGTAAAAGAAAAGAGATGATTAAGCCTGCCATTCGAATCCAGCGAATCATGGTGCTTATCCACCATCTTTCATAATAATCATCAGGGGATTGTAAGAGACCATTTAGGGTGGTAGGTACAATTAAAGCCATAGGGGTATTGTCAATCAATATGGCAACCTTCCCCTCTAATACAGCCGCTGCCACTACATCAGGACGTTCCGTATATTTTACTTGGGGAAAAATAGAAAACCAATCATCTTCAATAAGCTGCTCTATATATCCACTTTCTAAAATCCCGTCTATGTCAATCATATCTAAGCGTTTTTCCACCTCCTCTAGTACTCGATAATTTACCACATCTTCCAAATAAGCAATCCCCAAATCGGTCTTAGTTCTTTCTCCTAATTGTTTGCTTCTGATCTTTAACTTAGGATCCCGGATCTCCCTTCTCAATAAGACCGTATTAAAACGAAAGGTCTCCACAAACCCCTGCCTTGATCCCCGGATGGTCATCTCCCCGATGGGTTCGGATATTGCCCTTGTAGGCCATTCCCTGGAGGAGATAATTAAGATCTTGGGGATTCCATCTATTAACATCAAAGTATCCCCAGATAAAATGGCCAAAACCCCTTCGTCTAGGTTGTCCTTTTCTTTAATATCTGAAACAGACATAGACCCTTCTGACGCCAGCTCAAACACCTTTCTTTTTATATTCCCTGGATCTGGGGCAATCAGTCTTGCTTCTAGCATAAGGGGTCTTAAAATATGATCATGAATCAAATCCCTATCCGCCATCCCATCTACATAGGCCACATACATTCTATGGTTTTGCTCTACTCCTACTCGAAATTCTCTTGTTACAATATCGCTACAATCTTTAAAGATATTTTTTAGCATTTGGATATTTTCATCGATCTTCGGAGAAACGGGTATAAACTTATCTCCTTGAATGTTACTTTTCTTTTTGTTTTTTTTCTTTATAATCCTCATTCCTTTTCATCTCCTAACCCAAAAACATGACTAATATGTATAATAAAATTCCACTCAAAATATAGGTTAGTCCAATAAATCTTGAGATTTTTGCCTCTTTTTGAGCATTTTCCTTTCGCATATTCTTATAATCTAAAAAATAAGCAATGAGTCCGCTGCCTACCAGCAACAACATGGTATAGTTGGTGTAAACGAGTCCTAAATAACTTATCATTCCATTCATTTTTTCCCTCCATTGTTTTTAAAAACAATCTCTTTTTGAATGCTACTATTTAGGTTTTCCCTTAGAAATAAAAAAAATACAGGCAATTTAATTTCCTGTATTTTATATATCAATACCACTGCTCCACAAATGCCCTTCGAGCACTTAGTCGCTATTATATTATAATACTATAACTACTCTTGTCCATCTTCATCCATATATTCCTTCAGCACCCTATTCATAGTATCTTTTAAATTCGTTATGTGCCCTTCAGATAGAGTCTTAGCCCTAACGCTATCCCTTTTGGCAATAGCCTCTAGGATTTGTTGGTGTTCTTTTACTAGGTCAGAAGCCCTTTTAAATTGGGAAATATAAGCGACTCGAAATCGTTGTACTTGCTCTCTTAAACTACTAATCAATTGTATAAGTCTATCATTTCTAGAAGCGGTATAGATAGTATCATGAAAAGCCTCGTCTTCATCGATAAGTCCTTGAATGTCTTTTTTGGCAGCATAATCGGAAAATTTCTTTGATATGTCTAAAAGCTGTTTAATTTCATGATCATCGGCTCTTTTAGCGGCTAATTGAGCTGCTAGTCCCTCTAATACTGCCCGAATTTCTAATACTTCCATACAATCCTTGGTGGATAACCCTGCTACATAGGCTCCCTTTCTAGGTACCATCATTACTAATCCTTCTAGTTCTAACTGACGTATCGCTTCCCGTACCGGTGTCCTACTCACCCCTAATCGTTCCGCCAATTGTACCTCCATCATACGAGTGCCAGGCTCTATTTCTCCCTTTAAAATGGCTTCCTTTAGGGTCTCAAATACAATTTCCCTTAGAGGCCTATAGCTACTCATATCTATTTCCATCATATTGTTTATCCTCCTTGTTATAGGTCTTTACCATAAATACTTCCCTATAATCCCTTTTCATCTTTGTGTAAATATTTTGTGCCGACTCTCTATCTTTACATATTCCAAAGACAGTAGGACCACTACCACTCATTAATACACCTTTTGCCCCTAATTGCTTTAGACGATTTTTAATAGTAGAAATCTCTGGATGGGCAAAAATGGTGATACTCTCCAATACATTATACAAATGGGGAAGAATTCTTTCCATATCCTCTGTCTTTATTTCTTGGATCATTTTATCTATTTTTGAATTCTGCTTTTCCTCATTTAGTTCAAGATTTCGATAAGCCCAAGCAGTAGAAACATAGATAGGCGGTTTCACCAATACTAACCATGTAGGCGGTAGGGGCGGAAGCGGGTGTAAGATTTCTCCTATTCCCTCTGCTAGGGCTGTTCCTCCTAATAAGCAAAAGGGAATATCGGCTCCAATTTTTTTGCCGTGGTTCATTAGTGTTTTTAATGGTAAATGAAGATCCCACAACTCATTTAGCACCTTTAGGGTTCCAGCCCCATTGGCGCTACCCCCTGCCAATCCTGCAGATACGGGTATTTTTTTATGAATTTTAATCTCTACTCCCTGTTGGATGTTATATTCTTCCTGTAGAAATTTTGCCACTTTATATACAATATTTCTTTGGTCCCTTGGCACCCATTTATGATTACAATGAATTACTATGCCATTAGGAATAAGCTTAAACTCCATTTTGTCATAAAGATCAATGGTTTGCATAATCATCCTAACTTCATGATATCCATCTTCCCTCTTTCCTAATACATCTAACGCTAAATTTATTTTTGCTCTAACTTTTATTCTTTTTTGATTCATCTATACACCAACCTTAACTTAAGCAGTGTTTGTTAGTATTTATTATACCATAAAATTTTTTGTTCCGTGCAGGAACGTTCTATGAAATGGGCGAACTAAAAAAGGCAACAGGCTTTTCTCCCTGCTGCCTTTCCCCTTAATTTATTGTTTTAGACTATATTTATTATTTTTGGCAATGATAATGGGAGTGTAGTTTGCAATGTTTTCCTGGTCTTCTATTTGGTTTTCGCTAGAGATTTCCTCCATGGTAACCCCATACCTTTTAGCGATTTCCCATAAACTATCATTAGGTTGTTTAAAATACACACTGATCTTTGCTTCATTACTCTCTTCTTGCTGTACTTCTGCCAATTCTTCTATTTCATTAATACAATAGAATCCCACTGGTTTAAATAATTGACATTGGATATCTAATACAATTTTTAGATCCACTTCATCGTTACCTACTAGTTGGAAACTAATAGGATGAATACTTACAGATACATCCCCATTGACTTCTTCCTTAAGGTCTAAATCAAAGGCTTGGGTAAAGGGAATTTCCTTCCTAATAATATCATAGGTTTCTTCTTCCCCTAGGGCCCTATAGAGTACTTCCACTTCTACTATTCCCTCTACTACCCATTGTTCTTCTTGTCTTTGGGATTCACTTACCTTTACCTCCCCATCCACTGAAATAATATTTTGGATACTCGGCTGTTCTACGGAAGAAGAAATCTTTTCTTTTATTACCGATTGAACCTTTTCATTCACTACGATTTGATGACACTGGATCTGCTCTTTTTGTAAATTCGTTTGAACACTTGGACTATAGGCATCTACAATGCTTTCTACCTGATGATCTTGATAAATATCTCCTTGAATTCCTACTAATACCTCAATATCTATAATATTAAATTTCCCTTCTTCATTGGAATTCACTTGGGTAAGAATTTCTTCTACATTGAAATGTAATTGATATTCATAGTCCAGCTCCTCCTTTAAGCTTAGAACTTCTACAATATGTGCAAAGGGCATTTTATACTCTAGATATTCTACACTTTGATTGTCATTGGCTTCCCCTATATAAACCATTTCTACCTCTATGGTACCATTGATCATAATCTGTCCATCAGCCAGTTTTATTTCCTTTTCTAATACCTTTGCTTGGCTTTTGATAATCTCAATGATAGAGGGCATTTCTCCTATGTCTATTTGTTCTTTTACCATGGCTTGATCTTTTATCTTATCTACAATAGTAGTGATCTTTACCCAATTTCGTAGCATCTGCATGTCTTCTAATCCTTTTATATCATTTAACAATGGATATTGTTCTTTTTTAATAAATTTTCCCTTGAGGCCTAATACCCCACGAATATTTAATTTTCTACTATTCACCAAATCAAAGTCTAAATACTCTACACTGGTGTTTAGGGATGCATGGACGTCACCTTCCTCTTCTACATCAATGGATTGGGTAAAGGGAATTTGAAGATTGATATTTTGAAGTTTGACTCCTTCCTCTTGGGTTTGATATAAAATCAAACATTCTACGATACCCTCTACAAAAAATTTATTATTTTCTATCACCTGGTTATTTACATGTATATCCCCTTTTACAGAAAGTATTTTATAAATGTCTGGTTTAAAATCGGGGACCACTACATTTTCTTCTATCATAGTTTGGATGTTAAATCTTTTTAATTCTTGATCTACATCAAGATATTCCTTCGCTAACTCTAAAGGCATTTGGTTTTCCTCCCTCCAATATGACTATTTCTTATTATATAGATATAGTTTTATAGACAAAAATATGTTTACTATTTATTTTTATTAGAGAAGGATCCAAAAAATGCATAAAAAATAGCTGCATAGCAGCTACTCTTTATCCCTTTATCCGCATTTAATAACGGTATCATCCTTACATAGTGTTAATTCTACTGTCTTAGTCAAAATATCTGAATAGCAAAAGGATACTTTTCTAGGTGATTTTTTTTCCTCATCAATGGAAATAACAAAGATGCTAGGATATGTGGATTCTATAACACCCTCCCGTTCAAAGGTTCTTTTTCGGCTTTTATTTGCCTTTAACTTTACTCTCTGCCCGACATGGCCTTCTACAACCCTTTTAATCTTATAAAGTGAGTTCTGGTCTTCCCTCATCATTCTATCACCTTCCTTATAATCTCCTTTGTTATTGTATCATATTTTATAAAACTTGTCAAATTAGTAATTATATCAATTTGTACAAACCTTTGTCAATACAAAATTTCAAATTCAAGGGATTCGAATCAATATTTTTCTTCAATTCCCCAATAGGAAAGGATTCCACTGTAAATGGTTCTTCCTATTTTTTTAAGATTTTGATCCTTTAAAGGAAAATATCCAAGTTCTAAAATCAAAACACTTTGTTTGCTTTCCCTAGTTAGATACAAATCTGTTTCTATCACTTCCCTAGTACTCATTTCTAGGGCTTGAAACTTATTTACAATAGCTTTTCCTAAACTATAGGCTTCTTTATCTCCAGGATATACATAAATTTGGGTAACATAATCTATAATGGGATCTTCATTTCTATGAATACTAATCATAAAGTGAGGCTGTAATTCATTACAAATATTGAGTCGATCTAGTAGAGAAACATATCGATCCTCCCTACGGGTCAAAAAGATGCTTGCTCCAGCACTTTCCAACTGATCCTTTAATATAAGACTGATCTTTAGATTGATATCCTTTTCTATAACGCCATCCTTTTCAATGCCATTTTCCCTTCCCCCATGCCCTGGATCAATTAAGATTATCTTCCCCTGAAGTGGTTTTTTTATACTCCAATGGATAATGTTTTCAACTTTGACTCCGGTAAAGTAATATTTTAGAATTTCTTCAGCAGTTTTCCCTTGTAATGCCAGTCCTTGGGCCCCATATTGACATAATCCCACCCCATGGCCTTTTCCTTGTGCAAAAAATTTTATGCTAATAGGCTCCCAACCAAATCTTGTGGAGTTTAATCCTAATTTTTCTTGTATTTCACTACCTTTAAAGGTCTTATCTCCTATGTTCATACGAATCACTCTTCCTGCTTCATCCCTTTCTACTTCATCTATGATTGAATGAATTGTGGTTCCCTTGGTTGGTCCATAGCGAGGAAAATGGATATTTAATTTTTCTTCTAAGTCTTCTAGAGAAAATTCATAAAGGCTCTGCCAATAAGGGGAGGTGGATTTACAATGATCGCATAATACTCTGCGGGTATATTGAATGGTATTGCCAAATACCCTTTCTGAGTTTTCAGTGGCTCCACCACAGGTATTATGATAATAGGGATAGATCAATTTTCCGTGAAAAGTAATTACTTTATTTTGAGTATCTTTTACGGCAGATATCAATCTCTCTTTTTTGTCCTTTGGTATTTCTTCTATAGAAATAGAACCTAAACAATGTTTTGGATCATTACATAGGTCTACTTTGGAATGTTTTTCACAGCCCTTTCCATCAAATAACCTCATTTTTCTCATGATATAGGTACGTATCATAATAGCATGAGCCTTTATTACCTCTATAGAAAAATCTTCTCCTAAATAAAAGGCAAGAACTTGTACGATATAATCTTCTAGGAAACATCGAATGGTCTTGCCTTTGGTGATATCGAATATAGATAGATTCATTTTTTGTTCCTCTGTCATCTTACCCTCTCCTTTGCCTTTTTATGGCCTTTCAATGTTAACAGGATTATAAAGTCCTTTTATATTATATGTAGTGACAAAGGAGCATGTGAAAAGCACCTCATCGGGAGGTGCTTTTTATTTTTTATTTATTCTGTCGTAGGAGCAGGTCTTCTAAACATTTCCGTTAATTCATTTAGAAATCCTGATACGGGTCTCCCTTCTCCAATATCATCTACCATTTCTTGTAATCTACTTACTGTATCAGCATCAGCAGAAACAAATACTCGGTCAGTAGACTCTTCATCTTCTTTAATTTGTTCTGCCACCCGATCCTTTAGGTCATTCGTTTGTTCATCCTCGATTTCATTGTCAATATCAATTCCTACATAAGCGGTATCTCCTGTAACTAATACCGTGGCATCTTTGACTCCTTGTACTTTCTGAGCAATCTCTGCTATTTCTTCAGCTTGCTCTTGCTCACTTTGATCGTCTCCTACATCATTTTCATCGTTGTCATTATCATTGTCATCTACTATATTGTCGTTGTCATTGTCTCGATCTCCTGGCACAACGTCCATATTTTGTTCATTATCTTGATTATTGTCTATAGGGTTTTGGTCATTTACCCCATTTCTATTAGGGTTGTTATCGTCTTGTACCCGTTGTTCAGTGGCACAACCAAAGACTAGACCTAGAATCAGCAGGAATATTATACTGACTAAGAAAAATTTTTTCATACCTTCTCCTCCTTTGATTTAGTACTAGGATTTCTTTATATTGCCTAGCTACTATTAGTGTGCTTAAAGGAGGATGTTTTATTCTGTAAATTTTTTGTATTTTTAAAATAAATTTATTATAAAGAGTACTATTTAAGTTGAACTAGCGCAACAGATTGATTTAACTCGTTGTGCGAATTGATTTATATATTTTCTACAAAATCGGTGGGATGGTGGGGCGCTTGGGCACTGCTAGGGCTCCTGTTTGAGTATCTACATAGAGAAGCCAATAGCCCATAGAACCTTTTTGATTTTTATAATATTTAGCAGGATGCCAATATAAATACCCGGTATTCCCCTGAAAGGGTTGATCCTGAATACATAGTCTACCAGGAATTCCATAAACATAATATCTGGGACGGTCCTTATGATATTCTTCATCAAAAACCATTCCAAATAATCTATGGTTGTATTTCTTTATAAAAATATCTCCGATATTTCTATACTCCATGTAGGGATAAGTCAAGGGAACAAAGGATCCATTGAAAAATAAGTAAAATTGTTCCAGGCTTTCTTCCTGTCCTGTGATCTTCCACCATTTATAATTTTTTAGGGGTGGATCAAAGGGTATACATTGGGTAAATGTATTTTGAATCCTATCTAGATTTTCATTGATATAATAATAAGGAGATTCTAGATTTACCTTTTGATCCTTTTCTTGATATTCTTCATATAATTCATCCTCTAAGGATTCATTAAGATCTCTATTAAAGTCTATCAAATATTCTTCTTCCTCTAATGATGCTTCCCCATCTATACTTTTGGTTTCTTGCTCATATGGGGCCTCTGGTGGTTCCACTGGATAAAATCCTATGGGGAGATTTTCAAATTCTTGTTTTTCTTGGAATGGTTCTTGGGTTATTTCTTCTTGCACTGGTTCTTCTTCCAACGTTTCTTCTGCCACTGGTTCTTCTTCCATTGTTTCTTCTTCCAATGTTTCTTCTTCCATTGGTTCCAATTCTTTGGGCGAATTGGATATCTGTGATAACTCTGGTACCTGCCAATCTTGTTCTGACTGCCCCAACCTTTCTTCTAACCCTTTTTCCTCTTCAACAACTCCTTGTTCTTGTTGAACTGATTCTACAATTTCTTCCTCTAGTATTTCTTTTTGTTCTTCTGGTACTATTTGCTCCATCTTTTTTTCTTCATCAACTTTAGATTCTTCGATGCTTTTCTCACTAGTAGGTAATGGTTCTTCTGAACTCTCCTGGTCTATAGGTTCTAATTGAGGACTCATACCCTCTTCTTGCCTTGGCAACGGTATCTGTCGTTTTGTCCCCTTTAACCAAGCAACTAAGGGAGTCTTTCTACTATGCTCTTTTCCTATGGGACGAATCACAATTATGTCAAACTCATCCCAGTGTTTTCCACAACCCATTACATTTCCACTATTGGTATGATATTCTCCCTGACCCTTTCCGTTATCTCCCACGGAGAGATATCCTAGTATTACACAATGATCCTGAGAATCAAATAATTGTATCTGATATTCCATTTCTTTTAGATTTTCTACAAATACTTTAAAATTTAATTTATCTTTTTTTCTTTCTATTTCAATATGGCCCTTAGGTATTTTCCCTATAGTGGATTCATAGCCCTTATCCTCTGGCGATAAAAACACAAACTTTCTCTCATAAGACAAAGCCAATCTCATTTCCTCCTTTCCTAACATTATTATATATATGCATTTATTTCAAAAATGTGTCTAGTAAAACATATTCTTCTTATCAATTTTTATGCGAGTGTCTGGTATTTAAATTATTTCTCTGGTAAAAGCGTTTGAAAGTATCTCCAAAAAATTTATAGAATCATTAAATATTTTCAACATTTTTTGCTATCTTTTTTGTCTTTTTTATTATACTATTTAACAAAAGGGGTCTGGCACTTAATTAACTTATTAACTATAACTATTAGGAGGGATTTGTAATGAAAATTACTTATTTTGGACACTCAGCTTTTCTAGTACAATCCAAAGGATTTCGGGCTCTTGTGGATCCTTTTTTGACCGGAAATAGCCATACTGACGTTACTCCCGATGATTTTAAAGATATCACCCATATCTTTGTTACCCATGGGCACAGCGATCATTTGGGAGATACAGAAGCCATTGCAAAAAATTGTAATTCTTTAGTGATTTGTAATGCAGAAATTGCTAGCTTTTTATCAAAAAGAAATGTTAGAACCCATCCCATGCATATAGGAGGGCGAAAAACCTTTGACTTTGGAAGAGTAAAAATGACCCCTGCCCTTCATGGTTCTGGGATTACAACAGAAAATGGTACCATAGAAGGTGGAAATCCAGGAGGTTTTCTTATAGAAATAGAAGGCAAAAAATTATATCACGCTGGAGATACTGGATTATCTATGGAAATGAAGCTTTTAGAAAGGGAAAATATCGATGTAGCCCTGATTCCTATTGGTGGAAATTTCACCATGGATGTGGAAGATGCAGTGACGGCAGTGAACTTTATCCAGCCAAAAATAGTTATTCCCATGCATTATAAAACCTTCCCCGTCCTAGATGGAACTCCTGAGGATTTTAAAGAGAAGATAGAGAAGATAAAGAATGTAGAGGTAAAGATATTGGATTCAGGGGAATCCTTTGAGTTTTAAAGATAAGAAACTTAGTAAATATCTGTTTTATAACCTCTCCTTGTATTTTTGTGTTCGTTCATGTTAAAAATATGAGCTGTCTCTTATACACATCTCCGAGCCCACGAGAC
>USMD01000011.1 GCA_900555725.1 uncultured Garciella sp. | reverse complement strand
CTGTTGATACACATTAGAACTTGATACACGTTTACATAAAATAGTTCTTTATCCTAAAAATAATATAAATTGAAATAAATATATTAAAATAAAAATTTATTTGAAGTACTTGATATCTAGCCTACTACGAATAAAAAAGTTTATATTTGCAAGCTTTAATACACTCAGATATGCATTTTGGCATGTATATTGCTTAGTAAATAAGTGAAAGGAAAATAAATTTAACATTAATAAATTAAGATCTAGAAAGTGGTGATTTAATGATTGGGATATTGGTGATAACACATGGAAATTTTGCAGCAGAGATTTTAAAAACAGCAGAACTAATCGTAGGAGAACAAGAAAATGCGGTATCTTTAGGGCTTCATTATGGGGATAGTATTGAAGAATTTTCTATAAAAGTTAGAGATACTATAGTATCTCTTGATAATGGAGAGGGGGTTCTAGTATTTGTAGACTTATTTGGTGCCAGCCCATATAATGCAGCAGCTTTTAGTGCAAGCAAAATCAAGGATACAAAATTTAGATGTATAACTGGAGTTAACCTGTCAATGCTATTGGAGGCACTTACTACCAGAGATGGATGCAGACTGGATGATTTAACTACATCATGCATAACATCTGGCAGTCAAGGAATAAAAGAATTATTTAATGAACTTAAAGTAAATTAACCCGTTGTGCTAGTTAAAGTTTATAAATAAAAAGCTCCAGCATTTTATATTATCTTATCCTTATAAACAACCAAATCCATGATAGGAGGAGAATATATGCTGAGGCTTAATATTATTCTACTGCAAGATTAGAGGATTTAAGGGATTTCTTTATAGTAAGTTTTGTTATTGGAAAGATATGTAAACGTTTAATTCTTTTCTTTAAGAGCGGAAAACTTTTTCTTAGAAAAATGAAATGTTTTATCCACAAAAGGGATTAAATGAACAAGATAATAAAAAATGAAGGGGTGTTATGTTATGTTAAACATTGTTCTTACAAGAATAGATGACAGATTGATTCATGGTCAGGTGGCTACAGCATGGTCAAAAGTTACCAATGCAAATAGAATTATTGTAGTAGATGACGAGGTTGCAAACGATTCATTTATGGAAATGGTTTTGAAGTCCGCAACACCAAGTTCGCTTTCTGTTGACGTACTTACAGTAAACGATGCTTCAAAAGTTATAAGCAGCGATGATACTGGAGAAAGAGTAATTATACTTGTAAAGACACCTGTAACCGTAGTTTCTCTTATAAATGCCGGAGTTGACATAAAAGAGTTGAATTTAGGAGGTATGGGTGCAAGAAAAGGCAGAAAGCAGCTTTATAAAAATATTTCCATTTCAGAAGATGAAAGGGCAGCATTTAAAGAACTTATAGACAAAGGTGTAAACGTATTTTTGCAAATAGTTCCTGATGCAAAACAAATATCCGTATCCAAATTATTATAGCTGAGAAAATCAATCATGCAATTTTTTCAGTTTAGTATTTTATGTTTTTAATAAAAATAAGCTAGAGGAGATGAGGATAAATGCACATTACTTTGTTACAAGCAATATTAATTGGTATTTTTTATTACATTTCGTGGAGTCCATGGTTTACCTATGTGGGATTCTTTACATTTAACAGGCCACTGCTTGCTGGATTTATAACTGGAATAATATTGGGAGAACCACTTGAAGGTGCATTAATAGGAGCAGGAATCAATGTTATTTATCTTGGTTTTATATCCGCTGGAGGAGCTCAAATGGGGGATCCGGCCTTTGCGGGTTATATTGGAACAGCACTTGCAATAGCATCTAACCTAGATGTAAAGACTGCTATGGCAATATCTGTACCTCTTGGAACAATAGCAACGATTCTATGGATAGGTAAAATGACAATCAATTCATTCTTTGTTCACTGGGCAGATAAGGAAGTCGAAAAAGGTAATATTGATAAGGTAGCATTCATAAATATAGTTCCTCCACAGATTGTACTGTTTTTACTGAGTTTTATTCCTGCAATGTTGGTAGCTTATTATGGGCCAAATGCAGTTAATGGGCTTCTAAGTGTTCTCAATAAAAATGTGTTACACGTATTTGATGTAATAGGAGCTATGCTGCCTGCGCTTGGAATTGCAATGAACTTGAAATTGATAGGGAATTCATTCACAATGCCATTTTTCTTCCTTGGAGTATTGATGTCTGTACACTTTAAACTTGATATAGTTATTATTTCTATAATAGGGGTAATACTTGCATTGACTATAACTTCCATAAAAAATGCTAATTCTGCCTCAAAGGCCTAAAATTAACGTAAGGAGGATTTCTTATGAAAGATACAAATATTGCAGTTGAGAATAGTGAAAATGAAAAAAAGCTTACAAAAAAGGATATCATTAAAAGCTGGATTAGATGGTTTATGTTTACTCAATCCAACTACAATTATGAAAGATTACAGGCTACGGCGTTTGCACATTCTATGCTTCCAGTTATAAAAAAATTGTATTCATCTAAAGAGGAAAGGAAAGCGGCTGTGGAGAGACATCTGTCATTCTTTAATACCGAACCTATTTGTGGCTCTGTGATACATGGTGTGACCATAGCAATGGAAGAAGAAAGGGCAAATGATAAACCAATAACAGATCAAAGCCTAAATGCTATAAAGACAGGACTTATGGGACCTTTGGCAGGAGTTGGTGATACGCTTACACAGGGAGTTATTACTCCGATAATTCTTGCTATATGTATTGGTATAACGAATACTCAGAATATAATAGGACCTATAATATTTCTAGTGGCTCAATATGCGATAATGACAACGATTTCTTTTACAATGTGGACAAATGGATATAAATTTGGTAAAAAAGCAGTTGAAGAGATATTAAGGAGTGGAAAGATAAATAAGGTAATTGAAGCAGCATCACTTTTGGGAACTCTTGTAATGGGAGGACTTGTTGGTAGATTTATAAATTTGCAGACTTTAATAACATTTAAAATGGGAAAAGTAAACTTTAGTCTTCAAAAAGATCTTCTTGATAAATTAATGCCTGGACTAATACCACTAGCATTAACTCTATGGGTTTTGCATTTGGTAAAGAAAGGTGTTTCACCAATAAAATTGATGGGGATTCTTATCGTTTTAGGAGCTGTTACTGGTATAATGGGTATATTCTAAGCATGGAGAAAAAGTTCATTCATGTTTTGAGCAATGGAAAAGGAGTGTTGGTTTTGGATTTGACAATAGAAAATGTAGATAAATTACAGCTAAATGATTTTTTAAGAGATGATTTAAAGTGCAATTGTGGGAAAAATCATTCAATTGAACTAGAGGATGTAATAGTTGAAGAAGGTGCTATAAGAAAAATACCGGATTTACTTAAAAAATACAAATTTAAAAAAGTACTGGTGGTTTCAGATACACATACCTATGAAGCTGCAGGAAAGTTAGTTGCTGAAACTTTGAAAAAAAACAACTTTGATTATAAGCAATTTGTATTTGAAGTGAAGGAAGATCTTGTACCAAATGAAGAAGCAGCAGGAAAATTACTTATACAGACAGATGAAGATATAGATGCCATAGTTACAGTGGGAACTGGAACTTTGAATGATTTATCAAAATTTATAAGTCATAAGATTGGGATTTCATCCATTGTTGTTGGTACAGCTCCATCTATGGATGGATTTGCATCAAATGGTGCTGCGCTTATAGTTGGAAATTTGAAAATAACTTATGATGCCACAGTTCCAAAGGCAATTATTGGAGATATTAATGTATTAAAGAAATCTCCTAAGGATATGATATTGGCTGGTTTTGGAGATATAGTAGGTAAATATTCAGCTTTAAATGACTGGAAGTTGAGTAAAGTTATAAATAAAGAATATTATTGTGATGTTACAGTTAAAATGGTGGAAAATTCCTTGAAAAAGTGCGTAGACAATGCTAAAGGAATAAAAAACAGAGAACCTGAAGCGATAAAGAATTTAATGGAGGCCCTGATTCTTACTGGAATAGCCATGAGTTTTGTGGGGAATTCCAGGCCTGCATCAGGTTCTGAACATCACTTAGCTCACTATTTTGAAATGATGCATCTATTTGAGAATAGAAAAGCAATACTTCATGGAAGAAAGGTCGGAGTTAATACAGTCATAACTAGAAAATTAAGAGAGAAGCTATCGAACAAAGATATTGATTTTGATAAAGCAGTGTCTCAAGCCAAAGCTTTTGATATAGACGAATGGACACAAAAAGTTAATTCCACTTTTAAGGAAGCAGCAAGCGGGATTATAGAAATAAGCAAAAAGGACGAAACAACTTCAATTGAAAAAAGAATTCAAAGAATTAACAGTATTAAGGAACATGAAAAAGAAGTTAAAAAAATACTGAAAGAGGTTCCATCCACTGAAAAAATTGAGGAAATTTTAATTGAGGCAGGAGCACCAACGTTGCCCGAGCAAATTGGAATAAAAAATGAATCTATTTTCAATGCAGTGTTAATGTCTAAGGAGATAAGAACAAGATATACGATATTGAGCTTGCTTTCAGATCTTGGGTTATTAGAGAAATTTGCACATGATGTGGAAAAATATTTAAATGAGGTAAGTGATTGAATAAAGGAATAGATATTGTAAATATGTTATAATGAAAACAAAAGTTAAAAAAGTAAGGTGGCATAACTATGGATGGCATAAGTCTAACCCAAGAATATATAGAGATAGTAAAGAAAAATCCTAAAAAATATTATAAGGATTATAAGATAGCCAAAGAAAAGGTAGCCAAATCCAATGCGAAATACAAGGGAAAGCCAATTCCTTTTTTATATCAACCGATGTTCTTTACCCAAGAGGACATTGAAAACTTAAAAAAAGTAGGATCTACTTTATTTTCCATTGCCAACAAGGTTACAAAAAAGTATATAGAATCTCCTGAGTATAGGAAAAAATTTAAGTATCCTAAGCTTTTAGAAGAACTTATCCTAATTGATCCAGGATATGATCTCAATATTCCCATAGGAAGGTATGATCTTTTCTATGGAGGAGGAGATAAGTTCAAATTTATTGAGGTCAATACAGATGGGACATCAGGAATGAATGAAGACAATATATTTTCTAGAATCCTATTGGAGTCAGAATCTATGAAGATCATGAGAGAGAAATACGAGATTGATTACTTTGAGCTGATTGATAAGTGGGTAGAGGAAAGTATAAAAATCTATAATAAATATGATAAAAAAGTGGAAAATCCCAATATTGCTATCGTTGATTTTATGGAAACAGGGATTACAGCAGAATTTGAAGAAATCAAGAAAGCATATATCAAAAAAGGATATCGTGCAGAAATCGTGGAGGCACGGGATTTAAAATATCAAAATGGGAAATTATATTACAATGATATGCAAATAGATATGATTTATCGAAGAATTGTAACGGCAGAATTCATTGAAAAAAGTCAGGAAATTCCTGATTTAATAGCGGCTTATAAAGAAGGAGCGGTTTGCATGATTGGTTCCTTAAGATCCCAAATCATGCACAACAAGATTATATTTAAAATTCTCCATGATGAAGACACTTTGGAATTTTTAAATGAGGAAGAAAGAGAACTGATTAAAAACCATGTCCCTATTACCAAGGAATTTCAAGGAGATAAAAAGATATTTGATGAAGTATTGCATCATAAAGACAAATATATTTTAAAACCTATTGATTCTTTTGCATCCCAGGGGGTGAATACAGGGAGAGACTTTGATCAAGAGGGATGGAAAAAGATTGTACGGAATTGTTGGAAAAAGGGATTTTTATATCAAGAATTTATAGATCCCTATACAAGACCCTTTGTTCAGTTTGAAGAAAATGGAGAGCTTAAGGCAAAAGATTTTAAATTAAACATTGGGGTTACGATGTACAATGAAAAATTTGCAGGGCTATATACAAGGATTAGTAGAAAAAATATTATATTTGGGCGGAAAGGATATTTCTCTATTCCGAATATGTTAGTTCAAAAAAAGTCACGTAGGTTATCAATTAGATGAGGATGTTATAAAACATACAAATAATATAAGTCATAGATGTTTTCATTCCGATAAGTCGCTGCTTCATGAAACATCTATGGCTTTTTCATTTAACTTTGATCTATTTTACAACAGCTTTCCTTTTTATATGGCTTTAGTATATTTTACTTTATAGGTGACATAATAAACTTGTGAATAAATCGTATCATTTCTATTGTATGATACCGAAATATTAGTGGTGGAAGGAGAGCTATTATGTCAAGAAATGCTTTATTTGAACCTATGAAAATTGGGAAGTTAGAGATTAAAAATAAGATTGCCATGGCACCAATGGGGGTTTTTGGACTGGTGGATAATGAAAGCTGCTTTAACCAAAGGGCAATGGATTATTATGTAGAAAGGGCAAAGGGAGGTACAGGACTCATCATAACAAGCGTTACCAAAGTGGAAAATGAGTTGGACAAAGTGAAACCAGGTGTCATCCCAATCACTTCCATAAATCCTGCAAGATTTGGAATGATGTCTGCAGAAATGACCGAAAGATGTCATGCATATGGTACCAAGATATTTCTTCAATTGTCCCTAGGATTTGGAAGGAGTGGAGCACCAGCATTATTGGACGCCCCCCCTGTATCAGCCTCAGCTATCCCTAATTATTGGGATCCTACCGTTTCCTGTAGAGAACTTACCACCAAAGAGGTGGAATGGATAGTGAAAAAAACTGGAGAAGCTGCTGCACTGGCAAAACACGCAGGATTTGACGGGGTGGAAATTCATGCGGTTCATGAAGGGTATTTGCTAGATCAGTTTACATTGTCTCTATTTAATAGGAGAACCGATAAATATGGTGGAGATTTAAAAGGAAGACTCACATTGCCTTGTGAAATTGTAAAGGAAATCAAGAAAACTACTGGAAAGGATTTTCCAGTCACCTTAAGATACTCTGTAAAAAGCTGCATAAAAGACTGGAGAGAGGGAGGGCTTCCCGATGAAGAATATCAAGAAAAAGGTCGTGACATACAAGAAGGTCTAGAGGCTGCAAAAATACTTCAAGAAGCTGGATATGATGCCTTTGATGCTGATGCAGGAACCTATGATGCATGGTACTGGGCCCATCCTCCTGTATATCATAAACATGGATGTTATCTTGAAATAGCGGAAGAACTAAAGAAGGTAGCTACAATTCCAGTCATTGTTGCTGGAAAGTTGGATATACCTGAGATGGCAGAAAAAGCCCTTGAAAATAAGCAAGCGGATATGATTTCCCTTGGAAGAGGACTTCTTACCGATGCGTACTGGCCAAAAAAGGTAATGGCTGATAAGGAAAAGAGCATACGTCCATGTATAGGCTGCCATCTAGGATGTCTTGGCAGAGGCTTTGAAGGAAAACCACTATCTTGTGCCGTAAACCCAGAAGCTGGTAGAGAAAGCTTTTATAAGATAATACCTGCCGCTGTCTCAAAAAATGTAATGATCGTTGGTGGAGGGCCAGCGGGGATGGAAGCAGCAAGGGTTTGTAAATTGAGAGGTCATCATGTGACACTTTATGAAAGCAGTGATCAACTGGGAGGTAACTTTATAGCCGCTTCGGTGCCAGATTTTAAATATGATGATAAAAGGCTCATTGAATGGTACAGGCATGAGATGAAGGATTTAAAAATCGATGTTAACTTAAATGCCACAGTAACTGAAGAACTTATAAATCAAAAACAGCCTGATGTGCTTATTATTGCAACAGGTTCAAAAGAGAAGAAGTTAAAAGTTCCTGGTATGGATAAGACCAATGTAGCAACAGCCGTAGAACTATTATATGGCACCAAACAAGCTGGCCAAAATGTGCTTATGGTAGGGGGTGGATTGGTAGGTTGTGAGACAGCTCTTTATCTTGCTCAGCAGGGTAAAAATGTAACCATCGTTGAAGCAATGGATGATTTAATGAGTGCAGGCCATCCTGTACCCTATATGAATAAGATCATGCTAGTGGACTTATTAGAAAAACACAATGTGAGAGTGATTACAAGTAATGCGCTGCTAGAAGTAAAAGATAACGAGGCTGTACTTATTGATAAAGATTTTAGAAAGCAATCTTTATCGGCAGATACCATTGCAATTGCCGTTGGATTTGATTCCAATAGGGAATTATATGATAAAATGCGTGGTAAAGTAGTTGATTTGTATCGGATAGGAGATGCAGTGGTTGCTTCTAATATAATGAATGCTATATGGAGTGCTTATGAAGTAGCATTAAACATCTAGAAGTTTCCAATGCTAAACAAAAATACTCCACCTAATCCACTTTTTCTCGTATAGCGATTTAAGGTATCTCTGTATTACAATTGGTTATGCATAACTTTTCTATGTTAGAGATACCTGTATTTTTTAGTAGGTGATATTATGGCTAAGGTTTGATATCATAAGTCTAAGAGAAGTCCTCCTTGGGAAATGTTTATGAAGGACTTCTCTATTTTTATTTACACAAGATATTTCATAGTATAAAATATCTTTATTCTTTAAGGAAATGAAAATTTACAAAAAAAATTTGTCGATTTACAGTTTTAAATAAAGGGAATTTTACCTACCTTGTAGAATTTTTACTTGTGAAAAAAAAGAGGAGGTCAAGTAAATGGCAATTTCAAGATCTGTTGTAAGAGCACATAGTGAAAGTCCTACGAAGACGGTTGTAAAGGCAAGAGGATTTACCATGGTTATTGATGAACCTGAAGAAGCAGGTGGTACTAATGAAGGCTTAAATCCTGTAGAATATCTATTGGGTGCATTATCTGGATGTTTAAATGTAGTATGTCACATGGTAGCAAAGGAGTTAGGATTTGAATTAAAAGATTTAAAAATAGATCTAAAAGGGAGTATAAACTCTGATAAATTGATGGGGGTATCAGATGCCCAAAGGGCTGGCTTTCAGGAAATAGAAGTAATTATAAAACCAGAAGCTGATGCTGATCAAGAGACTCTTGAAAAGTGGATTAAAATCGTAGGTTCACGATGCCCAGTCAGTGACAATATCTCCAACGAAACTCCAGTTAAAATTTCACTAAAATAAGATTCTCTATCATGCACAAGTTGAGAATAAACCCTTTAGTAATTGAAGATATCGGAGAATAATTAAAGAATCAAAGAGACTATTCTTCTAGTTAGTCTGAATGAATAAAAAGAGTTATTAGATTAAGAAAGTATTCTAATAGCTCTTTTCTTTTTGCAAAAATTTTACCAGGACCAACTCTGAAATGATTGAGGATATTTTGTTTTACTGATATGATATGAAAGTAGCTATAATATTTTTAGTTTTTCATGTTTTGTGGAAATGATTTAATCGCCATTGGGGCAATAAAAGCTCTAAAAATGGCTGGACTAAAAGTGCCTGGGGATATCGGTGTTATGGGTTTTGATGATATCTATATGGCTAGTATTCTAGAGCCAGGGCTTACCACTATTAAACAACCTAATTATGAAATGGGATGCCAGGCAGCACAGATACTGATTGAGACGATTGAAAATAAGGAAATACCAAAAAGTATGTCAACAGAGAGCAAAAAGATGATTTTAGATACCCAGTTAATAATAAGAAAATCCAGTTAGGGGGAATGGCTATGATTACTGTGGTAGGAAGTTTAAATATGGATTTAGTGATCAATGCTCCTAATATACCCAAACCGGGCGAGACTATTTTGGGTAAAAATTTTAAGCAAATCCCAGGAGGGAAAGGAGCTAATCAAGCCGATGCTGCAGTAAGACTAGGAGGCAAAGTCTATATGCTGGGGGTTGTAGGGCAAGATGCCATGGGGAAAATACTCAAGCAATCTTTAGAAGAAGATGGAGTCAATGTAGAACATATTTTAGAAAAAGATTATCTAGCCACAGGGGTGGCGGCTATTATTGTAGATGACCAGGGGAATAATGCTATTACTGTAGCTCCAGGAGCTAACTTCGAATTGACTTCAGAGGATATTACAAAATTTCAACAGGTTATTCTTTCATCAGATCTTTTACTTCTTCAGTTGGAAGTTCCTCTAGATACTATAAAGACTGCCTTAAAACTAGCAAAGTCTGCCCAAAAGATGACTATCTTAAATCCTGCTCCAGCGGTAGAGCTAGATAGGGAAATTTTATCCCATACTGATATTTTAACTCCCAATGAAACTGAATTGGAACAATTAAGTGGAGAGAAAACAGATACCCTAGAAAATATTCAGCTGGCAGGAAAGAGCTTACTCGATAAAGGAGCAAAAGATATTGTGGTTACCCTGGGAGAAAAAGGGTGTATGCATATCCATAAAGGTGGAGTAAAACACTATCCTGCTTATAAAGTAAAGGCAGTAGATACCACAGCTGCCGGTGACAGCTTCAATGGAGCTTTAGCTGTAAGCTTAAGTCAAGGAAAAAGCATGGAGGAGGCCATTGCCTTTGCTATGAAGATAGGGGCTATGACAGTGACTAAAGAAGGAGCTCAGACCTCATTGCCTTGGGCAAAAGAGATTGATTTATTTGAGGACTGGTTAAAACAATAAGTTCAAGGGGGATTAGGGGGAGACGGTAAAAAGGGAAGTTTATTAAATTCAGAGATTGATGCGGTATTTGCCCATAATGATGAAATGGCCCTAGGAGCTTTAGAGGCTATCAAAGCTTCTAGTAGAGATATTATGGTTGTAGGATTTGATGCTATAGATGATGCAATAGCTGCTATAAAGGATGGAGATATGGCTGCAACTGTACAACAACTTCCCAAAGAAATAGGAAAAAAAGGTGTAGAAGCAGCAATGAAGGTTATTGATGGAGAATCCCTAGAAAAATATATTCCTGTAGAACTACAATTGGTAACTGAGTAATAAAATAAAGATCTCTTACAGATATTTTACGCATTATTATACAAAGATATACTATAAGGACTTAGGAAATGAATATTCTCTAAGTCCTTTTTAAGTATGCTGTCTATGACCATAAAACCGATCTGGTGGTTTTAAAATAGGTTTACATTTATTTTTTCTAAGGAATCTACAATAAAATCTGCACCGGAAAGATCTTGATTTCCAGAGTTTATATTTCGATATCCAATACATTCCATATTTGCCCTTTTGGCGGCAATCACTCCGTTACTGGAATCTTCGATAACAATGCAATTTTCAGGAGCAACCTGTAAAGTTTTTGCGGTGTGTAGAAAGATTTCAGGATGGGGTTTGCTTTTTTTGAAAAACTCACCACTTATTATATTTTCAAAATAATCCTGGACCTTTAATTTTTCTATTATAATTTGAATCAATACTAATGGGGAGGAGGAAGCCAAAGCAATTTTATATCCTTTTTCTTTTAGGGTCTTAAGAAGAGTAGGAATTCCAGCTATAGGAGTGATATCACTACGTTGGAAATATTCCAAAGTTTTATTGAGTTGTTTTTGACATAAATCTTCAACAGATTCTTTTAAATCAAATTGCTTTTTTAGGATAGACCAAAATTCCATATTGGATAAGCCAGCAAAATGATTAAATTTATTCACAGAAATAACAATGTTTCGATCTTTCAGCATATCTTGAATTATTTTATAATGGATAGGTTCGCTATCAATAATCACTCCATCCATATCAAATATAATTGCTTTTTTGAATGTTGGCATAGTATTCCACTCCATCCTATGTTTTTATAATATCTTATAGAAAATTTGATTTATTTTAATTTAAAACTGCTTTAAATATTGTTTGTTTATTCATTCTCTTTCATATAATATGATAGATTTTTTGTCTAGTTGCTTTTGGCAATCTACTATCTTCATTTATTTTATCATTTCCTTTGTTTTTATACAATAAAGGAATCACCCCTGTGGTTTGGGACAGAGCATTAAGATACTCTGTCTAGCATTTCCACAGTATCAAATAAAGGATAGCAAATAATTCCAAAATTTGATCAAATAGTAGTAAGGTAATCGGAAAAGCAGGGTGAGGTTACCATCTCCTAATGTATAAAAGAAGGGAGGTGGTGCGATGAGTACAATTGAAACTTCTATATAATATCGAAAATGCGTGTGGTAAGAGGAGAATTGATTTTACTTAGAAATTAGCTATAATAAAAAATAAGAGAGACTCTAAAAGCTCCACTTCATACCAAGTTCAATGGTAGAGAATAAGGAGGAAATAAAAATGGAACGAATTTGTTTTATAGCTCCATATGATGAAATTTTTGAATTAGCACAACAAGTGAAACGGGAATGGAATCTTAACTTTATGATCAAAAAAGGGAATTTAGAAGAAGGGATAGAACCTGCCATAGAGGCAGAAAAGCAAGGTGCTCAAGCTATTATTAGTCGTGGAGGGACTGCTTCATTTATAAAACAAAATGTAAATATACCTGTAACAGAGATTAGAGTAACGGGTTATGATATATTAAAAAGTTTATATCCATACAGGAATAGGGACTCTACTATTGGTGTTGTAGGATATCAGAATGTGGTAGATGGATGTCTTACAGTGGCTGAAGTTTTAAATATCTCTATTAAAGAAATTATTCTATCAAATAAGGAAGAAAAAATAGATTGGAATTCTATACAACAAAAGGTAGCTGAATTAGTGAACGAATACGGGATCAATGTACTTGTTGGAGATACTACGATAATCAGTAAATTACCGCCATTAGACATTACTTTCAACTTGATTACCTCTGGTAAAGAAGCAATCATGCAGGCAATTGAAGAATCATCAAATATCCTTCAAGTAAGAGATGTGGAAAAAGAAAAAAGTAAAAAGTTTGAGGCAGTACTGGATTTTGTAAACGATGGAGTAATAGCTACAGATGAATGTGGTATGATTACAGTGATAAATCCGGCTGCAGAAGATATATTTAATGTAAAAAGAGAAGAAGTGATTGGATCTCCTATTAAAGATGTTATCCCAAATACTAAAATCATGGATGTTTTACGTAATAAAAATGCTGAAATTCAGAAACTACAAGAAGTCTCTGGAAATTATATAATGACCAATCGTATTCCCATTGTTGTGAATGATTTTATTAAAGGTGTTGTTGCTACATTTCAAGATATATCTACCATTCAAGGGGCTGAACAAAAAATTCGGCAAAATCTCCATACCAAAGGATTTATTACTAGGTATAGGTTTAAAGATATCTTAACGAAAAATCAAAAAATGAAACGGCTAATCAATATATCCAAAGGTTTTGCTAAAACAGATGCTACCATACTGATTGAAGGGGAAAGTGGAACAGGAAAAGAAATGTTTGCTCAAAGTATTCATTCTTTAAGTCCACGTAAAAAACAGCCTTTTGTGGCAGTAAATTGTGCTGCCTTACCTTCTCAATTATTGGAAAGTGAACTATTTGGGTACGCAGAAGGTGCATTTACCGGGGCCAAAAAAAATGGAAAGATGGGACTCTTTGAATTAGCACATAATGGAACAATCTTCCTTGATGAGATTGGCGAAATGGACAAGGGATTACAAGCAAGATTATTAAGAGTCATAGAAGAAAAACAGGTTATGAGAATCGGTTCTGACAAAGTAATCCCTATAGATGTTAGGGTCATAGCAGCTACTAATGTGGATCTTAAAAATCAAATAAAACAAGGGATGTTTCGTATGGATTTATACTATCGCCTCAATGTTTTAAAATTACAGACCATTCCCTTAAGAGAACGAAAAGAAGACATTGAATATTTAACGAAATATTTTGTACGAATGATGAATAATAAATATGGGCGACAAGTAGAAAAATTTTCTTCTGATGTAATGGAATTATTATTTCAATACTCTTGGCCAGGGAATATAAGAGAGTTGAAAAATATAGTGGAAAGATTAATTTTATCTACTACAAAAGACTATATTCATTTAGAAGACGCTGAATTTTTAATTGAAGAACTAAAAGATGATTTTAAGCAGAATCAGGAGGAGAGCAGTCTTGACGTATTAAGTGGTACCATGAGTGATATAAAAAGAAAGGTAATTTTAAAAATATTGGAAGAAGAGAACTACAACAAAAGTCGTACTGCTGAGCGGTTAGGAATTGATCGTTCAACCGTTCAAAAATATTTAAGATGATGAATTTTTCCACACCATTGCTGAAAAAAGCCACATTAGATGTGGCTTTTTTTGTTGCTTTTGATTGGGAAAACTTTTTCAATCTTAGGAATATGCAGATTTATTCTAGTTGGCATATATTTTGCAATATAACTTTTATGTAGGACATAAACAATTTCATTTAAAGGAGGTACTATAAAATATGGCAAAACAAGCTGTTGTCATTAATGAGAATGACTCTGTAGCTACTGCTACTATGGACCTAAAAAAAGGGACTAAAGTAAGCATGTTTATTGGAGAAAAGGAACTTGATGTGGTGGTTCACAAGGATATTCCCTTTGGCCATAAATTTGCTATCAAAGATATTTCTAAAGGAGAACATGTTATTAAGTACAACGAATCCATAGGAAAGGCAACAGAGGATATTAAAGTTGGAGATCATGTTCACGTTCACAATGTTGAAAGTGCTCGTGGTCGTGGTGATTTATCAAATTAATAGAAATTTTTGGGGGGATCAGTTATGAAATTTTATGGTTATAAACGTCCAGATGGTAAAGTAGGTATTCGTAATTATGTATTAATATTACCTACGAGTGTTTGTTCCACTCAAGTAGCAACAGAAATTGCTGATAAAGTAAAGGGATGTACCGTAGTAAATAATCAATTTGGCTGTTGCCAAGTTGCTGGAGATGCAAAGTTAACCTATAAGACGGTAGTGAATGTGGGTAAAAATCCCAATGCTGGAGCCGTTATAGTTGTAGGTTTAGGATGTGAAGGAGTTGAACCTTATAAAGTATCAGAAGAACTGAAAAGCACTGGGAAACCCATATCTACAGTTGTTATTCAAGAAGAAGGTGGTACTTTAGGTGCAATTGCTAAGGGCTGTAACATTGCACGTGAATATGGGCAACTTCTTTCTCAACAAAATAGAGAAGAATGTGATATTCATGAATTGATTTTAGGAATTGAATGTGGCGGATCAGATACCACTTCCGGACTGGCCTCTAATCCAGCTTGTGGAGTTGCTTCTGATATCTTAGTTGAAAATGGCGGTACTTCTATGTTATCTGAAACTACTGAGTTAATTGGTGCTGAACATGTTTTAGCTCGTCGTGCCATTAATAAAGAAATTTCAAATAAATTATTAAATCTTGTTAAAGATTGTGAAGAACGTGCTAAAGCCCTAGGGGAAGATATCAGAGGAGGACAACCTACACCGGGAAATATTGCTGGTGGTTTGACATCCATTGAAGAAAAGTCTTTAGGATGTATGCATAAAGCAGGTTCTGCTTCTATACAGGATGTTTTAGAATATGCAGATATTCCTGTTAAAAAAGGATTACATGTAATGGATACTCCTGGACAGGATATTGAATCTATTTCAGGTATGGTAGCAGGGGGTTCTCAAATTGTAATATTTACTACTGGGAGAGGAACTCCTACCGGTAATCCACTAGCACCTGTAATTAAAATTACTGGAAATAGCAATACTTTTGAAAAAATGAAAGCAAATATTGATATTAATGCTGGTGGCATTGTATCAGGGGATAAAACAATTGATGAAGTAGGAAAAGAAATTTTTAATGAAATCATTAAAGTTGCAAACGGAAAAACTACCAAGGCAGAACAACTTGGTCATAAAGAATTTTCTATTTATAAGAAGGCGTCTACTTTTTAGAAGTTTCTACATGAATAGGGCTCTTTTGGGCTCTATTCAGTCTTATTGATACATGGAGTATGATGAGTAAAACAATATCTAGAAAGGGGTTAAACCATGAAGATAAAAAAAGCTATAGAAAGAGTTCCAGGTGGCATGATGGTGATACCACTTCTTTTAGGAGCAATTATAAATACGATTTGGCCTGAAGTTCTTGAAATCGGAGGCTTTACAACTGCTATTGCTGATGGATCTATGGCTATTCTCGGTGTTTTCTTGTTTGTAATGGGTTCTCAAATGAGTTTTAAAGCCGCTCCAAAAGCTTTAAAAAAAGGATTTAGCATTACATTAGGTAAGTTTGTTGCCGGAGTAGCTTTCGGACTTGCTGTACAATATTTTTTGGGAGAAAATGGTCTTTTAGGGCTTACTCCATTGGCCATTATATCTGCAATGACCAATACCAATGGTGGTCTTTATGCTGCCTTGACTGGTGAGTTTGGGGATGAAACAGATGTAGGTGCTATTTCCATTATTTCTATGAATGACGGTCCCTTCCTCACATTAGTAGCTTTGGGAACTGCAGGAGTAGCACAGATCCCATTTATGACATTAGTAGCTGTTATTCTCCCTATTGTGATTGGTATGATTGTAGGCAATTTAGACGAAGATATGAAAAAATTTCTAGGTGCTGGTGGAGATATGTTAATTCCTTTTTTTGCCTTTGGTCTAGGTACGGGAATCAACTTTAATATGTTAATTGAAGCCGGAATTCCCGGTATTATTTTAGGTGTATTGACAGCTGTAATCACTGGTATTGTATGTATTTTCTCTGATCGGATAGCCGGTGGTTCTGGTATTGCGGGAGCAGCAGCAGCTAGTACAGCTGGTAATGCAGTAGCAACGCCTGCGGCTGTAGCACTGGCAGATCCAAGTCTACAAGCGGCTTCAGAAATTGCCACTGCTCAGGTAGCAGCTTCTACTATCATTACTGCAATACTTATTCCAATTTTAACCACTTACGTAGCAAAAAAAGTAAAAAATAAAAGGAATGATGGAGTTTCTATATCCAATTAATCTAATCGTTTTAGACCAATTTGAGTCTGTAAAAATATCATATTGGAGAGAATTATAAAGTTGGGAAACGGGAACATGGTTGTCGCCATTAGGAAGAGTGATTCTATAAAGACGGTGGGATATTTCCTGAAGTGAATGTAGCAAGGAAATATCCTATTGCCATATTAGGATCACTTTTGTGATTGACAAAAAATTGCATATTTTTCGATTTTATACTCACTTTTTTACAGCTGATTCAGTTCATTTTGTAGTAAAACGCCTACAGTATCAGCAAATCTTTCTGGAGATGGGATATGGGCTAAATGGTGCCCATAGATCTTTTTTGCAGCAGGGAGGTCCTCATCCCGTCCAGTAAAGACGCAGAGGATGGAAATTCCCCTTTGAAGCCCCTTCCTCACTTCTTGGGCGGTATCCTCTATTCCTGTGGCATCTGTATATTCATGATGGGTACTAAAAAGTCCATTCGTGGGGATGTTCTGTATATCATTTGGTTTCCCGTCGGAAAGAACAATGAGAATTTTATTTTCGCTAATAGAATCTTTCATTCCATACAATGCAGTGCGAATGGCTAAGCCGTCTCGATTATAGCCTGCGGCATAGTAATGAAAAATATTTTCATTTTTATTGACCTCTTTGTAATCACGGAAAAGGTTGATAACCGTGTAACTTTCCATATTACAAAAGGAATAAATTTTTACGGGAATATGACAGCGGGTCAGACTTTCTGCTATGATATATCCCTCTGTGGCGATTTTTTCTTGGCGGTAGATTTGAGAAGCGGACCCATCCAGTAGAAGATCTACTGTTAAATTTCCTATGTCTTCTTGAAGATTTTTTATAAAGATCTTACTATCTTGAAGGTAGAGCGCCCTCCAAATCTTTCCTGCTACAAGTTTTCCGGACTTTGATCTACTAGGGTAGGATTGGGAATTGATCAGCATAGTGTTTTTGATTTTATCGGTAAGCTTTGTAATACTATTATTATTTCGAGCAAGATTCTTTAGGTAATAATTTTTGTTTTTTTCTCTCTGGTCTAGCATCATTTTTTTCTGATAAGTTATCTTTTCATTATCTTGAAATTCTCCTCGGGTGAAATGAAGATGGCAATTTTTATGATTACCATTACACAAAGTATTTTCTAGGGTTTTTGTCTGAGAATCTGAAAGAATAGAAGTTCCAAAAAGGCTTTCCATAGATTTCCTTAAGGCTTTATCCCTTTGTTCTATAAAATGTAGCCAATGAAAGGCTATTTTATTGGGCTTTTGTCCTTTTTCTTTAAAATGAATTCCTTCAGAATATTCAGCGGATCCTATATCCAATCGTTTTTTAAAAGGATTTCCATAGAAGGAGAGTTTTTGATTTCCAAAGTAGATGATTTTTCTGTTCTTGATTATTTTTTTCGATGGATCTGTCTTATTGGTAGAAGGATCAAATGAAAAATAAATCTTTATAATTTCGTTGATCTGAAGGATGATTTGTTTTGTGTCCATAGATTTATGAAATTCTAAATCCTTTAGAAGGTTTAATGCAGGACCTGTTAGTTTTGGCTCTTGTCCTAGGATTTTTTGAAAATGGGCGATTTTGATTTTATGGAAAAGATCCTCCGTAGGGGAAATCTCTCTTTTTTGGATTACTTTTTTTGCATAATTTTGGCGAAGATTCTCTAAAACAGGTCGTTCCTCTTCTCCTTTTTCATAAGTAGCATTTTCTAAACCTATCCATGTCAATTTTTCATAAAGATCATAGTGCTTATCTTTTTTTAGATCTTTAAAAAAAGTTTCTAGGAGGGAATAGTCATAATATTTATGGACAGCACCGATGATATAGTTCCAGTAAAGATCTGCTTTTCCATTTTGGTCATAAGCTATAGTTTCCGGTTCAAAGGAATAGTCATCAGAGGCATTCCATATGATATTGAAAGCTCTTAATTTTTCTTTGTTTTGATCTTCCATAATCAATCTGTAAAGATTTCACCTCTTTCTAGGTTTTCTGGTATTCTCAGATGGATGACATCCTGGACAAGTTCTCGTTCAAAGTCATCAAAGGATTTATTGGCAATCCCCATTTGCAACGCTTTGTTTGCTTCTAGCCCTTTGCCTATAAGGTGAATGGAAGAAAGAAGTCCTCTAAGGTCTACAGACTTGGTAGAAATTTCGGAGTTTTGACTTTTTTTCTGAAGATCTTGGAAGAGTCCACTAAATTGTTCTATATAATCCTTTTTCATATTTGGGAATTCTTTTTGAAGGAGTTTTTTTAAATTTTCAGAGGAAATACTAGGCATTTCTATGACCATAAAGCGAGAAGTGAGGGCTTCGTTAAGTTCTCTAGTACCTGCATATCCATAATTCATAGTTGCGATAAATCTAGTAGCGTCATCAAGGGAAATTTTATCATAACCGGGAATATCAATGATCTTTCGAAAGTCCAAAGTAGCATGAAGGACTGCAATGGATTCATTTTTGGCCATATTGATTTCATCGAGTATTCCAAAGCCTCCCCATTGGGCGCATTCATAGATGGGACCTTGCCTTAGAACCACTTGGCCGTCTTTAAAGGTATCAGTGCCAATAAGGGACGAAAAGTCAGTGTTAATATAAAAGGAAATATCCCAACTAGGTCTCTGAAAAGCAGCTGCTAGATTTTCTGCTAGGACATTCTTTCCGGTGGCCTTTGGTCCAGCTAAAAGAAGATTTTCTCCACATAAAAGAGCTGTAAGGGCTTCTTCCCAGACGGTTTTTCCGTAATAGTAATATCTTGGTTTTGGAATTCGATATTCTACATGAGAGTTTACTTTATAAAATTTTCTAAATTGCTCAATTTCAGTGATTAAATTTTCACGGATTCCTTCTTCTTTTAGAAAATCTAACAAATATTGTCCCTCCAGTAATGGAAATCTAAAAATGTTTTCCTAAAATAGTTTTTATTTCAATAGCATTATATTCTTTATTAGTCCATTTCTTACAATTAATTATATCATTGGTTTTTTTTGTGTCAATGAAGTCATAGGACCTATTGAAAGGATTTTTGTCGAAGTGTTGCAAATATGAAATGAGAAAAAACACATATTTTAGAATTATTAAAAAAGTTTGACAAATATTGAGGATATATTTATAATGAATAATATTATAAGCAAAGGTGCTATGGGCATAAAACCCTATCGCACCTTTTTTGTTTGGGATAGGAAAAAGATGAAAAAACTGAAATATGCAGCATATAAATATTTTATAGAAATGTTCTTACCTTGAATTTATTTGCCTTTGCCCTGCGTTCCGCTGGCCCCTTTGCTGCCTATGCCCTAGGTCTAGCAGTGCCTAAAGCAACGATAAATGCAGGTAAGGTATCTATTATAGTAGGTTCTATCACCGTTGTAATATGGCAGATTTTAGGAGAACCTTTTGGAATACTGGCTATTGTATTTGGATGTGGATGTGGATTGATTTCATTCCTATTGGTAAATTACATGGAACACAAAAGAGGGGCACCACCTGCTCCATCGGCATATTTAGATAAATAAAATATAGTGAGGGATAGGCAGGAGATGAATTGGCAAGGTTTTATCTTTTTGATATAATATAGTTATGAACGTTCTTTGATAACTGGGCATATGGGGTCGCATGGAGAAACCGCTAAAACCCTGAATGTGATAACCAAGCGATGAGTTTTTGTCTTTCATACGTACCATACGTAAAATATCCAAGGTACCAAAGAACCCGAAATGATCGGCATCTAGGGCAGGTGCTGCCCGAAGTTACGCCTGTGGAGAGTGTAGGTTGCGAACTCATGGAAACAGGAAGTCATCCACCTCTATAGGTGGTGAGTAGTTCACAAAGAGGACTTATGAAAAACAAAGGAGGGTTGTAATGCTAGAAAAACTAAGGAAAATGAATTTTAGATGGGTAAACTGGTTAGAATTTTTGGTTTCTATCATTATTATTATTTCTATTGTTATTGAAGGAACTTTTTTGGCCGGGGCTATTTTTAAACTGCCTTATTCTCCAGATGAAAGTGCTTATTTTTCTGATTTCTTAGGGAATGCTTTAAATCTAGTCATTGCCTTGGAATTTCTCAAGATGCTCAACAGTCATGATCCCAACCAAGTAATCGATGTTTTAATTTTCACCATTTCCCGTTCCCTATTGGTTAAACATCCAGATAGTTTTGGAATACTATTGGGTGTACTTTCTATTGCAATTCTTTTTGCAGTACGAAATTTTTTAATCGAAAAATGGAAACAGGAACAGCGGAAGGAATGATTTTCCCATAGTTTTGAAAAACCTTTGGACTCAGTAGTTTAAAGGTTTTTCTTTTTTTTGCTATGAAAAATTTTAGAAAAACAGGAGGTCTATGGGAAGAAACCCACAAAAATAGGAGTTTATTGAAGGATTAAGGAAAAGATTTCAAAAGAATACTGGAAAAGAGGACCTAATTGGTTATAATGGAAATAACCAATCTAATAGAAATATTCTAAAAGGAGCCTGTAAAAGAAGGGAGACATGAAAAATGACTAGGGTAGTGATTAAGGAGTGTGCCCAGTATGATCTAGGCCTTATAAAAAAACAGATTGAAACAGGGATCAAGCTTCTAGGGGGGTGGGAAAGGTTTATATCCCCTGGGATGAAAGTGCTTCTCAAGGTAAATTTAATTGGCCCTAAAACCTCTGACAGTGGGGCGATTACCCATGAAAGGTTTGTTCGGGCACTGATACAAATACTAAAGAAACAAGGATGTATTGTTTGGATAGGAGATAGTTCAGGGGGAGCTATAGGAGGGATTGCTCCAACAGCCCAGAGCTTTGTTGTTTCGGGATTCGAAAGGATAGCCAAGGAAGAAGGAGCCCTAATAAAGAACTTTGACAGGGAAGGGGTAGTAGAGGTAGTACCTTCTAGTGGTTGTGTGGAAAAAATGTATTTGGCAAAGCCTATGTTTGAGGCGGACTTTGTAATCAATCTTCCTAAGTTAAAGACCCATTCAGGGGCAATCTATACCGGCGCTGTGAAAAATCTCTTTGGCTGTATCCCTGGCCTAAGAAAAGCGGAGTATCATCGTATAGCTTGGGATCCTAAGGACTTGGGAGAAGCCATTGCAGATATTCATCAAGCTGTTAAAGTGGGACTACATATTATGGATGGAATTACTGCTATGGAAGGAGAGGGGCCAACCGCAGGAGGAGTTTATTCTGCTGGGAAAATTCTTCTTAGTGCTGATCCCTTAGCCTTAGATAGAGTGGCTACTGCTATGTTGGGTCTAAGGATAGAAAATGTTCCTATATTAGTGGCAGCACAAAAAAGAGAATTAGGGGAATCCAACTTAGATAAAATAGAGATTGATGGAGACTATTCTACACCCCCTAGACTAGAAGGATTTAAGCTTCCTAAAAGATTCGAAAGTTTCAAAGGGAAAAATTATAAAATTTTAGTTAAGATAATTGATTTTTTAAAAACTAGGCCAAGAATTGATACAAAAAGATGTAAAGGGTGTAATATGTGCGTTGATAGCTGTCCGGTACAAGCAATTCACCAGGATACTAAAAAGATAGACTATAATTTATGTATTGAGTGCATGTGCTGTCACGAATTATGCCTTCATCAAGCAGTAGAGCTAAGAAGAGACAACCCCCTAGTCGACTTTTTTACTCGTATTTACCATGGAAAATATAGATAACTTAAGGAACACTCTCTTAAAAGAATCCAACAGGATATTGAGGGATTGTCAAAATTTAATGTTACCACGTGGTATGTGATACCATCATAGATTTGATATAATAGCTATGTACAGAGGAGAAATGTAGTGGAGAAAAAGAGAAAGGAAGAGAAGAAAATGAATCTCCTAATCAAAAATGGAAATGTAGTAACCCCATCGGAAGTATATCAAGGGGATATATTCATTAAAAATGGGAAGATAGAAGCCATTGGACATTTTCAAGAAAAAGAGGATAAAGAAACCAAAATCATTGAAGCTCAAGGAAAATATGTAATTCCTGGAGCTGTGGATGCCCATACTCATATGGATTTACAGGTGGGGGAACATAGAGCGGTAGATGATTTTTATACAGGAACTGTCGCCGCTGCTTGTGGAGGAACCACAACCATTATTGATCATATTGCCTTTGGACCAAAGGGATGCAATCTCCATTATGAAATCGATGAATATCATAAATTGGCAGAGGAAAAGGCAGTCATTGACTATGGCTTTCATGGAGTGGTGCAGCATATCGATGATAAAACATTAAAGGAATTAGAGCAAATGGTGAAATATGAAGGAATCACCAGCTTCAAAGGATATTTGACCTATGACTTTAAGTTGGAAGATGATGAGATCCTACAATTTATGTTAAAAATGAAGGAATTGGGGGGCATTCCAACCTTTCATGCAGAAAATGATAGGATTATTACTTATTTAAGGGAAAAGTATGTTTCTGAAAATAAGATTGAGCCTATCTATCATGCAAAAACCAGGCCTCCTCAATGTGAAGCAGAAGCAGTGTCTCGGCTACTTTATATTGCTTCCTTAGCAGGAGATGCACCGGTATACATTGTGCATCTTTCCACTAAAGAAGGGTTAGAAGCCATAAAATTTGCAAAGGATCAAGGTCAAAGAAATATTTTTACGGAAACTTGTCCCCAATATTTAACCCTAACAGAAGAACTTTATAAAGGGAAAAATCATGAAGGGTTAAAATATATTATGTCTCCTCCCCTAAGGACAAAAGAGCATTGTAAAGCTCTTTGGAAGGGATTAGCGGATGGAGTGATTGATGTAGTTGCCACAGATCATTGTCCTTTTCACTTTGCCATTGAAAAGCAGCATGGACTAAAGGACTTTACAAAATGTCCTGGCGGGGCACCGGGGGTAGAAGAAAGGGTTAGGGTACTATTTTCAGAAGGGGTTGTAAAAAATAGAATTTCTATAGAAAAATTTGTAGAAACCATTTCTTCTAATCCAGCAAAGATCTTTGGAATATTTCCAAAAAAAGGGGCACTATTACCGGGTTCTGATGGAGATATTGTTATTATAGATCCTAACAAAGAAGAAGTACTTACCAAAAAAAATATGAAAAGTGCAGTGGACTATACTGCTTATGAAGGAATGAAGGTAAAAGGAAAAATTGATTATGTGATTTTAAAGGGAAAAATTATTGTAAAGGACAATGAATTCCTAGGGCAAAAAGGAGAGGGAGAGTTCTTAAAAAGAAATCCCCATAGGCCATTTTAGTCTATAACCTTATTAGAATTATAAATAGTTGGATAAATAAGGACTTTCCAGAATAAATTTACTGAAATGGGAAAAGACGTTGCATTGGAGGTAAATTATGACCAAGAATGAGTTATTACAACTGGTAGAAAAAATAGATAGAGAAGAAGTGATAAGGGTAGTGGGGGACTTGGTAAGAATCCCCAGCATCAATCCCCCTGGAAGGGAAAAGGAAGTAGCAAAGTACATTAAAGCCTACATGAAGGAGCGAAATATAGAAACCAAGATTGTTGAGGCTGAGGAGAATCGTTATAATGTGATAGCAAGATTAAAGGGAAAAGGAAAAATTTTTCCAATTGTTTTCACAGGACATATGGACGTGGTACCTATTAGTAAAGAAGAAGGAAAAAGATGGTCTATGGATCCCTTTAGTGGGAAAATCATAGAAGGATATTTATATGGAAGAGGTTCTTCAGATATGAAGGGAGGACTAGGGGCTGCCATGGTTGCCATGGGGACTCTGGCCCGTGAAGGAATCACACCTCCTGGAGATATTGTCCTAGTTACCACCGTGGATGAAGAAAATTTAATGCGAGGGGCAAAGGCTATTGTAGCATCTAGAGTATTAGAGGGTGCGAAAAAGGTGGTGGTATGTGAACCCACTAATCTAGAATTGGTAACGGCTTGTAAAGGCCGAACCTGGGCTGATATTATAGTAAAAGGCAAGACTGCTCATACTTCCCAACAGGGGGCAGGGATCAATGCCATTGAAAGGGCCAATCTATTAATCGATAGAATTATGAAGCATAAAATTTCCCAGGAAAAGCATCCTATTTTAGGAAACTCTTTTTGGCAAGTAGTAGCCATTCATGCTGGAGTAGAACCTATATTAGTACCAGATAGTTGTACGGTTACAGTAGATGCTCGCTTAGCCCCGGGACAAAGTTCTAAGGATGTTTGGAATCAAATGGAACAAATGATAGACTCTATAAAAAGAGATGTAGCTAATTTTGAAGCTAAAATTCATATTATTGAAGAAAGGGAACCTTGGGAAACTTCTTCTAAGGATCAAATTGTAAAAACCATTGAAAACTCCTTTGACATTTTACAATTACCTTTAAAACAAAGTGGATTTCTAGGAACCACTGATGGAACAGTTTTTCGAAAAGCAGGGATGGATGCAGTGATCCTTGGCCCTGGGAATCTAGCCTGTGTTCATAAAGAAAACGAAAGAATTGCTGTAAAGCAATTCTTTCAAGGAAGTAAGCTCTATTTGCTAACTATGTTAGGGGCTTAGTATTTAACTAGCATAACGGGTTAATTATAGGATATTAAGAGAATTTCTAACTCTGAGGTGTCCACTTTTTTGAAAAAAGCTAAGAAGGATGTCAACTTTTATGGATAGTAGCGAGAAGGATATCTTGATTGATATATGGTAAAGATTGTATTATAATGAATGAAGATAAAAATTTAATAATTTTTAGGAGGGGTTTATAGTGATGAGGTTCACATTACCAAGAGATATTTATTATGGGGAAGGGGCCCTAGAGCAGTTAAAGAATATAAAGGGCAAGAAAGCCATTTTAGTTTTAGGCGGTGGATCCATGAAAAGATTTGGATTTGTGGATCAGGTTCTCAACTATTTAAAAGAAGCTGGAATTGAAACTAAATTATTTGAAAATGTTGAGCCAGATCCATCAGTTGAAACTGTGATGAAAGGTGCAGCTGTAATGAGAGAGTTCAAGCCCGATTGGATTATTGCCATGGGGGGTGGTTCTCCTATTGATGCTGCTAAGGCTATGTGGATTTTTTATGAATATCCCGATGTAACCTTTGAAGAAATTATTCAACCATTTTCTTTTCCAACCTTAAGACAAAAAGCAAAATTTATTGCTATCTCGTCTACTTCAGGTACAGCTACAGAGGTAACGGCTTTTTCTGTTATTACTGATTATGAAAAGGGAGTAAAATATCCTTTAGCTGACTTTAATATCACACCAGATATTGCAATTGTCGATCCTAATTTGGCTCAAACTATGCCATCAAAATTAACTGCTCATACAGGGATGGATGCTTTAACCCATGCGATCGAAGCCTATGTATCGACTTCCAATAGTCCTTTTACGGATTCACTTGCTTTAAAGGCTATTCAAATGGTAATAGAGTATTTGCCAAGTTCCTATGAAGGAGATAAAAAAGCAAGGGAACAAATGCACTATGCACAATGTTTAGCTGGTATGGCATTTACCAATGCATTGCTTGGTATTGTACATTCTATGGCTCATAAAACAGGAGCAGCATTTTCTACGGGACATATTCCCCATGGTTGTGCCAATGCAATCTATCTTCCTTATGTAATTCAGTTTAATGCAAAAAATGCCAAAGATCGTTATGTAGATATTGCAAAGAGTATTGGGATTACAGGAACAGATGATGAGTGTATAGAATCTCTATGTGATAAGATCAATGAATATAATTCAAAATTAGGTATTCCTAAGACTCTAAAGGAATTTGGAATTGATGAGCAAGAGTTTAAACAAAAAGTTTCTAGTATTGCAAAATTAGCGATCGAAGATGCTTGTACTGCTTCAAATCCAAGGACTATTACTCCTGAGGAAATGGAAAAATTATTAACTTGTACTTATTATGGAGATAAAGTTAATTTCTAAAGATTTTTATTATTGATTTTATAAGAAAATAGAGCAAGACGATAATAAAGTCTGCAGCGATATAGCTGGAGGCTTTATTATCGTCTGTGTTAGTCTAAGAATGGCATTTACTAGCAATTCATTAAAGAGAATTATTTTCATGGAGACTTATTATGAGAAAGAGGGTGATTGTTTTGAAAGGAAAATCGCATGTTATGATAGGAACTACTTTGGGATTATTCCTATTGCAAGAATTAGAGGTACAATCATTACAAGTAGTAGGTACCTTTTTTACTGGAATCTATATAGGGTCGTTACTACCTGATGCAGATTGCAAGTCTTCTACTATGGGGAAGATTTTTCCTTTATGGTTGATTACTAGACATAGAGGGGTGACCCATTCTTTTTTATTTTTATTGGTTCCATTTATATTGACTAAAGTATTTCCCATTCCCTATTACTTTGGTTATGGATTATGTTGTGGGATTGCAAGCCATATATTTTGTGATCTGTTCACTCCAGCAGGTTGTGAAATATTATTTCCTCTTAAAAAGAGATTTAAATTGCCTATCGCAAAAACAGGAAGCATTGCAGAAAAACTATTTGTTTTTATTGCATTAGGGCTGGCCTTATTACAGAGTTATAGATTGTTGATATTTTATCATTTTATCTAATATCATAATGACTTACAGGACGCCTCATCTCTAAAGGAAAGTCGTTATAATTTAGACTTATAAGCTTTTTCCTAAAATTGGAAAAAGGTTGACTTTATTTAGAAAAGTGTTAAAATATTTACAAAGTCGGTATTCTTATTAGAAACCGAACTAAAGTTCAAAAACTTCATAGTAAGGTTCCTATTACTCGACTTATATCCTATAAGGAATAAGAATGGAGGTAGTGAATTTATGGAAAAGAATTTAGTGTCAACAGAAACAAAGGTAAGAAAACTTACCACATTTGCCATGTTAACTGCTATTTCAGTTATCCTTGGTTTTACACCACTTGGGTTTATACCTATTCCACCTGTAGGTGCTACTATTATGCACATACCCGTCATTATTACTGCTATATTGGAAGGCCCTGTATTAGGTGCATTTATGGGACTTATATTTGGAATCATAAGCCTCATTAATGCAATGATAAAGCCTGGTCCACTATCCTTTGCAGCACTCAATCCAATGATTTCAATATTCCCAAGAATATTTATCGGTCTAGTTGCTTATTATGCCTATAAGAGCATTCCCCTTAAAAATGAAAATATAAGAATAGGTATTTCAGCGGCCATCGGCACTTTAATAAATACCATTGGTTTTCTGGGGATGATGTATTTATTTTATGCTCCACGTGTTGCAGATGCCCTTGAAATAGGCATTTATGCTGTAAGAAGCACTTTATTAACAATAGGGGTTACCCAGGGATTGCCTGAAGCAGTAGTAGCAGTAATCATTACAGTTCCAATTATTATTGTAATCAAGAAAATTAGAAGATAATTTAGTATAAAAATATAAGGTGAAAGTAGTAAATACTCATTGGGAGTTTACTACTTTTGTTTTCATTAGTAGAGATATGGGAAAGTCAAATCGAATGATGGAGGTATTTTTTATGGAAGGGATAAACATTACAAATATAGAAGGAATTCAAGTAGGTCATGCTCAGGATTTAGAAGGAGCTACAGGATGTACTGTTATTTTGTGCGAGGAAGGTGCTGTGGCAGGAGTGGATGTAAGGGGAGGTGCCCCAGGCACCAGGGAAACCGATCTTTTAAATCCTTTAAATATGATGGATAAAATTCAAGCAGTTCTTTTAACAGGGGGAAGTGCCTTTGGATTAGATGCTGCTAGTGGAATCATGGAGTATTTGGAAGAAAAAAATATAGGATTTGATGTGGGAGTAACCAAAGTACCTATTGTATGTGGAGCTGCACTTTTTGATTTAGCTGTAGGAAATTATAAGGTTAGACCAGATAAAAAAATGGGATACCAAGCATGTCTCAACATCGATCAAGGTAAATGTTTAGAAGGGAATATAGGAGCAGGAACAGGAGCTACTGTAGGAAAAATATTGGAACCTGAGTTTGCTATGAAAGGTGGACTAGGGACCTATGCCCTTGAAGTCGGAGAATTAATGGTAGGCGCCATAGTAGCAGTGAATTGTTTAGGAGATGTAATAAATCCTGAAAGTGGGCAAGTTGTTGCAGGAGTTTTAAATGAAGAGAAAAGTGGTTATAGAAATACAGAGGATATTATGTTGTCAAAATATGATGATAAAAAGAACTTATTTAATGGGAATACAACAATAGGAGCTATCGTGACCAATGCAGATCTAACAAAAGTAGAAACAAATAAAGTAGCTTCCATGGCTCATAATGGTTATGGAAGAACGATTTATCCAGTACATACTATGTACGATGGGGATACAATTTTTTCCCTTGCAACAGGAAAAACCAAAGCAGATGTTAATGCAGTGGGTCTTTTAGCTGCTAGAGTTATGGAAAAGGCAATTGTGAAGGCAGTAAAAAATACCAAAGGAATGTTTGGATATCCATGTTATCAAGATATCTGTACTCAGCACTTCAGTCGTGAGTAATCAACCGACATATATTAAACTAAATAACTAAATTTCTATCCTATCTTAATTCTCCAGGGTGGACTCTATTTCTTTTTTCCCTACAGTAAATTAACGCTATCCAAATAATTTTCGCAATTGACATTAATAAGATTTGTCTGTTAGTATTAGATGTGAAAGTCAATAGGAATTATTTTACAAAAGATTACTAGAGAGAAATGAAGGGTTTATCAAGTAGAAAAAACGCAGGAAAGATATATATATAAAGTTTAAATGAGAATATATAAGTAAATTTAAATTATATATATTTTAGATTTAATATCTCTAAAAATAAGTTTCAATGGAGGCGAAATGTTTTGTTTATAGCGAAAATTGCAATTTCTTATATAAAAAAACAAAGAGGGAAAACAGTTGCACTACTATCAAGTATTGTACTTTCGGTAATGCTTATTTTTTCAATGATTGTAATTAGGGATTCAGGATATGATTCTCAAATAAAAGAAGCTAAAGACTTACATGGTGACTATCAAGTATGGTTTGAAGGAATTAATAGAGATAAAGAAAAGTATTTAGAAAACGATAGTAATGTAAAAAAATTATGTCGCGTAAAATATTTTTGTGAAGCAGTAAATAAAAAGAGTGGTGTAAAATTTGACCTCAACTCTTTTGATATGGATTTCATTGATTCTCTTAATTATAGGATAGAAGGAAGAAAGCCAATAAAAAATGGAGAAATAGTTATAGAAAAAGAAACCGCAGACCAGATGGGGATAAGCGATCCTTTAAATAAGAATGTTGATTTACTGTTAATGAATAAATATATTAATGACAAGGGGTCTAATAAGATAGATAGTGTTAATAAAAAGTTTAAAATTGTTGGTGTACTTGAAAAGCCAGATAGATACTATAGCGCTCTATCTAGCTCAATAGGTGGCATTAAGACTATTAAGCCCCTTAATTAACTTGGACTTGGCTAAGTCTATTTGCTAAAATAAAGTTAAGTAAGGAGGCAATCAAATGCAGAGGAA
>USMD01000010.1 GCA_900555725.1 uncultured Garciella sp. | reverse complement strand
AAGATCGTCGGCAGCGTCAGATGTGTATAAGAGACAGATATATAAATATCTCTTTTTGCCTTATATAAGCCATCTTTATCACCAAATCCTTACCTTTATTTTACGTTTATTATGAAGTTTATTCCATCAAATTAATTTCCTTATTCATAGGAAAAGGGTAATATTGGTGCAAAGTACTGACTTATTTTTCTCCTAATTTTATGGTCAATAATGACTATACTTTTAATACTTTTCTATAAAAACATATTTCTATTTTGGGCAATCACGCACCCGCATAGCGGGTGGTTTATATTTCACTCACTTCACGAGCTCAACAGGGTCACGACCCATAAAATTATAAAAAACGTGCAAGAACCGCACGTTTTTTATAGCACTTTTTTACCTCTTATAGTATTTTCATCGTTTTTATAAAGTTATTCTAAGTATATCTACCCTACCCAGCAATCATCGGCCCTAGAAATGCCCAAATAATGACCCAAAGGGTTAGTGCGATAGCACCTGCCCAGCTGATCTTCAATACAGATTTCATATTATCACAACGGGCAATTCCCAATTGTCCCGCCATGTTAGCTGTAGGATAAACAGAGCCAGTGATACGGGTAGCTGCCACAAGAGCTGTAGCCCAGATCTCCATTGGAAGGCCTACTTGGGTCACAAGATCTATAAACATCTCATGAACCAAGGTAAGTTCTGCAACTGCTGCTGCTTCAATACCAAATCCTCCTACGAAAGATGCGATAATAAGAACAATGGATCTACCTCCTCCAGAGATCAAACCTGTCAAGAGATTTCCTAACGCTTCAAAACCTTCTCCAAGATTGATTAAAGTAAACATCACTTCGAAGAAGATAAATACAAAAAACATGTTGGTCATTTTAGAAGCCCCCTCTGAGAAAGTATCTAAGGCTTCATCAATTTCTATTCTACTGCTTACAACCAACACCAATGCTAAAATCAACATAACGATAACCGCATAGTCAGTACCTTGCCCAGTGGCTACTCCAAAGACTACCAAAGCAATAAATGCAATTACAAAAAGTAGAGTAGTATGTTTTTGTTTTTTAGATAATTCCATCTTGTTGATATCTAACATATCCTCTGTAATTTCATAGGTTTCAATCCCTTTCAATTTCTTTTGATTTCTTTTTACAGCCCATACAGTCCCTCCTAACCATACGATACTAAAGGGAATCACACACCATAGCATTAGTTTCCCATAGGAAAGACCTGTAAGTTCCATGGTAGTAAGGGTAACTCCTGTTAAAGGACCCATAATCAGTCCTATCTCTCCAGCTACCCTAAGAAGAGCAGTGACACTACTGGGGGCTAAGCCTACTGCTGCAACAATGGGGATGATAACCGGTGCAATAACAGCATTTCCTCCTGCTAGAGTTCCTAACAAGCCACAAATTATTATAGAAGTAACAATAATAGCAATAATTCCTTTATTTTCACTATTTACTCCAATCTTTTTTACAATATAGTAGACAAGAGTTTGAGTTACATTGGTTCTATTCATTAAATATCCAAGACCACTTCCCAGCATAATGATCAAACCAATTTCTGCTAGAAAAGATCCTAAAGAACCAACAAATATCGTAGCAAGACTAGCAATTCCCTGTCCAGTTAAGATGGCTCCTACTATAACCCCTACCACCAGCCCAGCAAGGTTAGACTTATTACGAAATACCATAATCAAATAAACCAATAATGGTAGCAATGCCACCAAAGAAGGACTTTTAGAAATCAACGCCCAACTTCCCAATGCGAGATCTTCCACTTTTTTATACCCCCTTTTATTAAAATACTTTTATCCGAATCTAAGAATCATTTGATTTGTCTAATAAAATAGAGCCATTATGAGAAGATGTTTGCTTTCCGTGAAATAATCCTACAACTCCTTCTACAAAAACCTGTTCAATGCCAATGGGTTTTAAAAGGGGATTTTCATAAGTGGGCCTATCTTGTACCTTATTAAAGTCAAATACTGTAATATCCGCCACATTTCCTACTTTTAATACCCCTCTATCAGATAGCTTTAATATTTTGGCAGGGAGCCCGGTGATCTTATAGACAGCATCCTCTAATGGCATTAAATGGTTTTCCCGTACCATTCTTAAAAATCTTGGAAAGGTTCCAAAGCTTCTAGGGTGAGGGCGATAGGATAAATCATAGCTAAAATCATATCCATCACTTCCTACAGTTATATTCCTATCTTTCATAATGGTTAGAATATCTTCTAAATTTAATGAATAATAGGTAGCTGCGGTATGCCCTTTACATTGAATCAATATTTCCCCAACCATTTCTTGAGGAGAAAGGCTATATTCCTTAGAAAGCTGTTGAATGTTTTTTCCCTCTATTTTAGGAAGATATCCATGGGTAGAGGAAATTTCTACAGCCTCCGGACCTCCCCGCACTTCCATTTCTTTTTCTATTTCCCCCAATAATCTAGAATCTTTGCCTTTAAGCCGTTCAATCATCTTAGCATTTCCACCATCCTGTGCCCACCCGGGAACAAGGGCAGCAAGTCCTGTGGAGGTTGCCTCATAGGGATATTGATCGCAGGTAATACTGCATCCCTCTTGACGAGCCTCTTCAATTTTATCCAAAAGTTCTTGTGCCCTATGCCATTGGGGTTTACCCATTAGTTTTAAATGGGAAATATGAAGATGCACTCCAGATGCTTTAGCAACTTCTATCATTTCTTCCACGCCATCAAAGACCCTTTTACTTTCATTTCGCATATGCACTGCTAAAATAGCATCATGGGCTTCTAAAACCTTAGAAAGCTCTATGAGTTCCTCCGTCTTACTATAACTTCCTGGAGGATAAATAAGTCCTAGCGACATTCCATAGGCACCATTTTGTAATTCCCTTGCTAATAAAAATTTCATTTCTTCCAATTCTTTCGTAGTTGGTTCTCTATTTCCAAAGCCCATAACGCAAGCCCTTAAGGTACCGTGTCCAATCAACATTCCAAGGTGAATAGGAAAGCCACGTTTTTTAAATTGGACGATGTATTCCTCCATATTGTCAATTTTCTCAGATTCCTTGGGGGGCAGTATTTCCACATTCTGAGAAAAATAATCTAAAATCTCCGCTCTTTTAGACTCCGTTGCAGGAAATAAAGAAATGCCACAATTCCCCGCAATCTCTGTGGTAACCCCTTGGAAAATCATACTTTCTGAGGGAAATGGATCTAAAGGGCAAGCATCTGAATGGGTGTGAAGATCTATAAAACCCGAAGAAATTACTTTTCCCTCAGCAGAAATTACTTGTCTGCCTGTTACATAGGAATCCTTTGTAATCTGAGCAATCCTTCCATCCTGAATACAAATAGAGGCTATATAAGGTTTTTTTCTGGTACCGTCTACTACCAAGCCATTCTTTAAAACATAATCAAACATAAGTGCACCCCCTTAAATTATGTATATGGAAGAATTTTTGAAGTATTCTTTCTAAAAATAGAATTCTTTAGATACACAATATTTAGGAATGATTCTCTTGATGGTGAAATATTCTTTTAATAGAGCGATTTTTATGATTAAAGGAGAAAAAATGATGTTTCTTATAAAAAGGAAAAAGCATATTGTTTTTGGACTTATCGTTATTTTTTTCTTGGTCTCTTTGTTTTTGGCTTATAGTTTAATAAAAGAAGATAATGAAATAGATCCTCAAACTTTAGAAAAAAGAATTTTATCCCTAGGAGAATTGACCACTGTAGAGTATTATTATAAAGATATATTACACTACCAAGATGCAAGGGAATTAAAGGGCATTGAACTTCCCTTTTCCGCAAAATCCCTTCTCATTCTATATGAGGGTTATATTAAAGCAGGGGTGGATTTAACGAATATTTCTATTGAAGTGAAAGAGGAAAAGAACATTACCCTAAAATTAAAAAACGCTCACTTTACCGATAATGTCATCAAGGAAGAAAGCATAAAAGTCTATGATGAAAAGTCAGGTCTTTTTAATCCTTTAAAATTAGAGGAAGTATTTCATTTATTAGAAGAGAAAAAGAAAAAAACCCAACAGGAATTAAAGAAAGAAGGGTTTTTAAAAGAAGCGAATCAAAGAACAGAAAAGCTTTTAACTTCTTTATTAAAGGAAATGGGATTTGAGAGAATCACCATTCAATTTCAAAGCTAAAAAGTATCTACCTTAATATAAAAAGAGGCTGCCTACAAATAGATCAAGACCAAATGAAAAACCATAGATGCTTCATGGAGCAGCGAAACGAAGACATCTATGGCTATATTTTATTTATATGTTTTATAGCAGCCTCTTTTTAAATCTACCTTACTCAAAGGCAAAGTTTCCATCTTTAAAGATTTGTATTTCTTCTCCTTTAGAAGTGATTCCTATGATTTCTAGATCTTTGCTCCCTACCATAAAGTCCACATGGATGAGGGAATCATTCACTCCCGCCCTTTCTAATTCCTCTTTAGTCATACTTTCTCCGTTTTTAAGACAGGTGGGGTAAGCTTTCCCTAAGGCTAAATGGCAAGAGGCATTTTCATCAAACAAAGTATTATAAAATAAAATATTAGATTTGGAAATAGGAGAGTCATAGGGCACTAGGGCAACCTCTCCTAAATAACAAGCCCCTGAATCTGCCTCTATTAAATTCTTTAGGGTTTCATGTCCTTTCTTAGCACGAAAATCCACTACATTTCCATTTTCAAAGGTTAAGGTAAACTCATCAATAAGATTTCCATTGTAATTAAGAGGTTTGGTACTAACTACCTTCCCGTTGACCCCAGTCTTTTTCGGTAGAGTATAAACTTCTTCGGTAGGAATATTGGCAATAAACTCTACTCCCTCTGGGGTAGTATCCGATCCCCCCGCCCATAAATGACCCTCTGGCAGTTCTATTTTTAAATCGGTTCCCAGAGAATTTTTATAATGAAGGGTTTTAAATTGATGATAATTTAAAAACTCCATTCTCTTTTGTAAATTATTTTTATGTTCTTCCCAAGCAGCTACAGGATCTTCCCTGTCTACTCGGACAGTTTTAAAAATAGTTTTCCATAATTTTTCTATTGCACTCTCACCGGAAAGTTCTGAAAAAACCTTTTTGGCCCAAGCCTTGGTAGGAATAGAAGCTATACACCAAGTATTTTGATTGGCCATCATCCTTTCACTGTATTCCTTTAGGGCGGTATTGCTGGTTTTACTTGCCTTTGCCAAACGATTGGGATCTACATCCTTCATTAGCTCTGGATCAGAGGCTGCAATACTTAAAAAGGCAGCTCCCTTACGGGCATTGGACAGATAAAATTCCTTTCGCCACTGGGGAAATTCTTCAAAAACCCTTTCAGGGGCATAAAGGTATCGAATCTTAGAAAACTGCTCATCTCCCCAGTTCATCACTACATCCCCTGCCCCTTCTTTCAAAGCAATCTCTGCCACAACTCTAGCAAACTCTGCTCCTTCAATAGGACAACTGATCACAAGAACCTGATCCTCTTGAATATTGAGCCCTGATTTTACAATCAATCTTGCATATTTTTTTAATAAACTATAATCCATACCTATCATCCTTCCCACTTTATAATTTAACCTTATGCCAGCCTAATAATCTCCACAATAATCCGTGCCATATTCACCAAATCTTCTATCTCTATATATTCCTCTTTGGTATGGGGATTTCCTTCTCCTGTTGCTAAATTTACCGCTTTAATTCCATGTTCATTATAAGTATTAGTATCGCTCCCTCCCCCACTTTTTTGGGTATAGGCTTCTATCCCTATATTTTTACAGACTTTTTTTACTATTTGCACTATTTCATCTTCTTCCTCTATTTGAAAAGAGCTGTACTCTCTATCTCTTTTTATTTCTATTTTTGCTCCAAATTCTTTGGCTGTCTGTTCCAAACATTCTATCATATGTTTGACTTGCTTTTCTAGCTTTTTCTCATCTTGACTTCTAGCCTCTGCCCGAATAAAAACCTCTGGGGCAACCACATTGGTTCCTTCTCCTCCACCAATCGTACCGATATTAGCCGTAGTTTCTGCATCAATACGAAGTAAATTCATTTTGCTAATGGCATGGGCAGCTACTTGGATGGCACTGATTCCCTTTTCCGGAGCTATTCCTGCATGGGCAGATTTTCCTAACACCTTAATCTCTAAATCATCATGGGCAGGCCCTTGTACTACAATCTTTCCAGGTTTTCCTTCACTATCTATGACATAGGCTCTCTTAGACTGTAATTTATTATATTCTAGATTTCTTACCCCTAAAAGTCCAATTTCTTCACAAATACTCAATACTACTTCAATAGGTCCATGCTCTATATTGTTTTCTTTTACCACCCTTAGAGCTTCTATCAGGGCAGCAATTCCTCCCTTATCATCGGCCCCTAAAATAGTACTTCCATCAGATACAATTTTCCCATCCCTTTTAATTGGTCTAATTTTCTTCCCAGGAGCTACTGTATCTAGATGGCAACTAAATAAAATAGGCTCTCTTTTAGAATCTCCTTTTAATCTCGCAATAATATTTCCTGTATTGCTTCCAACCTTTTTTCCTGCACGATCTATATAAATTTCAAATCCCAAAGATTCCAATTCTCTTTTTATAAAATCTGCAAATTCTTTTTCCTCTTTGGAATAACTGGATATCTGCACGTATTTCATAAATGATTTTACAAGTCTTTCTTCTTCTATCAAATTCCTTTCTCCTTCCTGTTACTTTCTCAATCTAACTTGCTGTGTTAGTTGATTTAAGAACTCTTTACTATTATGTTTATATCAAAACTTATTTATGTAATCTATCAATTGAATTATTAAGTCTTAAAAATGTAAAAATATGTTCCATTTACATTATTTGAAAAGTAACGTATAATGGAAGTAATATAAATTTAAGGAGGAAATTTGCTTTAATGTCATTTAAATATGGAGATGTTGTTGAAGGTAAAGTAAAAAAAATCACAAAATATGGCGCGTTTATTCAATTGACCAATGGTGAAACAGGTCTTTGTCATATTTCAGAAATATCCAATGACTTTGTAAAAGATGTAAATGATTATCTAAAGGTCGAACAGGAAGTAAAGGTAAAGATTCTTAATATAAAGGAAGATGGAAAAATTGAGCTTTCTATCAAAGCTTTAATGAACAATCCTCCTAATAAAAGAAATAAGCCCTCTCAAAAATTCCAAAAGCCAGAAAAATCCTTTGAAAACATGTTATCTGATTTTCTAAAAAACAGTGATGAAAAATTAAAAAACCTGAAACAACGGGATCAAAAATATTAAAAGATAAAAACACTAGTGTCTCAACTAGTGTTTTTTGTATCTTCATAGATGCCTTCACTACGCTGCTACGCACCTAGATAAGAAGCAAACTTCATCTAAACCTAGGAATCACTTGATGATTCCTTTGGGTTGAATAGCTATTCTTTTTTTTAAATTATAATTGGGTGATCCAATTATATTTATCTTCTAAAGTACCGTTTTGGATATTGATAATAGTATCATAGATTTTTTGAGAGATCTCTCCTATTTCAAAATGATTGATTACAATTACTTTATCCTTCCATCCCAATTGTCCGATAGGAGAAATTACTGCAGCTGTACCTGTAGCAAAGGCTTCATCTAGTTTCCCTTCTTCATGCCACTGGAATAATTGGTCTACGGTAAATCTTTCTTCTCGAACTTCGATTCCCATTTCTTTTAAAAGGGTAATGACAGTATTTCTTGTAATACCAGCTAAAATACTTCCTTGAAGAGGAGAAGTATATGCTACTCCATCTACAATAAAAAAGGCATTACTAGTACCTACTTCTTCTACATATTTCCTTTCTTGACCATCTAACCATAAAACTTCAGAATATCCCCTTTCCTTTGCTTCTTTTTGTGCCTTTAAGCTAGCGGCATAGTTTCCACCGGTTTTAGCATAGCCGACACCTCCTGGTACTGCTCTCACATACTTATCTTCTACATAGATTTTTGTTGGACTAATTCCTTCTTTATAATAGGAACCTACCGGTGAAAGGATTATGATAAATTTATAGGTTGAGGAAGGTTTTACCCCTATTTTACTATCTGTACCAATGATAAAGGGTCTTATATAAAGGGAAGTCCCTTCTGCCTGTGGAATCCAATCTTGGTCTACTTTTACTAAGGTCTTAACTGCCTCTACTCCTAAGTCAACATCAAATTGAGGAATACAAAGACGTTCATTGGATTGGTTTAATCTTTTCATGTTATCTTTTACTCTAAATAATTGAATCTTACCATCTTTGGTCTTATAGGCCTTTAATCCTTCGAAGGTCTCTTGGGCATAGTGAAAAACCATACAGGCTGGCTCTAATTCTAATGGACCATAGGGTACAATACGGGGATTATTCCATCCCTTTTCTTCTTCATAATCCATCACAAACATATGATCAGTAAAGACCTTGCCAAAGACAAGGTTCTTTTCATCTGGCTTCGTCTTAGGATTCTTTGTTTTAGTAATTGATATTTCCATCTATCTCATCCCCCAATTAGTTTTCTATTAATTATATACCAATACAAGGATATGTCAAGAATTTTCTTAATATTCACGCTTGTCCATGAATTCAATTAAATGCTCGTCATCACTTCCTATTAGAAAGCACTTCCTTTGCGATTCGAATTCCTGCCTGTCCATCAGCTACATAATAGTCTGCTCCTACCATTTTAGCATACTCGGGGGTTAAAACTGCTCCTCCTGCCATAACTTTACATTCAGGCACTTCCTCTCTTAAGGCTTCAATGGTAAGCTGCATATTTTTTACAGTGGTAGTCATGAGAGCACTTAATCCTACTAGTTTGATCTTTTCTTTCTTCACTGTTTCTACAATGTCTTTGGGATCTACATCCTTTCCCATATCGATAACTGTAAATCCATAGTTTTCAAGAAGCATTTTGGCAATGTTTTTCCCAATATCATGAATATCTCCCTTTACAGTAGCTACCAATATCTTTCCTTGATTTTCTTCTACTATTTCCTTTGCAGAATGAGACTTAATAATATTTAATCCTTGTTTTACAGCTTCAGCGGAACGCAATAATTGGGGTAGAAAAAATTCTCCTATTTCGTATTTTTGACCAACTCTATCTAGGGCAGGGATAAAATATTCTTTTATAATATCCTCAGAATCCTTGGCTTTTAATAAGTTCTCTACCTGCTGCCCCACCTCTGTTTTCATTCCATCGATAATCAACTTCTCCAAGTCCTGGGGATTGATGCTTTCCTTTTCTACTTTTTCTCCATCCTTAGGAAGATTTTGATAGGCTTCAATGTAGTTTTTGGCTTCTAAATCTTCATTATTCAGTACTCGGAAGCTATAGATGGTGTCCATCATTTCCTGGGAAAGAGGATCTAAAATGGGAGCATCTAAACCTTCTCCTAGGGCAGCTGCTAAAAAGGTTCGATTTAACAGCACTCGATTAGGAAGTCCAAAGGAAATATTGCTTATCCCTAGGATGGTCTTTAGTCCCAATTGGGTTTTTACCAAGCTTACAGCCTTTAAAGTTTCTTTTACGATAGATTGTTGGGCAGAAGCGGTCATAACCAAACAATCTATAATGAGATCTTCCTTGGGGATTCCATACTCTATAGCCCTTTCCATGATTTTTTGTGCAATTTGTAATCTCCCTTGAGCAGTTTGTGGAATTCCTTCTTCATCTAAGGTCAAACAGATTAAAGCAGCTCCATATTTTTGAGCAATGGGGAAAACTGCCCTCATATTTTCCTCCTTCCCATTGACGGAATTGATAATGGGCTTTCCGTTATAGACCCTTACCGCAGCTTCTAGAGCCTCTACATCTGCACTGTCAATCTGTAAAGGAACATCTACTACTGTCTGTATATCAGAGATTACATGGGGTAATACTATTTTCTCTTGAATTTCGGGTAATCCTACGTTGACATCTAAGACTTGAGCTCCTGCGTTGACCTGATAAATCGCCTCCTTTAAAAGGGTGTCAAATTCACTATTTCTTAAAGCCTTTTTTAGGCGTTTTTTTCCAGTAGGATTAATCCTCTCTCCTATCACTGTGGTTTTATGATTTAAAATCACTGTCTGGGTAGAAGAGCAGGCACAGGTAATCTTTTTTACCTTTCTAGGGGTCGATTTTATCGTCTCTACATTTTGTTTCAATTGGCGAATATGTTCTGGGCTGGTTCCACAACATCCTCCCAATATTTGTACTCCTAGCTTGACCATTTCCTTTCCATAGGCCCCAAAACTTTCTGGAGTCACAGGAAAAATGGTTTCATCTCCTTCCATCTTAGGAAGTCCTGCATTGGATTGTACCATAAGGGGGACCTTTGCGTATCGTAGGAAATCTGGTAGAAGATGAATCATTTCTTCTGGTCCTAGGGAGCAATTCATCCCTAGGGCATCCACTCCTAAACCCTGCAATACCGAAACCGCAGTCAAGGGATCTGTTCCTAAAAAGGTCCTTTCATCCTCCTGAAAGGTCATAGTGCAAAATATAGGAAGGTCACTATTTTCCTTTGCTGCTAATATGGCCGCCTTTGCTTCATAGAGATCGGAGAACGTCTCGGTCAAAATAAGATCTGCACCAGCCTTAGCTCCTGCTTCTACTTGTCTTTTAAAAAGTCTATAGGCTTCTTCAAAGGAAAGATCTCCTACTGGTTTCATCATCTTTCCTAGGGGACCAATATCTAATGCCACATAGGGTGCTCCTGCCTTTTTGGCATTTTTTACTGCTGCCTTAATGATCTCCTCTACCGAATAGGGACAACTTTCTAACTTCAATTCACTAGCCTGAAAGGTATTGGTGGTAACCACTTGAGCCCCGGCTTTTACATAACTTTCATGTATTTTTTGAACAATCTCTGGATGTTCTATATTATATACCTCAGGTAATTCTCCTGCCTCTAGTCCTGCTTGTTGTAACATAGTCCCCATGGCACCATCAAAAATCAATATTTTATCCTTAATCTCTTTTAACACGTTCACAGCCTGTGGCCTCCCTTCTAAATCTACAATGTTCATAGACATTACAATCCTTGCAACTTCTTTTCTTCCTTTGCAAAAGCTCCCTGCTACATCCGATCAATGCAGTAACGGATTTTCTAGGAATTAATAAAGAATCTTTGGTACTGGTCAATCCGATCTTAGAAGGAGCATCTACATAGGACAATATTTTGGATTGAAGCTCAATGGGAAGGTCTCCATACCCCGGGCTAAACCTTGAGGTAATACTATCCCCTTCCCTTGCCATAATCTCTTCTATTTCCCCTTGAGCCTCATCACATACTCCTTCAATAGCTTCACTGGCACAGGTATCTAAAATCACCGTCCGGGTCATGTCTGTTAACCCATAGTTTCTGATTTGACGATCCACCTCAGGACCTAGAGTAGCTGCTAGAAGGAAACATTTATCACATCTCTTTAAATGCTTTGCAATGGCATCTCCTGTTAATAATAAATCCTTTCCTAATAAAATCCCATCCTTTTGATTCCAATGGATCGAATATTTCTTATAAATATAATGGGGTCTTGCAATTTCTTGTATTTCTTTTATACAGCTGTTAATTAGCTGTATAAGTCTATCGTCTATTTCTTGATTCTTATATCCTAAATATCGAAGAACTTCCCTTTTTCTAATTTTCAATTCTTTCACCCTACTTTTATATTTCTCTTTAAATTATTTCATGGAGCAGCGGAATGAAGATATCCATCCTCTTAGATTCGTAATAGTTAACTTGGTTCTATGATTCAAATAAATAAAAATATAATCAACTGTTTGAGCAAATTAAGTTTGATGTAACCTGTAGGAAGCTTACAAACTCTAAGCCTTAGAACTTTAGTAAAGCGGAATTCACTAGCACAGTAGCTAAAGCCAATCATCTAATCCGACTTAAAATCCCCTTAGCAATTTCTGGACGATTCATAGTATAAATATGAACCCCATCCACTCCATGGGAGAGCAAGTCCTCCACCTGCCAGGCAGCATACTCAATGGCATGTTTTCTTAATTCCTCTGGTTGATGTTCATATTTGGCAAGTATTTTTACTACTTTGGCAGGAAGGGAAACGCCGCACATAAAAATCATTTTTTCTATTTGACTTTTGCTTAAAATAGGCATGATTCCTGCGGAAACCTTACAATCTATATGGACTTTTTCCATTCTATCTATAAAACGGTAAAAGCTATCATTGTCAAAGAATAATTGACTAATAAGAAAATCTACCCCTTCCTCTACTTTCTCTTTTAAATATTGTAAGTCCTTTTCTTCACTTTCACATTCAATATGTCCTTCAGGATAAGCTGCCGCTCCAATAGAAAAATCTCCTTTGGTGCGGATATCCTGAATTAAATCTATGGCATGATGATACCAACTCTCTTTTGTAAAAGTATCATTCTCAGGACGATCCCCCCTCAGGGCCAATACATTATCGATATGATTTTCTTTTAGTTGATTAATATTCTCGGAAATCCTATTTTCATCGGCTGTAATACAAGTCATATGGGGCAGGGCTTCTATATGATATTTATTTTTAATGGTCGATGCAATTTCAATAGTCCTATTGTCCTTCGACCCTGCAGCTCCATAGGTAACACTGATAAAATCTGGCTTCAAATCTGACAATTGGTCAATGGTATTGTATATCGTAGCAACATCTACATTTTTTTTCGGCGGAAAAATCTCAAAGGAGATAACTGGTTCCTTTTGTTGAAATATATTTTTGATGCTCATATAATAGCCTCCTGATATTTGATATAGTGATTTCTATTCTTTTTCTATTCTAGCTACAAAGAATGAGAATTCTAAGTGCTTAAGATCTTGGATAAATTTTTTTATCTTCTCGGCACTCACTTTTTCGGTGATAAAAATTCGTCTTTTGGGGCTAGGTTTCTCAATCCTCTGAAGAGAAATTTCATTTTCATCTACTATCTTTAAAAAACTACAGGAATTTAAGGAATCTTTTAAAACAATCCTAATAAGATATTTTCCCTCAAGCAATTGACTACTAATCTTAGGTTTTTGTTCCTTTAATACTACAAAGTCCTTTTTATAAGCTCCTGTAAAAATGTCTATGACATCACATACAATGGCATTGGCAGAAGCGTTTTTCCCAGCGCCTTCTCCATAAAAGCGTAACTCCTCTAAATTATCCCCTTTTACCGAAACCATGTTAAAGGAGTCCTTTACCTTTTCAAATTGGGTAATCCTTTGAAAGAGAACGGGTTCTACCACAGCAGAGACTTTCTCCCCATTGGTGAGGGCTTTTCCAAAGTACTTCACAGAGTACCCCTTATCCTTTAGATAATGAATATCTTCCCTATCTACATGTTTGATGCTCCTGTAGAGAACATCTCCTAAAGTGATATCCCTATGGAAAGCTAGAGAAGATAAAATAGCTAATTTTCTTGCCACATCTGCTCCTTTAATATCATCGGTGGGATCAGCCTCTGCATACCCTAAATCTTGAGCTATCTTTAAGGCTTCATGAAAATCTAGGCCTTCTTCTGTCATTTTAGTTAAGATAAAATTACTGGTTCCATTGACAATCCCCTTTACCTCATAAAAGTTATTTAATAAACTGCACTGCCTTAGGGGCTTTAACAAGGGAATCCCTCCTCCCACACTGGCTTCAAATAAAAAGGCTTTTTGATTCTTTTGGGCTAAATCAAGTAGCTCTTTCATATGTAAAGAAACTACTGCTTTATTGGCTGTAACTACATGCTTCTCATTTTGTAGGGCATATTTGATATACTGATAAGCCTTTTCAAGTCCTCCAATAACTTCTATAATAAGATCAATAGATGGGTCATTTAAAATCTCATAGGGATCTGTTGTAAGAAGACCTTCCACTCTTTGTAAATCCCTTTTTTTGTTTTTATCCTTTACTAAAACCTTGGTAATCTCAAGGGGTTGACCATATAATTTTTGTAAAGATTGTTTTCTTTTTTGGATGATCTCGAAAACCCCCGTTCCTACGGTACCTAATCCTAAAAGTCCTATTTTCACTTTTCTGCCTCCTTCCTAAAGACTATAAAAAAAATCACTTCTTATCGATAAGAAGTGACTTTTAAAAATATATTTTAAGAGTATTCTTCTTATCTTTCAGCCTATGGCTGCAGGAATTAGCACATCTCTAAGAATTTTTTTCTTAGCTGTTGCTGGGTTTCATTGGGCCAGTCCCTCCACCTCTCGAGATAAGAATCTATATTTATTTTTAATAAACAAAAGTCAACATTTCCTAAAATAGAAATTGCCTTCCTAACAGCTGTTAAGAAGGCAATCTTTCAAACGAAACAACTTCTTATCGCTGTTAGCTGGACCACCTTACTTTTTCAAGTAGGTTGGTATAGGATCATTGAGCCAACTCTCTCCCCTAATTCTAGATAAGATTCACAGAGATCTAATATAGGTTATAGAATATCATAACTTAGAACTTTTGTAAATACTTTTTTTGAAATTTTATGAAATCATTTTTCCCAATATATCATTACTTCTTTGAATAAACTCTGTCATTTCATCTGGTAAAAGCGGTTTGTGACTTAACATTGCCAAGTCATAGATTTGCTTAGGAACAATTTTCATCAACTCAGATTCTTCTGCTACATGGTCAATGATATATTGAATCAAAGGATGCTTTTTATTTAGCACCAAAGTCTCTTCCTTAGGAATAGACATATTTCCCATAGCTGAAATCTTGTATTGCTCCATCATTTCCTGCATACGGCGACTATCCTCAGATAATACCACCATAGCGGGGATCCTTGCCTTTAAACTCTCCAACTGAACCTTTAGATTGTCGTTTCCAGAGATTTTTTTAAATAGACCCACTAAAGATTCTGTAGATTTAGTAATTTCCTCTTTGTTTTCTTCCTCTTGTCCATCCTTTAATAAATCAGCAATATCAGAATCTACCCGTTTGAAATGTACCCCATTGTTTTTCATTTCCAAGAAGGAAATAAAAGCTGCATCCATAGGATGACTTAGTACAAGAGAGTCTACTCCAGTATCTTTTAACATATGAATATATTGGGATTGTTGAGTTTCGTCTGTTGCATAAAAGACATTTTTTTGCTCCTGCTCTTTTTGATCTTCAAGATATTCCTCTAGAGTTACATATTTAGAATCGGTGGTTTTAAAAATAAGAATATCCTTTATCTTTTCGTAGAATTTCTCATCCTTTAATACCCCATATTTGATAAAAGGCTCAATATCCTTCCAATATTTTTTATAGTTTTCCCTTTCATTTTTATAAAGTCCATTTAACTTATCTGCTACCTTCTTGGTAATGTAATTGGAAACCTTTCTTGCAAATCCATCATTTTGTAAAAAGCTTCTAGACACATTTAAAGGTAAATCTGGACAGTCGATCACTCCTTTGAGCAATAATAAAAACTCAGGAATGACTTCTTTTATATTCTCTGCTACGAATACTTGATTATTATATAATTTGATTTGTCCTTCTGTCATATCCAAAGGAGAAAACGCAGGAAAATATAAGATTCCCTTTAAATGAAAAGGATAATCCATATTTAAATGAATCCAAAATAATGGTTCTTTAAAGTCCTTAAAGGTATCCCGATAAAATTCCTTATATTCCTCATCACTACATTCATTAGAACGTTTTAAATAAAGGGGGTGTACATTGTTAATGGCCTTAGGCTCTGAAATGACAATATTTCCATCCTTATCTTTTTCTGGCTCTTTATTAACATCTTCAAAATAAATAGGGTAGGGCATAAAGGAACAATACTTTTCAATGATAGAGCATAGAGTATATTCCTCTAAAAATTCTTCTCCCTCTTCTCCTATGTGAAGGATAATCTCGGTACCTCTACTTGCCTTGATTCCCTCTTCCATCTCAAATTCTGTACCTCCTTCACAACGCCAGTGAACAGGAGTAGCTCCTTCCCTATAGGATAAGCTATTGATTTCTACTATATCTGCTACCATAAAGGCTGAATAAAATCCTAATCCAAAATGACCAATAATCTGGTCTTGATCTCCTTTATCCTTATACTTTTTAATAAAGTCTTCTGCACCAGAAAAGGCAATTTGATTAATATACTTTTTTACTTCTTCCTCGGTCATTCCTAATCCGTTATCTAGAAAGGTAAGGGTCTTTTTATCTTTGTTCAATAGTACCTTAACATAAAAATTTTTCTCACCTTTTAAATCTATTTCTCCCATACCATCTAATCTTTTTAGCTTAGTAATTGCATCGCATCCATTGGATACCAATTCCCGAATAAAGATATCATGGTCAGAATACAACCACTTTTTAATGATAGGAAAAATATTTTCGCTATTGATAGATAAACTGCCTACTTCTTTACTCATATCCTATTTCCTCCTTCAAGTGCTTTCGTATTCTTTCTCTCAAATGATATCTTAATACTTTGGACTTTAATAGTCAATAAAAATTAGCACTCTATTTAAAAGAGTGCTGATAATCATAGTAGATTTATTTTAACTCAACATCCACCACCCTTGCTACATAATCATCTAACCCTGACTTCGCATAGATCCTCATAGAGATATTTTTTTCACCTAAAACACTAGTAGAATATGCCTGAGCTCCGTCGTCTCGATCACAATCCTCTTGTCTTTTGATTTCAACAGCATTTCGATCTACTCCTCCATAACTTTCCATAATCCCTAAAATCCTTTTTTCTATCTCTCCTGTGGGACATTCCAATCTCTTAATTCTTTCCATAGCACTTTCTAAACCTTTCATTATCAACCCTCCTATTGTTTTACTCCTCTTTATTTTTTCCCTATAAGCTACTTTCATTCTCCAATCGACTAGTACAGCAGATGAAATAAGGTAAATCTATATAGGGCTTACTTTCTTTCCTTATAGATTTATAGTAAAATAAATTTGTATAAAACCTTTACCACTTAAGGAGGAACTAAATTTGAACTTAAAGAAATTAATAAATGGAATAGATATGATTTCCTGTGAAGGATCCTTAGACAAAGAAATTTCAGATATTGCCTATGATTCTAGAAAGTGCATCAAAGATTGCATGTATATTGCTAGAAAGGGATTTAAAGTAGATGGGCATGACTATATTCCCTCTGCCATAAAAGCTGGTGCTATGGCTATTGTTTGCGAAAAAGAAGTTTCTACGAAAAAAGAGGGCATTACCTATATACAAGTAAAGGATAGTAAGATTGCCCAGGCCCAGTTGGCAACTTGCTTTTATAATTATCCTTCTGAAAAACTAAAAATGATTGGAATCACTGGAACCAACGGAAAAACTAGTATCTCTTTTTTACTAGGCAACATTCTTCGTCAATGGGGGAAAAAGACTGGAACCATTGGTACCATTGGAAACTACATAGAGAACTGCTTCTATAAAGCCAACAATACCACTCCGGAGGCCATTGATTTACAAAAATTTCTATCTCAAATGGTAGAGCAAAGCGTGGATTATGGAATCATGGAAGTCTCCTCCCATTCACTAGCCCTAAACCGAGTAGAAGGTACAAATTATGATATTGGAATTTTCACAAATTTATCTCAGGATCATTTGGACTTTCATAAAACCTATGAAGACTATTTTCAGGCTAAAGCAAAACTTTTTGACATGACCCATAGGGCAAATATTATCAATGGAGACGATCCTTACGGAGAAAGATTGATTCACAAACTAAAAACAAAGGGAGAAGTCCCTACCTACAGCTATGGTATCCAAAAGAAAGATTGTGACTTTGTAGCCAAAGATATAGAAATCACCCACAAGGGAGTATCCTTCTGTCTAGAAGGGAAAAATCTAAGGGAAAACTTCTCCATAGGAATTCCTGGTATCTTTAGTGTCTATAATACCATGGCAGCCATTATTGTAGGGTTGATAGAGAAAATCCCACTTTCTGTCATAAAAGAGGCCCTAGAAAAAACCTCAGCAGTCCCTGGACGCTTTGAGTTAGTGGATACTGATACTCCCTATAGCGTCATTATCGATTATGCCCATACCCCTGATGGATTGGAAAATGTCCTGAAAACCGCTAAGTCTTTTGCTAAAAATCGAATCATTTCAGTATTTGGATGCGGTGGAGATCGGGATAAAACCAAGCGTCCGATTATGGGAGAAATCGGTGGAAATTATTCAGATCTATGTATTATTACATCGGATAATCCAAGAAGCGAAGATCCCCTTGCTATTATCCAAGATATTTTGCCAGGGGTTGAGAAGACAAGCTGTCCCTATGAAGTCATTGAAAATAGAAAGAAAGCCATTAAAAAAGCCTTAGAAATAGCACAAAAAGATGATGTTATCCTTATTGCAGGGAAAGGCCATGAGACCTATCAAATATTAAAGGATAAAACCATCTCCTTCGATGAAAAGAAAATTATAAAAGAATTGTTAGGACAAGCCTAGTATAACCATCAAAGTGTTTACTCATGATTTATTCCTCCATATCTCATATTAATTTAATTATAACTTTTATTTAGGAATTTTCCATTTTCAACACTTCTATTATCTAGGAATATGGCTCAATATCCAAGCCAATAATGAAAATTTTTATTATAATTTTATTATACAGGAGGGGAAAAAGATGAATGATCACAGAGTCATCGGGATTCTCGGTGGTATGGGACCTGAAGCAACTGCAGATTTATTTTTAAAAGTCATTAAAGCTACAAAGGTGCAAAAGGATCAAGATCATTTTCGTGTTGTGATTGATAGCAATCCTAAGATTCCCGATCGCACTAATGCCATTTTACATAGAGGAGAAAGTCCTATAGCCGCTATGGTAGAAACCGGAAGAAATTTAGAAAAAATGGGAGTTGATATTGTTCTCATTCCCTGTAACACCGCCCATTATTTTATTAAAGAAGTCCAAAGTGAGCTTTCTATTCCTATTTTAAACGCTTTAGAAGAATCTTATAAATATATAAAGAAAACTTATCCTCAAATCAAGAAGGTAGGACTCCTAGCTACTACCGGCACCATTGAAACCAGATTATATGAAAAATATTTCTATGATATGGAAATGATTTATCCCAATGAAATTACCCAAAGAGAAAGGGTGATGAAAGCTATTTACGAAGAAAATGGTATTAAAGCAGGAAATACAGGAAAGGAGATAGTAGATCTATTGAAATCTGCTGCCAATGAATTAATTGAAAAAGGTGCCCAGCTAATTATTGCTGGATGTACAGAAGTCCCATTGGCATTAAAGGAATCTCATATTTCAAAACCCCTATTAGATCCAATGGATATCGCAGCGAAAATAGTTACTCAGAACAAAAATCAAGAATAGTAAAAAAATAAAAACCTTACTCCTATGGGATAGAGCAAGGTTTTTTGTATTAGTCTTGTATTAGCCTTGTATTTATATTTTCCAGCTGAATTTGGCCTTCCTTTAAAAATACCTTTATATGATCTTCCGGATGAATGGTTTTTTCTAAGAATGCCTCTGCAATAGCATCTTCTATATAATCTTGAATGGTTCTCCTTAAGGGGCGGGCACCATATTTTTCATCATAACCCTTTTCTAAGATAAAGTCTTTGACTTCTTGGGATACTTCTAGGCTCATTTCATGTTCTGCTACTTCCTCTATTACTTCTTGAATCATAAGATCAACAATTTGTCGTAATTCTTCTTTAGAAAGTCGTGAGAATACAATTACATCGTCTACTCGATTTAAAAACTCTGGTCGGAAGGTTTCCCGTAAAGCATCTCTGATTCTACCCTCCATTTGATAATAATCATCTCTGCCAAAGCCAAAACTGCCGCTCTGAAATTGACTTCCCGCATTGGAAGTCATGATAATGACTGTATTTTCAAAGAAAGTAGTTCTGCCTTGGGCATCAGTGAGTCTTCCATCTTCCAATATTTGCAACAGAATATTAAAAACATCAGGGTGAGCTTTTTCAATTTCGTCTAAGAGAATTACCGAATAGGGCTTTCTTCGGACTTTCTCGGTAAGCTGTCCTCCCTCATCATAGCCTACATATCCTGGAGGGGCTCCAATTAACTTGGAAACCGTATGTTTTTCCATATATTCTGACATATCAAAACGAATCATAGCATCTTCACTGCCAAAGAGTTCCGCGGCCAAAGCCCGTACCAATTCTGTTTTTCCTACCCCCGTAGGCCCTACAAAAATAAAAGAAGAAGGCTTTTTCTTGTTTCGAAAACCTGAGCGATTTCTTCGAATAGATTGGGATAGTTTTTTTACTGCTTGATCCTGTCCAATAACTCTTTCATGAAGCTTATCTTCCAAATGTAACAATTTTTGGGCTTCTTTCTCTGTGATTTTTTGTACAGGAATATTAGTCCAGGCCTCAATAACATGGGCAATATCTTCTACTGTAATCTCTATTTGACTATTTTTTTCTATGTCAGCTATTTTATTTTGAAGATTGATTTTATCGATCTTGTATTTAGCAGCATTTTCATAATCATTGTTCTGGGCGGCTTCTTCTTCTAATTTCTGTACCTTCATAAATTCTTTTCTAAAATATTCCAAATCAATGAGCCCTTGATTTCTTAAATTTACTTTAGAACCAGCTTCATCGATAACATCAATAGCCTTATCAGGTAAATACCTGTCAGTGATATATCGATCAGACATTTTTACAGCTGCCTCCAAGCTCTCCTTAGGGTATTTCACATGGTGATATTCCTCATAATATCCTGCGATCCCCTGTAATATCTGGATAGATTCTTCTATGGTAGGTTCTTCTACCATTACCGGTTGGAATCTTCTCTCTAGGGCAGAATCCTTTTCAATATGCTTTCTATATTCCTCTAGAGTGGTAGCACCCATAATCTGGATTTCACCCCGGGCTAGAGCAGGCTTTAAGATATTGGCTGCATTCATAACCCCTCCATGGACTTCCCCAGCTCCCATGATATTATGGACTTCATCAATGACTAGAATAATGTTGCCACATTCTGTAGCTTCTTTTATGATGGCTTTCATTCGTCCTTCAAATTGCCCCCTAAATTGAGTCCCTGCCACAATAGCTGTCATATCTAGTAAATAGATTTCCTTATCATAGAGCTTTACGGGTACCTTTTTCTCTACAATTCGAACTGCCAATCCCTCAGCGATTGCGGTTTTCCCAACTCCTGGCTCTCCAATGAGAATAGGATTATTTTTATTCCGACGGTTTAAAATTTGCACTACCCTATCGATTTCCTTGTCTCTACCAATGATAGTATCAATTTCTCCTTTTTCTGCTTTATCTATGAGATTCACCCCATAAGTCTCCAAATTTTTCTTTTTTCTTTTGGAAGATCTTTTACTTTTAAAAGAACCATTTCTATTGCCTTCATTCTTAATATTAGGACTTTTTTCTATTTCTTTTTCAGAATCCATCTTCATGGGAAAGGCATTTTTTAGTATACCAAGCAAGGAAGAGGAGCTATCTCCTTCTCCTTCCTCTGTATCCACATCCTCAAGCATATTTTCCATTTCTTGAGTTAGGTTTTCAATATCCTCTTCAGTCATGCCTGTCTGTTCCATAAGTTGATCCATTATGGGCATTCCCAATTTCTTTGCACATTGTATACATAATCCCTTCATTTCAGTTTTCCCATTTTCTATGGTAGTTGCAAACAATATTGCAGGATTTTTCTTGCAAATTGAGCATTTTTTCATAATTTTTATTCACTCCAACTTTTGACTTGGTTTTAAATTTTTGATTCCCTTCTATTGTACTATAATTTTTCATATTTCAAAATATCTTCTTGTATCTTCTCTATTTGTTCCACCAGGATTACCCTCATAAGTTGATGAGGAAAGGTCATAGGAGAAAAAGAGATTTTTTCCTGAGCCCTTTGTAAAACCTCTGGGGATAATCCATTGGAACCACCTATTATAAATATTATTTGACTAAAACCCATATTATTAACTTTTTGTATGGTTTTTCCCAACATCTTAGTAGTATAGTTTTTACCCAAAATGTCTAGAGCAAAAACATAGGAATAATTGCTAATATAGGATAAAATTTTTTGTCCTTCTTTTCTTTTCACTTTCTCTATCTCTATGGCGCTATAACTCTCTGGGGCTTTTTCATCGGGTACCTCTATGATCTCTAGACTATGTTTTTGAATCTTCTTGGTATAGTATTTAAGAGCATCCCTTAGGTAATCTTCCTTTAATTTTCCCACTGCTATAATCTCTATTCTCATTGAAACAATCCTCTCTTAATATCCAAGAAAATAATAAAAGAAACACCTTCTTAATAAGGCGTCTCTTCTTTATAACTAGTAATTTCCTTCTTTTAGCTTTACTTCTGCTTGCTTTTCATTATTTCCATCTAGATAAGTAATATTCACAATATCCCCTGGAAGATGTTGATAGAGAGTACTCCTTAATTGCACCATGGAATTGATTTCCTTCCCGTTAATATGAGTAATAATATCTCCTTCCCGTAATCCAGCCCTATATGCAGCACTTCTAGAGTCTATATCTACAATGAGAATTCCCTTTTTTATTTGATAATCTTCACTGATATAACTTGCAATTTCCCGGTCTAAGCCGCTAATTCCTAATACTGTAGGTCGAAATTCTCCATTTTCAATGATTTGTTTTACAATAGGTTTTGCTACATTAATGGGAATAGCAAATCCCATTCCTTCTCCTGTTTGCACCTTATAGGTATTAATTCCGATGACTTCTCCTTTACTATTTAAAAGGGGACCCCCACTATTTCCTGGGTTAATAGAAGCATCTGTTTGAATCAAGTCTTCTGCAATATTACTTTCACTCACGGCAATGCTTCGATTCAATGCGCTGATAATCCCTGAGGTCACTGTCCTTTCAAATCTCATTCCCAGTGGATTTCCTATGGCAATTGCTGGCTGCCCTACTTTTAAATTATCAGAATCCCCTAATTGAGTTACTGGAAGATTATTCGCATCCACCTTAATTACTGCCAGATCCATTCCTTCATTGGACCACAATTTTTGAGCTTCTAGTTCCCGACCATCCATTAATTGTACTGTTATACTTTTTGGATGATCGGCAACCACATGGTGATTAGTCAATATAATCCCATCCTCGCTGACGATAACCCCCGTCCCTACACCCTCCTGCTGTATAGGGCCCTTGAAAAAATCCAAAGAAACTTCCACAGTCTGTATTCCCACTACAGAAGGATTTACTTTCTTAGCCACTGCCTCAGGAATAGTAGTATCTGCCTGTTTAGCTATAATAATCTGTTGTTTAGTAGGATCTTTCGACTTATCACCTATAAGCTGATCAAATCGAGAATTCATATAATATACAGAGAGTAATCCTACAATCAATCCACCAATAATCGCTCCCACAATAGCTGTAAAGAAAGGAGCCCTTCTCCTAGGGGGTTTGTACCGCTCCATTTATAATCACCTCCAAATATATTACAAACAATATACTTGACTCACGCTATTCCTATGGGCAACATCTACTCTAACATCTTTTTCTACCTTTATCTTATGATCTGTAAGTATATTGTATACGGTTTGATAGGCTAATTCCGGAAAATTATTTTTTTTACTTAGATGTGCAAGCAATACCTGTTCTAATCCTTTTTCTACAAGATGAACTAAAGCATTTCCTGCGCTTTCATTGGAAAGATGGCCTTCTTCTCCTAAAATTCGCCTCTTTAAATAGTAGGGATAAGGGCCAACTTTTAGCATTTGTACGTCATGATTTGCCTCTAAAAGAACCATATCTGCACCATATAATTTTTCGAAAATATTGTTATTAATATACCCTAAATCTGTAGCAATACTCATTTTTTTATTTTGTCCATAGATACTAAACCCCACTGGATCTTTGGCATCATGGGAAATCGAAAAGGGCTCTATACGAAAATCCTTTATTTCAAAAGGAATTTTGCTGTCAAAATATTTTACGTTTTTAGGGTGTATTTTCCCTATACTATCCTTCATCACTTCCCAAGTACCTTCATTAACATAAATAGGAAGATCATACTTTCTAGATAAAATTCCTACTCCTTTAATATGGTCTTCATGATCATGGGTAACCAATATCCCATCGAGTTCCCTTCCATCTACCCCTATTTGACTAAGTCCATTTGTTACTCTTTTACCACTAATACCTACATCAATTAATAATTTAGTTTTTGAGTCTTCTACATAGATACAATTCCCACTGCTTCCACTGGCTATACTACAAATCTTCATCTTTAAACATCAATCCTCTGGATATCTGCTCCTAGACTTCGCATTTTTTCTTCTAGTTCTTCATAGCCCCGATCAATATGAATTAAATTTCCTACTAACGTTTCTCCTTCAGCAACTAGTCCAGCTATAACCATAGCAGCTCCAGCCCGTAAATCCGTAGCCTTCACTTCCGTTCCTGAAAGCCTTTTCACCCCATCTATGATTGCCGTCCTTCCTTCTACCTTTATACTGGCTCCCATTCTTTTTAGTTCATCCACATGGAGAAATCTATTTTCCCAAATACTTTCTGTGGCAATACTTGTCCCATCGGCAATGGATAGAAGGACGGTCATAGGCTGCTGTAAATCTGTTGGAAATCCTGGATAGGGTTGAGTTTTTATATTAACATGCTTTAAATGATCTGCACCTAAAATTCGAATACTATCATCATATTTTTTTATCTGAACTCCCATTTCTTCCAACTTAGCAGTAATAGATTCTAAATGTTTTGGGATAATATTTTCAATAAAAACATCCCCCTTTGTAGCTGCAGCTGCTAACATATAGGTTCCCGCTTCTATTTGATCAGGAATGACACTGTATTCGGATCCATGCATGTGATCTACCCCATTAATACGGATCACATCTGTCCCTGCTCCTTTGATATTTGCCCCTATGGAATTTAAGAAGTTAGCTACATCCACCACATGAGGCTCCTTAGCTGCATTCTCTATGGTTGTAATCCCCTTTGCCCTACTGGCTGCTAACATAATATTAATGGTAGCCCCCACACTCACCACATCTAGAAAAATAGCTGTTCCTTTTAATTCATCGGCCTTTGCATATACCACCCCATGTTCAATCGTGACTTTTGCCCCTAAAGCCTCGAAGCCCTTGATATGTTGATCAATGGGGCGCACTCCAATATTACAACCTCCGGGGAGGGATACCGCTGCCTTGCCAAACCTTCCTAGCAAAGCCCCTAAAAAATAATAAGAGGCTCTCAAACTTTGGGGGTTATCCCCTAAGGCTTCAATTCTATGAATAGTCGCTGTATTAACTTTCATTTTAGAATAATGATCCTGCTCTATCTCAGCCCCAAGGTCTAATAATATATTCTTTAATTGTCTTACATCATTTATATTAGGTAAATTGTCAATATAACAAGTATCCTCCGATAAAATTGTAGCGGGTAAAATTGCTACCGCTGCATTTTTAGCTCCACCGATTCTTATTTTGCCTTGAAGTCTTTTTCCACCTTTTATAAGTAATTTTTCCATCTCACTATCATCCCTTCATCCATATGTATCTATTATATTTTGCTCCTAATTTCAATTTTTAAAGCTTTAAGGCACAATTCTTGTGCCTTAAAGTGGTAGGTATTGTTCACCTACTAAAGTTTATCATAAAAATTATATTGATACCATAGTCTAAACTCATTTTCTATAGTATTATTTTCTTTTTTTAAGACACTTTCCATGGCATCTTGGATTGTTTTCCCATTTCCTAATTCTTCTATAATTTTAAGGATAGATTCTTCTCCGTATTCCTCTGCTAAAAACCTTACCCTTAAAAAAGAAGAACGATAAGCCTGAAAGGTATCCAGTTGATAAAATTCCTTCTCCAATTGACTCAAACTATAGGGAAACTGATTATAGACTACTCCTTTTCCCCATTCATAGTCTGTAATCATATATTCTTGATAAAGGGCAACCCCTTCAGTAAACCAAACAGGATGATTTCCCTTTGTCTTTTCTTCCACTAATAGATGGGTATATTCATGGAGAAATACATTTTTAAAGGGTGAATTAGCTTCGCTTAATTGGCTAGGGGAAAGTAAAAAAATGTTATTTCCATAATAAGCACCTAAGGTGTTTTCACCGGAAGGTAGTCTTAACCCACGATTCATTTCCATGGAATTAGGATAAATCACCACATGGAAAGATTCTGCATCTTCCTTTCCAAAATTTTTATTCACTTTTTCAATCATTTCTTGGGCAATATTAGAAACTTCTTCTAAATTGTATCCATTTTCTTCTTTAAAATGAAAGGTCATATTCCCTATTTTCCTACTTTTATAATCCTCTAAGTTTGCAATAATAAAATCACTAGATACTTTTTCTACTTCCTTTATAATAGTACCTGAAAATAGTAAAAATATTACCAAGATAGAAAAAAGAAATAAAATGATTTTTTTCCCCCTGTTAGAAACTCTCTTCCTTTCCATATTTTCTCCCCCCTTTTATTGAAAGTCCTATCCTCTATTATACAAAAATATTATGTAAACTTCATTGGCAATATCATCCGTTAGCAGTCACTGTTTTTCCCCTTTTACATAAACTAGTAATAAAGAAGAAAATTTCAGGGAGGAACTTCCATGAAAAAAGTATCCAATTTGTTACAATTCTTAAGTACCAATCATAAAAGTAAAATCGAACCTTGCATTTTATGGAGTTTAAAAGATTACCCTTTGACTTTTATTCCTTTAATTTTGCAAATCCAAGGAGACTTTTCTAATTCCTTTGAAAGAAAATTAAAAAGATTAGGCTGTAGAGAGATTACTTATTTCCCCATTATTAATGGATATTCTCTATCGGCTCCAGTTTCAAAAATCAAAGACATCCTAAACATCCCTATTCTTACTTATCTTTCCATGAATCATAAGGTTTTTGCCTTTATGAATCATACCAGTAGTAATTTGGGAGCCTATCAGGTCAATCGATATGGAATTACAGGACGTAACATTACTATTGCTCATTTAGATACGGGCATTTATCCTCATGGAGATTTGATCCGTCCTAAAAATAGAATCCTCTTTTTTAAGGATTTTGTAGATGAATACTCTAGTCCCTATGATGACAATGGTCATGGAACCCATTGTGCCGGTTGTATGGCAGGAAATGGTGTACTATCAAAGGGGCAATACAAAGGCATCGCCCCGGATGCTCTTTTAGTTGGATTAAAATGCTTAGATGAAAAGGGAACAGGGGATGTAAAAAATACTCTGAAGGCTTTGCAGTGGGTATTAGACAACAAAGAACAATATCATATTCGAATTGTCCATATTCCCTTTGGGGTCTATCATACCTATCCTTTAAAACAGGATCCTCTGATAAAGGCTGTAGAAAAGTTATGGCAGGAAGGATTGGTGGTAATCTGTGCTGCTGGAAATAACGGACCCTATAAGGCTTCTATCGCATCCCCCGGTAGCTCAGAGAGTGTCATTACCGTGGGAAGCTGTTTAAAAAATGCCTATGAAAATATGCCCCAAGCAGTTTGTGACTTTTCCAGTAGGGGGCCTACCTTTGCAGGAGAGAATAAGCCAGACCTCGTTGTCCCAGGGAAAAATATTACCTCCCTTTATTGTGATCCCCAATATAGTCCTTCTAAGGGGAAAAAAGATATTTTGACCACCCCCTACCTATCCTTTACAGGTACTTCAGTATCTTCTTCTATCGTAGCAGGGACAGTGGCATTACTATTGGAAAAATGCCCAGAATTTTCCCCAGATGAGGTAAAACTAGCCCTAGAAATGTCCTGTAAGAGTCTTCATTTAGGAAAAAATGTCCAGGGTAAGGGAGTGTTGGACATTGAGAGTTTACTTACTAATGAATTTCAATAATATAGTTTACAAATAAAAAGGGAATAAATGTTCATTTCACTGCTTCACAAATGCCCTCTTTTTCTACCTTGATTTTATTATGGTAAAAAGAGGGCATTAAGTCGCTATTCTATGAATCATCTATCCCCTATTGTAATCTTAGTAAAAGTATCACAATAAAAATACTAAATGATGACTTAGCAATTAATCTTTATTTATAAGTTTATTCATTTAGGAAATTATTTCATTCATTTTGCGTTATTGCTGTCTTTTTTAATACCCCTAATAGAACTGCACCAACGATTGTACCTATAATTAGAGAAAGTAAATAGAATAATGGATTTCCTACTACAGGAAATACGAAAATACCACCATGTGGTGCCATAAGAGTACAATCAAACATCATAGATAAAGCTCCTCCCACAGCAGAACCTATAATCAATGATGGTAAAACCCGTAATGGATCAGCAGCGGCAAAAGGAATAGCTCCCTCCGATATAAATGCCAATCCCATAATAAAGTTTGTCGGCCCAGCTTTCTTTTCACTTTCCGTAAATTTATTCTTAAATAAAATAGTTGCTAAAGCAATCGCACATGGAGGAATCATCCCTCCCATCATAACTGCTGCCATGATCTCATAATTACCTGCAGCAATAGAAGCAGTTCCAAAGACATAAGCGGCCTTATTCATAGGCCCTCCTAAATCAACAGCCATCATTCCACCTAATAACATTCCCAAAATCACTTTACTAGATGTATTCATCCCTTTAAGGGCATTATTTAAAGTAACATTAAGAGCTCCTACAGGAGGTTCAATAATAAATGTCATTATTCCACCAACCAGCAAAATCCCAAAAACAGGATATAATAATACAGGTTTGATTCCCTCTAAACTATGGGGTAACTTAGAAAAAAGTTTTTTTAGGAAAATAACTATATACCCTGCAATAAATCCAATGATTAATGCCCCTAAAAAACCAGAAGTTCCATTTTTAGCAAGGGCACCTCCAACAAAACCTACTGCTAGGCCAGGTCTATCTGCAATACTCATAGCAATATATCCTGAAAGAATAGGGAGCATAAAACCAAAAGCAAGATCCCCTAAGCCTTTAAAGAAAGATGCTCCACTAGTAATGGTTCCTAGATTTGCAATTTCATTAGTAGTAGATACGTCCGCTGTTAAACTATCGATTAAAAAGGCGACGGCAATTAATATACCTCCACCAACCACAAAAGGAAGCATATGCGATATTCCATTCATTAAATGTTTATACACTTGATGTCCTTTGTTGCTCTTTTGTGAAATTTCTACAGTTTTCTCATAAGATCCATTTTTTGCATGATAGATTGGAATATTACCAGATATGGCTTTTTGAATTAACTCTTTTGCCTTATTTATTCCATCAGATACTTGTACTTCGATAACCTTTTTCCCAGCAAATCGATCCATAGGAACCTTTGTATCCGCCGCTACAATAATTGCATCTGCCTGTTTAATTTCTTTATCAGTTAAAACATTTTTCGCTCCTCCAGAACCTCTAGTTTCTACTTTCATAGATATTCCTAGTTTTTTTGCTTCTTTTTCTAAACTTTCTGCTGCCATATAGGTATGAGCTATTCCAGTAGGACAGGCTGTAACCGCTAATATCTTTTTCTCAAATTCTGATTTTTGATTTACCGCTTGAGTAGAAGATATAACGTTTTCTTTTTCTTTCTTGGTTTTTTCTGCTTCACTAATAATATTTAAAAATTCCTCTTCAGATTTAGCATTTTTTAATTGCTCTACAAAATTTTCATCCATGAGCAAAGTCGCCAATTTACTAAGTAAATTTAAGTGAACATTATCTTCGGTATTTGGAGCAGCTATTAAAAATATTAATTCAACGGGAGCACCATCTAAAGATTCAAAATCAACTCCTTTTTTTACTACCATTGCACTAAGTCCAGGAGTGATAACACAATCTCCTTTTCCATGGGGGATTGCCACCCCATTTCCTACTCCCGTAGTTCCTTGTTCTTCTCTTGCAAACACAAGTTTTCTATAGGCTTCTACATCATTTAATTTTCCGCTCTTTTCCATAAGGGCAACCAATTCATCAATGACTTCCTTTTTACTATTTACTTTAGCATTTAAGCTAATACTATTTTTGTCTAGTAAATCTGTGATCTTCATAGAAACTCCTCCCTTTTTCCTATTTTGATAATCTTTTTATAATTAATAATCTGTTCTTCCAATTTTCTTCATTAAATGATCTACCTTCTCTCTAGTAGCCAAATTTTCTGAAAATGCACTTGCACTTCCAGCACAAGTACCCATTTTTAATGCATATTCATAATTACCCGTCTCTAAAAACCCTGCCATAAAACCAGCTACCATAGAATCTCCTGAGCCCACAGAATTTACAAGCTTTCCTTTTGGGGCTTCACTATAATATACATCCTTATCTTTTGTAATGAGAACCTGTCTCTTATACACATCTGACGCTGCCGACGATCTTACGC